>PLIU01000293.1 GCA_003140095.1 Verrucomicrobiales bacterium | reverse complement strand
TGCGGCCCCTGCTCGGAAATCCACGTCGATCTGACGCCCGCCGGCGACACCAAAGGGACGCTTGTCAACAAAGGCGACGCCCGTTGCATAGAGATTTGGAACCTCGTCTTCATCCAATTCAACGCGAACCCCGACGGTACGTTTTCGCCGCTGCCCGCGAACCACGTTGATACCGGAATGGGTTTCGAGCGCGTCACCGGCATCATCCAGAACACGAACGGTTTCAAAGATTTCAGCAAAACCATCTCCAACTACGAAACTGATATTTTCCGCCCCATCTTCGACCGCTTGGAAAAACTCAGCGGCAAGAAGTATCATTCCACTCTCCCAAAACCCGGAACCACCGGCGAGACAGATCAGGAAAAAATAGACATCGCCTTCCGCGTCATCGCCGATCACATTCGCACCCTCAGTTTTTCTATCGCCGACGGCATTTTGCCGGGAAACAACGACCGCAATTATGTCTTGCGCCGCATTCTTCGCCGAGCCGTGCGCTATGGTCGCACGCTCGATTTCCACGAACCGTTCTTCTACAAACTTGTGGAAGTCCTCGCCGAAAAAATGGGAGAGGTTTTTCCAGAGTTGCGCAAAAAGCAGTCGCATGTCCAGGAAGTGATCAAGGCTGAAGAAGAGGCGTTTAACAAGACTCTGGATAAAGGAATTAGTCTTTTTGAGAATCAAGTATTTGCGAACTCCTTAAAAAATGCTGCCAAAAAAATCGGCTACACAACGGGAATCGCCACGAAGCTAGAAGGAGATAAAGAGTCAATCGATTATGTAGAATTTTTCATTGGTGAGCAGCGAAAGAGCATTTACTTATTAACACATCTTGGAGCCTCAGAGTGGAGCAAAATTCATCAAAATTTCCAACCAGTTATTTCTGGCGAGGACGCATTTAAGCTTTACGACACCTACGGCTTCCCGCTCGACCTCACGGAGTTAGTGGCTCGCGAGCGCGGTTTGACCGTGGACGTCGAAGGCTTCAATACGTTGATGGAGGAACAGCGCGCCCGCGCCCGCGCCGCGCAAAAGAAGGAAGTCGTGGCTGCGTCCCGCGTGGACACCTCCACGCCAACTCGTTTTGTCGGCTTTGATCAATTGCAGGCGGCTGCGACCGTGCTTGAAGTCGTCAACCTCAAGGATAAGCTGGCGCTCACGCTGGATATTTCGCCGATGTACGCGGAAATGGGCGGGCAAGTAGGCGATACGGGCGAGGCGCAGGCCGGCGGCAAGGTCTGGCACATTGTCAACACTCAAAAAATCGCCAACACCTTTCTCCATTTACTGGCAGACAAGGACGCGCCGGAACCGGGCACGCCCATTGAGTTGCGCGTCAACGCGGCGCGGCGGGGCGCCATTCAACGCCATCACTCGGTCACTCACCTGCTCCACTGGGCCTTGCACGAAGTGGCCAGCCCGGACGCGATCCAAAAAGGCTCCTACGTCGGACCGGAGAAACTGACGTTCGACTTCAGCAGCGCCCCACTGACACCGGCACAGGTCGGCGACGTGGAAAAACTGGTCAACGAGCGGATTCTGGAAAACGCGGGCGTCACCTGGAGCGAGTTTCCTTACGCGCAAGTCAAGGGACGCAAGGACATCATGCAGTTTTTCGGCGAAAAGTACGGCGACGTGATTCGCGTCGTGCAAATTGGCGGCAAGGCGGGGGCGCTGGACGGATATTCGATGGAGCTTTGCGGCGGCACGCACACTCGGGCCACCGGTGAAATCGGGCTGTTTCGCATCGTCAGCGAAGGCGCGGTGGCGTCGGGCATCCGGCGCATTGAAGCAATCGCAGGACTGCGCGCTTATGACAAGACACGGGAAGACGCGGCGCTGATTTCCAGCGTCGCCGGCAAAATCAACGCGCCTGTGGCCGACATGGAAAAGAAAATCGAATCCCTCCTGGCCCAGCAAAAGGATTTGGAAAAGCAGCTTCAAGCGGCGCGGCAGAAACAGGCGGCGGAGACCGCGCGCGGCTTGGTGGCCAAGGCCAACACCGCCGGCGCCGTTCCCATTATTGTCGAGAATCTCGGCGCGGCCGACGGCGATTTTCTGCAAAGCGCGGCCGATGCGCTCAAAAGCCAGTTCAAAGGCGTCATCGTGCTGGCCGGGACGGCGAATGGCGCGGTGGCGCTGGTAGCGTCGGTGTCGCCGGAGTTTACAGCCGCGTTCCAGGCGGGAAAAATCATGCAAGCAATTGCCCCGATCCTCGGCGGCAAAGGCGGCGGCCGCCCCGACAACGCCCGCGGCGGCGGCAAAGATGTTTCCAAGATCGAGGAAGCCTTGCAAAAAGCCAGGGCACTACTCGGTGGACGCGCACAATAATCCTTCCCTTCTGCGCCGCCCAGGGTTACAACTCGGACATGAACAAACACCTTTGGTTCCCCGGTTTTGCAGTGGCCACTTCAATTCTTTTCGCGGCCCTGTCCGGCAGGGCGGCTGATGAGCCCAAAACGCTCCGCCTTTTGCTCGTCACCGGTGGATGCTGCCATGACTACGCCAAACAAAAGGACATCCTCAAAAAGGGCCTGGAGCAACGCGCAAATGTGCATGTGGACATTGTTTATTCTGACGACACCACCACTCGCGCGCCGCTGCCCATTCTGGGCAACCCGGATTATGCCAACGGCTACGATCTGGTCATCCACGACGAATGCGTGTCGGATATTTCCGACCCGAAGGTAGTGGAAGCGGTACTCAAACCGCATCGCGACGGACTCCCCGGGGTGAACCTTCATTGCGCCATGCACTGCTATCGGATTGGCGACCCGAACGATCCGGTCACCCTCGGCACGCCGCATGGGCTTTGGTTTGAATATCTCGGCCTGCAATCCAGCCGGCACTTCGAGCAAAAGCCGATCGCTATTGCTTATACGGACAAAGAAAGCCCGATCGTCAAAGGATTTAGCGATTGGACCACCATTAACGAGGAACATTACAACAATGTCCACGTCTTCGACACGGCGCACGCGCTGGCGCATGGAAAGCAGGTGGTGAAGCAGGATGACGGGAGTGACACGACCCATGATTTTGTCGTCGTCTGGACCAATGAATACGGCCCCAACAAAACCCGCGTTTTCAGCACCACCATCGGGCACAACAACAAGACGGTTTCCGATCCGCGCTACCTCGGTCTGGTCACGCGCGGAGTGCTGTGGGCCACGGGACACTTGAACGACGACGGCACGCCCGCCAAGGGCTACGGCCCCAACGGGCAGTGAGGCGTCCCAAGGCCCGGCTAAATTCTTGAATGTAAAATCTCATCAAATCATCTCTCAGATTTTCAATGGCTTTTCTCTGCGCGCTCCGCGACTCCTCGCGAGAAAATCCGGATTATTCTTAACTCTCTGCATAGGAGTGGAATCAAGGCAGAAGATCGTAGCAAATCAACTCGCGGGCGTCCCGCACGTAGAGGCGGCCGTCGGCGAAGGCGGGAAAATTCCAGTTTTTCCCGCAAACCTGGACGCGTGATAACTCGGTGTATTGATCGCTGCGGGCGGCGATCAGGACCAGTTCGCCCACGTCGGTCAGGACCAGTAGATTTTTGCCAACGACAATCGTGGAAGAATTCTCCGTGCCATGCCCGCCAAATCCCGGCGCTTGCCACTTCGTCTCGCCCGTGCGCGCATCGGCGCAGATGTAAGTCTGCCTCGGGCCTTGGTCGTAGAGATAATCCCCAACCCGCACCGGCGTCGATAGATTGATTTTCAACCCTTCGTTGGCCCACAGCGGGACTGCCTGCAACGCCCCGCCCTGCCCGACGATTTTCGTGCCAACCAACCCAATGGTTTGCGAATTGACAATGACGGTGTCCCCCCAAATGACCGGCGTAGCCGCATGGCGCTTGGCAAACGTCCGAAACGGCACGCGCCACAGAATGGTTCCGTGTTTGCGCTCCACTCCCATCAAGGCGTCGGCGGTGAAGGCCACCACCTGTTTGACGCCAGCCAGTGTCGCCACCACCGGCGAGGAATACGCCGCTTCGTCATGACCCGCTTGCCACTCTATCTTCCCGTTATACTTGTCAAAGCAAACCAGCGTCGCGCCGTTGGTCGAGCCGACGGGAACGAGGACCGAATCCCCGTCCACCAAGGGCGAGCCGTTGTTGCCGCGCCGCGCGGCCGTGCCTTCGTCGGCTTTGCTGCCGAGGAATTTGACGCCGAAATCCTTCTCGAAACTGACGCCCCAAAGCACGCTGCCATTGGCCAGATTGAGGCAGCGAAACTCGCCCCGGCAGGATTGCACAAAAACCAGATTGCCGTCGATGATCGGCGTGCTGCGCGGGCCCGCGCCCCACTCGTCGCGGTAAACGGCGCCGATGCCCGCGCTCCAAATTTCCGCGCCCGTCCTGGCGTCCATCAAATGAGCGACCTCCTCCCGGCCGTTTTCGTCGAAGACGACAAGTTTGCCGCCTGCGACGACCGGAGAGGAGAAACCGCCGCCAATGCGTTTGCGCCAGATGACCTTCAATTCCGGGGCCAATTTTTCCACGGATGGAGAATCAGCGGCGGCGTGGCCGTCGCGCTGCGGACCTAGCCACTGCGGCCAATCGCCGGCGCGGGCGCTATCCACCATCCAGGCCAGCATCAGCACGCCGCAAAAGAAGAGGCTACGACAGTGGTTCGCAGAAAAAACAGGCGCGAAAATCAAGGTCTTGTACGACACCCTGATATTGCTGCCTAAGACCGGCGCGGGAGCAAGCAAAAAGTCCCCGACGCGGCGGCCAGTCAGCACCGCCATGCTGGCGGCCAATCACGAGTGCATGGGTCACTTGGTTTATTTCTTCACCCCTCGACTATGATCCGGCGGCGCTTCGATGGATTTGCCCGGCAAAGGCGCCTGACTCAGATGCGCCAGCGCGGCGGTGAGCAGGTTGTCCCGGTCGCCTTCAAACGCGCCGGGAGCCGCTTGAAACGGAATCTGCGGTTGAAACCCGCGCTCATCCAAAGGCGTGCCGTCCGGTAAGTAATCAATCCACTGCGGCACGCTGACCGTCATGT
>PLIU01000239.1 GCA_003140095.1 Verrucomicrobiales bacterium | reverse complement strand
TGCCGCGCTTTATAGACCGCTCCCATCCCACCCTGCCCGATCAGTTCGAGAATCTCCAGTTGGGGAAAGTGCCGGGCGAGTTCGCCGGGTTGCGGCGGTACGAAGCGCGGCGGTTTAGGTTGCGCTGGGTCGCCCGTTTCCGATCCTGTTCCGGTCGGAAAACCGGCTTTCATCAGGCAGGCTGCGCAAAGCCCCATGGGCGCGTTCTGGGCCAGCGGCTTGCCACAGCTTGGACATGGACGAGTGTTTTCCATATTGACCTGTTAGCCTCTTCCTTCGGGAATGCGAGGCGGAGGTTACAGGTTTATTGACGGCGTCACGATTATGATCCGGCCAGCACCTCAAATAAATGACGCATTTCCTCCTTCGCCTCTTGCCGGGAGGCAACCGTCTTTTCAATTTCCGCCTGCAGCAGAGCGCGATACCGTCTGCGCAAGCGATGCACGGCCACTTTCACCGTGCCTTCACTCATGTCCAAGCTCGACGCCAGCGCGGCATAAGGCTGGGACTCGCTTGCGCCGCTGAGCGTCAGTTTGAGCGCGCCGAACAATTCGGCCTTCCCGTCGCGGCTGTATTCCTCCGCCAATTGATTGAGCACCGCGCCCAACAGCGCTGCGGCCCATTGTTTGTCGAAGAGTTTGTCCGGGCTGGAATCGTTCGCCGGTTCCAGATCGAAACGCTCTTCCGCAGCCGCCAGGTCGAGAGAAAGAATGGCGCAGCCGCCGCCTCGTTTTTGCGCATGCTGCTTTGCCCGCTCATCGGCGAGAAAGTGGTTCATGGCGCCCAGCATGAATGAACGAAACCGCCCGCGGGTCGGATTGGCATTGACCAATGTTTGATGCTCCAGCAATCGCGCGAAATACCCCTGGGTAAGGTCTTTGGCGTCCTCTGGCGAATGACCGCGCCGGCGCACGTAAGCATAGAGCGGGAACCAGTAGGTCTGGCAAACTTTCTCCAAGGCCTCGAGGGCGCGGGTGGTATCGCTCCGCCCCGCCGTCAGCACCACCGACCAATGCGTGGTGGCGAAGTAATTCTTCGGGCGGGCCGTCTCGCTTGAATGCGCAGTGCTCGCGGGCATGCGGCGATGATGATGCCTGCTCCGAGGAGGAATCCAATTCCGAAACGGCCCATCTCGCTTCCGTTCTCTTGCTGGACGAATCGGGGCGCGTTGCGCATACTGCTGAAATAAATGGATGACAACGGTCAAAGACGGCAATCCCGGTCAAGGCGAAAGCGAGACTCGCTGCCATGATCCAATTTCCTTCGCGACCCGTCGAACACTCCCGCAAGATCGGAGCCGACCGCTTCGCATGACCGGCGCATGGATCAACGCATTCGGAATCGTCGCGGGCGGCGTCTGGGGTCTGGCCGCCAGGAAACCCATTCCTCCGCCCTACCCGCTGGCGCTGAAAATCATCCTGGGCGTCTTGACGGTTTGGTACGGACTGAAACTGACGTGGGTCAGTCTGAACGGGAGCTTGCGCCAACTGTTGGGGGAACTGGGCCTGGTCATTTTGGCCCTGACACTGGGAAAATGGACCGGCAAACTATTACACCTGCAAGAGCTTTCCAACTCCATCGGCCGGCACGCCACCAAAACCTTGACCGCGCCGGCGGGCCCGAGGCGGCTCAATGACGGATTCCTGCTGGCGACCGGTTTGTTTTGCGCCGGGCCGCTGGCCCTGCTGGCCTCGGTGCAGGAAGGGTTGACCGGCTTCTCGCCAGTCTTCGTGGTCAAAGCCGGGATCGACGGGCTGGCCACGTACGCGTTTTGCGAGAGGTTTGGATGGGGCGTGATTCTTTCGGCCATTCCCGTCCTGGCCTTGGAGAACGCGCTGATCCTGGGGGCGCAACTGCTGGTCCCAGTTTTGCGCGCGCGTCCCGCGCCGATGCTCGATGCCATCAATGCCACCGACGGTTTGCTCATCTTCTGCGTGGCCATGATCATTTTGGGACTGAAAAAGATTGAAGTGGCCGATTACTTTCCGAGCCTGGCCCTGGCGCCGTTGTTGACGTGGTGGCTATGGTAATGATGAATCAGGGCGCGGGCCGCTTTTTGGGGCGGCAGTTTCCTGCTCCTGCTCTTAATCGAAAGCTGGATGTGATTCCGATATGAAGCAAATGTCCTATTTGGCGGCGCTGTTGCTGGCGGCCCTTGCGCCCTTTTCCACGCGCGCGCAGACCAATCAAACTGGCGCCACCAACATTTTCTCCCAATCCCTGGCCCGAGCGGACGTCGTCGAGATCGCGTTGCACCAGAACAGCGCCATTCTCAAAGGCAAGGCCGAGTTGCGCGCCTCCTACGGCATCGAGGTGCAATTGCGCGCCATCGCGCTGCCCCAATTCTCCGCCGGCGGCGGCTACAACTACCTGGAACCCTCCCTCGTCGAGAGCTTTCCGCTTCCTCCTCAATATAACATCCAGTTTCCCAATCAAAACTGGAACGCCGACATCAAGGTGCAGCAATCCGTTTACGCCGGCGGCCGCATCACCTCGGCCTTTCGTTCCGCCAAGTTGACCCGCGAACAGGCGCTTTTGAATTATCAGACCACCCTGGCCGATACGCTCCTGGCCGTGCGCGTGGCCTACGACGACGTGCTGGTGGCGGAGCAGCAAATGGCCGTCCATGAGGCGTCGGTCCAGTTGCTCACGCACGAGTTGGAAGACGTGCAGAAGCGCTTTGCCGCCGGCACGGTGCCGCAATTTGACGTGTTGCGCGCGCAAGTCGAATTGGCCAACGAGCGCCCGCGCCTCATCCAGGCCAAAAACGACTATCGCGTCGGCAAAGACAACCTGCTCAACCTTCTGGCCGTCCATCTGCCCAAAACAATTTGGGAGGATGTCCCGCTGCGCTTGAGCGACACGTTGGAAGCCCGGCCATATGAGATCGATCTGCCCACCGCTCTGGCGCGCGCCTTGGAAAAGCGGCCCGAACTGGCGGCCTTGCGCAAAGCCCAGTCCCTGCGTCACGAAGAGCTGCTCAACGCCAAGTCCGGTTACAAACCCAACGCGCAGATTTACGGCGGTTACCAATGGCAAAGCCTGCCTTACGAGAGGAATCTGAGCGCCGATTTATCAGGCTGGACGGCTGGCGCGCAACTGAACTGGAACATTTTCGACGGGCAACTCACCCGCGGCAAGGTGATGGAAGCCAAAGCGCGTTACGAGCAGGCGCAACTGGACGTCGATGAGTCCGGGCGCAAGATCGAATTGGAGGTGCGGACGGACTACTCCAATTTCATCGAGGCGCGCGAAGTGCTGGACTCGCAGAAGATGGTGCAGGAACAGGCGCAAGAGGCCTTGCGGCTGGCCGAGGCGCGGCACACCGCCGGCACCGGCACGCAGTTGGACGTGCTCAGCGCGCAGACCGCGCTGACCCAGGCCCGCACCACCCAGGTGCAGGCGCTGCACGATTACGCGCTCGCCCGCGCCCGTCTCCAACGCGCCCTGGGCGAGGACATGGAGATAATTCAAAAGTAGGCTTGGCCTCTCCGCGCCGGCCGTGGCATCCTTTTGCGAGTTGTTGCGCCGCGCTGGCATGCCAATGAAGAAAGCATCCATTGCAATTATATTTTTGACGGTCTTGATTGACCTGGTGGGCTTCGGGCTGATCCTGCCGCTGATCCCCATTTACGCTAAAAACTTTCACGCTACGGGCTTCGTGATCGGGGCCATCATCAGTTCTTATTCACTGATGCAATTCATCTTCGCTCCCATTTGGGGCCGGCTCTCGGACCGGGTGGGACGCCGTCCGGTTCTGCTGGGCAGCACGGCCTGCGCGTGCTTGTCCTACGTCATTTTCGCCATCGGTTCGGGCCTCTCGGGCAATATCGCGCTGGGCGTGATGTTGCTTTCCCGGCTCTTTGCCGGCATTTGCGGGGCCAATATCACTGTCGCCCAAGCTTATATCGCCGACATCACGCCGCCGGAAAAGCGCTCGGCCAAAATGGGCTTGATCGGCATGGCCTTCGGACTGGGCTTCGTGCTTGGGCCCATTCTGGGGGCGGTCAGCAGCGACCATTTTGGCCTGACGGCGCCGGGTTGGACGGCCGCGTTGCTATGCGCGCTGAATTTCATCTCGGCATTTATGTGGCTGCCAGAAAGCTGGCAGCAATCAGCCCATTCGGTCACACAGCGGCCGCATGTCGAACAATGGCTGCACATCCTGCGCACCCCGCGGCTCAATTTGCTGATCGCCATTTTTTTCCTGGCCACGTTCTGCTTCACTTGTTTTGAATCGACCATCGGACTGCTGGTCATGAAGAATTTTGGGATCGACACGGAAAAGAGCCTGGAGACGGTTTCCTTGCTTATTGCTTATTGCGGGGTGATCGGCGCGGGGGTGCAGGGCGGCGCGGCGGGCCGGTTGGTCAAGAGAATGGGCGAGCCAAAAATGATCGCGTTGAGCCTTTTTCTGGCTGCCGTCGGAATCTGCCTTCTGCCCTACTTAACTCCGGCGAGTATGGCCGCCTTCAATAAAATCCTGCCAGTGACCGACAGCCACAACCATCGGACGATATGGGGAAGGCTGCTGGCCCTCCTGGGGATTTCTGCCATCGTCCCGAAATGGGGTACTCTGCTCGTCGGCCTGGGGATTTTTTCCATCGGCTCCAGCTTGACGCGTCCGCCGGTGTTCGGGATGATTTCGATGTTGACGCCGGCGCATGAACAAGGGGCGACGATGGGTGTGGCGCAGGGTGTGGGAAGTCTGGCGCGGATTGTGGGTCCGATCTTCGCGGCCAGCCTTTTTGTGATCCACGCGCCGTTACCGTATTTGATCTGCGGCACGCTCTGCCTGCTGACGGCCTTTGTGACGATGCAGTATTTGACACAAGTACAAACGGCGCCCAGCCCCTCTGTGGGTTGATGGAAACGGGCTTGCAGTGGAGCGCGTTTCCGTTCATCTTGAGGGCTGGCATGAAAATATTGTTCCAAGCTGGTTTCCTGGCGCTGACGGCAGCCTTCATGGCGGGTTGCTCAACGCAGCCCAAGGTGTACTATCGCGCAGGGGACGAGAAGCCGCCCGATTTCCTGGCCGGACCGCTGGCGGTCTTGCTCACCAATGTCGATGGCTTCAGCGCCAAAATGACCGGCACTGTCTCTTCAGCCAATGGCGGCCAGCGCACGCTGGCCGGGGACCTGCTGGGTCGCCAAGGCTCGCTGATTTACCAGCCCGAAAATCCCGCCAAAGGCAAGCGGGCACGGAGCGAAGGGGGCATGTTTTTCATCTGGAATGAAACCAGCCATTCTGGATTTGTGCTGAGCGATCCCTTGCAGGCCTTTGCGCCGGCGTCCACGAACGTCCAGCCCACTAATGTGGTCCTCAACCCTGCCGGCGCAGCACAGGAAGAGGTGAACGGTCATCCCTGCCGCCGGATCGAGGCGGTGGTGCAATCCAACGACGGTTCCTCGGCACAGTTCAAGATTTGGGAGGCGCAAGACGCCAAAGACTTTCCCGTGCGCATTCAGACCTCGGCAGGGCCGAGGCAAATGACCCTCAATTTTTCCAACCTTCGCCTGGAATTGCCACCGTCCGAGCTGTTCGGCCCGCCGGACGGCTTTATGAAGTACGAAACGCCCGTGGCTTTGATGAATGAATTGATCATCCGCCAGATCGCCATGGCCAAGCAGAACGAAGGCAAGCCGCTCGAGCTTTCGCCCGACGGCAGCCCAAACCTGAACAATTGGCGTCCGACCCCGGCGCAATAAAAGAAACTTCCGTCCGCGGGCGATTAAACTTAACTGGAAACCGCCCGTCGAAAATGTAACCCGCGTTTCCGTGCAGGGGGGCCTCTCAGCAAATCAGTCGCCTTGGAGCGTGCGCCGTAGGTAGCGCAGGTTGGAAACCCGCGCTACCACACTAAGATGCGCTTCCGCGCGCTCCGCGCGGGCGGACTTGCAAATCCCCTTGGCAGCGTCTCCGGCTTCTGTTTAGCTGGACGCCCCTGATGAAGCAACCGTGGCTGCTGAATTTGATCCTGCTGTGGCTGGCGGGGGCGCGGGCCTGTCAAGCGCAGCAAGGCGGGGACTTCGAGATCCGTGGACGAGACAGCCAAAGCCATATGACCGTGGAGGGCAGCAACACCGTCTGGCGCCAGGGCGGCGTGGCCAGCAATCAAACCACGGTCATCACCTTTGACAAGCTCACCGACGAGTCACTGGCCGACTTGCTCACGGCCGAGGGCGACGTGACCATCCTGGATCACGGCCACATCTGGCGCGGAACCAATTTCATTTACAACACCAAAACCGGCGCCGTGCGGGCGGGTCTGTTCAAAACCACGCAGATGCCTTATTCGATCCTGGGCCAAAGATTGGAGGGGGTCAGCAACAAGGTCCAGACGGCCACCAATGCGATCATATCGACCGATGATTATGAGAAGCCGATTTTCACCATGCATGCCAAGACCATTACGATTGCCCCAGGCGATTATATCGAAGCGCATCAGGCGACCTTTTATATCGGAAAGACGCCGGTTTTTTATTATCCTTATTACAGGAGGAGCCTCAAGAAGCATCCGAACAACTGGGAATTCGTGCCCGGCTACCGCACCATTTTTGGACCATATTTGTTGAGCGCCTACAACTGGTACGGCAACGGGTTGCTGGATGGCACTATTCACGCCGATGAACGGGAAAGGCGCGGCCAGGCGGGCGGGCCGGACTTCGCGCTGCACCTGGGGGCGTGGGGCGAAGCGGCCTTCCGTTACTATTACGCGCATGACCAGGACCCGCAGGCCGACGGCATCCCCGCGCCGCACCTGGGCGAAAACCGGCAACGAGGCCAGTTCTTCTATGAGGGTTATTCCTCCTCCTCCAATCTGAGCGCCAAAGTGGTGGCCAACTATCAAAGCGATCCGCTGGTCATTCGTGATTTCTACGTCAGCGAGTATAACAAAAATGTCGAGCCGGCCTCGTTCACCGAGGTCAACGAGTTGTGGCACAATTGGGTTCTGGACGGGATGTTCCAGCCGCGTCTGGTCAATTTCTTTGAAACGGTCGAGCGGCTGCCCGATCTCAAATTAACCGGCTTGCGCCAGGAAGTGGGCGACACGCCGATTTTCTACGATAGTGAAAGCTCCGTGGGCTATTTTAAGCGGGCTTTCTCCGAGACCAATGTGCCCGTGCCCTACACCAATTACAGTTTGCTGCCCAGCGGCCTGGGCTACGACGTCACGGAAGTCACCAGGGGAGGGTATCCCAATTACTCGGCGGCGCGGGCGGACACCTTCCATCAATTCACCCTGCCGGAAACGTTTTTCGGCTGGCTCAACGTAGCGCCCCGCATCGGCGGACGGGCCACCTATTACAGCGATGTCGAAGGCACACAGATACACACCAACCAGCAAGGGCGCGGCATCTTCAATACCGGGGTCGATGTTACCTTCAAGGCTTCGCGCGTCTTTCCCGAGGTGGAGAACGACCTGTTGGACGTGCATGAATTGCGCCACATCATCGAGCCGGAGTTCGATTACGTTTACATCCCTACGGCTTCCTCGCACGTGCCGCTGTTCGATTACCAATTGCCCGGCCTGACGCTCTTGCCCATTGATTTTCCGGACTACAATTCCATTGATTCCATTCAGCGCGAGAACGTGCTGCGCCTGATGCTGCGCAACAAACTGCAAACCAAACGGCGCGATGGGATCGAGGACCTCGTCAACTGGGCGGTCTATACGGATTGGAATTTGGACCCCGGCACCAATCACCCTTTCACTGATTTGTATTCCGTCCTGGATTTGCGTCCGCGCTCGTGGATCACCTTCAATTCCACCACCGTTTACGACCTGCCGGACAAACGGTGGCGGGAGGCTATCGAGCGCGTTTTTATCCAGCCCTCAACGGCTTTGAGCCTCTCGGCCAGCTATTACTACCTGATGAACAACGACTCTGAATTGCAGGCTTATCCGGGCCAGTCGCTGCCGGGCCACAACCTCATCGATTTTAGTCTTTACTATCGGATCAACGAGAACTGGGGCGCGCACATCGCCGAACGGTTTGAAGCGCAGAACGGGACCATGCAGCAGCAGATTTACTCCATTTACCGCGACCTGCGAAGCTGGACGGCGGCACTGACTCTTCGGGTCACGCAAGGCCCGGGCCAGCCCACGGATTTTACCGCCGGCGTCACCTTTTCCCTCAAAGCGTTTCCGCGCTACAAGTTGAACACGGACAGCGACCGTCCCGGGCAAGTTCTCGAAAGCGCCACTACGGCCAGCCTGCTCAACGATTACTAACCTTCGCCCCGTTCCTAACGCGCCTGAACCAGGACTTGGAACTTGTGTCCGAGATGTTCCGGATGCGCCAAGGTCTGGAACTGACGGGTTCTTTTTTCGTTCCACGGTTCAAACGATTCCGGCGCCAAACGCGTCCGGGCCAGGATTTCTGTCAAGAACTTGGATTGCGGCGCCAGGCCCTCCGTCCGCAAGCCGGCCGCCTGTCCGGCTTCCATCAGCGCGGAAAAATTCACGTGCGCCGTCAAGTCCTGTTCGCCCGGCTGGCTCAACAGATCGGCGCTGGCATGGTGCCGGGTGAAGGCCCGCAAAGTCCCTTGTGCGCGCCCGGGCTGAAACCATTCCCCGTCCGTCAGGCCGTAATCCATCGTCAGCAGTTTTCCCCGCCGCAGGCTGGAGGCGGCCGCGCGCCACCACGCCGCCGCCGCCGGACACACTTCGACCTTGAATCCGTCCGGCAAAACTTCGGCCAGTTCGGCCGGCACTTGGGGCAAGTGCCCCGTCCATTCCGCCGCCGGAGGGCGCCATGCCCACGCGAAGACCGCGTCCTCGACGGTCACGCAGGCTTCCTGCCATTGCCGCCGGGCCGCGCACCACGCCAGGCGATGCACCGGCCACGCGTCCAGAAACTCGTTGGAAAAGATAATCCCGTTCATCTGCCGCCAGCCGCATGCTTCCATGCTGGACGCCCATCTGACGTTGGGCAGCCATGAACGCAGGGTTTCCTCCTGCCAGGCCCGCCGCGCGGGAGAGGCCTCCAAAAGGCAATACTCCAGTCGTGCCAACAAATCGGGCCGGTGGCGGCTGGTCCAGGCCAGAATATCGGAGGCGAGCATCCCGTTGTGCGGACCCGCCTCAAGGAATTGGATGCCGCCGTTGGGGCAGTCGGCGTCCATCCATTGGGCAAACTGGAAAGCCAGCAACTGGCCAAAAAGCGGGCCAACGCTGACGCTGGTGAAGAAATCGCCGCCGCGGCCGATTTCCCGTCTGCGCTCATAATAGCCCAAGCCGGGCGCGTAGAGAGCCAACTCCATGAAGCGGGCGAAGGAGATCGGTCCGCGCAGCCGGATTTCTTCTTGAATCTGGCGGGTCAGCGCGTTGAAGGTGCATTCCATTTTCTTGCCGGTTGTAATCTTATGAGTCACCGTCCCATGATCCAGTCCAATTTTGGGACGAAACAGAGGCCCCTCATCCACGGACTTGCACTTCCAGCCGAACTTGGTAGAGTTCTTGCATGAGACAGCATTAGTGAATTATGGCCAGAATCGACGCCCTTTTTAATTTGATGTTCGAGCAGAAAGCATCGGACCTGCATCTCTCGTCGGGCAACCCTCCTATTTTGCGGATCAACGGCGAATTGACGCGCGTGGACTATCCACCCTTGGAGGATGACCAACTCAAAATCATGCTCTACGAAATCGCCCCGGAGTACAAGATCAAGACCTTCGAGGAAACGGGCGACGTGGATTTTGGGTATGAGATCACCGGCGTCTCGCGGTTCCGCGCCAATTTTTTCACGCAAAAGTACGGCATCGCCGCCGTCTTCCGCCAGATTCCGAGCAAAGTGCTCTCGTTTGAAGATTTTGAAAAGTTCGACGCCCCGCTGCCGGCAGTGCTTAAGAAATTCGCGATGTTGCACAAGGGGTTGGTGGTGGTGACGGGGCCGACCGGCTCGGGCAAATCCACCACGCTGGCCACCATCATCGATTACGCCAACAAAAACCGCCGCGACCACATTATCACGGTGGAGGACCCCATCGAGTTTGTGCATGAGAGCAAGAACTGCCTGATCAACCACCGCGAAGTGGGTTTGCACACCAAATCCTTCGCCGCCGCCCTGCGCGGGGCCTTGCGCGAAGACCCCGACATCGTGCTGGTGGGTGAGTTGCGCGACCTGGAGACGATCGAACTGGCCCTGACCGCTGCCAGCACCGGCCATCTGGTCTTTGGCACCCTGCACACCGCAAGCGCGGCCAAGACGGTGGACCGCATCATCGACGTTTTTCCCGGCGACCAGCAAAATAAAATCCGCGCCACCCTTTCCGAATCACTCAAAGGGGTGGTGGCGCAAAACCTCTTCAAGCGGGTGGATCGCAAGGGCCGCGTGGCGGCGCTGGAGATTCTGATTTTCAACACGGCGGTGGCCAACCTGGTGCGCGAAGGCAAGACGCACCAGATCCCCGGCATGATTCAGGTCGGCAAGAAATACGGCAACACGCCGCTGGACGATTCGATCCTGGACCATCTGAAAATGAAGCGCATCTCGCCGGAGGAGGCCTACGACAAGTGTATTGACAAGAAAAAATTTCGCCCGTTTCTGCCTCATCCTCCGGAGGAGGATGAAGTGTAGCCCCGCCTCCACCCAAATTTATGCGTCGCAGCGAACTTGATTACATCCTTTCCACCATGCTGGGCCTGGACCGGCANNCCCTACCAAACCGAGATGATCGCCTTGAACTTGATCAACGGCAATCCGCGCCTGACCGAAGATTTGATCCGCACTGGCTCCTGCGACGCTTCCTACAGCGTGGCCGACACGTTGCGCTTTCGCGTCAGCATTTTCAGCCAACGCGGCAGGTACTCGATCGTCATGCGCAAGCTCACCTCCGAAATCCCCTCCCTGGAGCAGCTCAAGCTGCCGGAAATACTGCACGAGGTGCCCAAGGAACACACGGGGCTGGTGCTGGTCACCGGCGCCACCGGCTCGGGCAAATCGACCACTTTGGCCGCGGTGCTCAACGAAATCAACCTGACCAAATCGGTCCACGTTATTACGCTGGAGGACCCGGTCGAATTTGTGCATACGCACAAGAAATCCACCTTCAATCAGCGCGAAATGGGCAACGACTTCAGTTCCTTCGCCACGGGCCTGCGCGCCGCCTTGCGCCAGGCGCCAAAGGTCGTGTTGGTGGGCGAAATGCGCGACCGCGAAACCGTTGAAATCGGCCTCAGCGCCGCCGAGACCGGCCATTTGGTTCTGAGCACGTTGCACACCATTGACTGCGGGCAAACCATCAACCGCATCCTGGGCATGTTCGAGCCGGAGGAGCAGGAACAAATTCGCGTCCGCCTGGCCGACATCTTGCGCTGGGTCATCAGCCAAAGGCTGGCGCCGCGGATTAGCGGCGGCCGCCACGCCCTGATCGAAATCATGGGCGCCAATCTCCGCACCAAGGAAACCATCGTCCACGGGGAAAGCGAAGGTAAGAGCTTTTACGAAATCATCGAAGCCAACCACACCTTTGGCTGGCGAACCTTCGACGCCGCCTGCCTGGAGGCCTACGAGCAAAACCTCATTACCGAGGAAACAGCCCTGCTCTACGCCAGCAAACGCGGCACGGTCTCGCGCAACATTGACAAAGTCAAGAAAGCCCGAGGCGAAATCGTCACCCTCGGCGACCTGAAAATGAAAGAGCCGATTCGAGCCACGCGGCCGAACCTTCCGACCTCCATCAAATTGAAATAAATCATGGAAGAATTCGACATCATCGGTCCCAGCGACCGACCCGCCTTGCTGGCCATCAGCACACCGGAGGTGCTCGCCATGGTCAAGACATCCCTGACCGAATTGGGCTACAAAGTCCACATGGTCGAGAATTTCGAGCAATTCGACCTCCGTTACCACCAGGTCAGCTACCAGATCGTTGTCATCGAGGAGACTTTCGCCGGTTCCGATTTGCTGGAGAATCCTACCTTGCGCATGATCCAGAGTCTGCCCATGAGCCAGAGGCGTCACGCCACGACCTTTCTGGTGGGGCCGAGCCTGGAAACATTGAATACGTTGCAGGCCTTCTCCTACAGCGTCCACTGTGTCATCAATTATTCCGAGTTGCCGATGCTTTCGGAACTCGCGCAAAAAGCCGTCGGGGAAAATGATATGTTCCTGACCACCTACCGCGAAGTTCAGCGCCGCGTGTATCTCAAGCCCGCCTGACCAAGGCCGCGCCATGCCAAGACCGCGGCTGGACCAGGCCCTCGTCGAGCGCGGCCTCTGCCCCAGCCGAGAGAAAGCCCAACGTGCCATTCTGGCAGGGCAGGTGCGCGTCGCCGGGCAGCTCGCCCGCAAACCCGGCGACCTCGTTCAACCGGATGACCCGCTGACGCTCGAGGCCCCCGAACGCTACGTCAGCCGTGGCGGCGCCAAACTGGAACATGCCCTCCGCCATTTCCAACTCGCGGTGGAAGGAGTAACCGCCATCGATCTCGGCGCTTCCACCGGCGGATTCACCGATTGCCTCCTGCAACACGGCGCGGCCAAAGTCTATGCCGTCGATGTGGGCCGTGGGCAATTGGCGTGGAAACTCCGGCGCGATGCCCGAGTCTTCGTCATGGAGCAAACCAACGCGCGCTTCCTGACCCGCCTTGTTTTCCCGCCGGACTTCGCGGGGGCCGGTTTGATCGTGGCCGATTGCTCGTTCATCTCGTTGCAAAAAATTATTCCACCCGCCGTTGCATTGCTGGAGGATTGCGGTAAAATGCTGGCCTTGGTGAAGCCCCAATTCCAAGCCGGCAAAGCCGAAGCCGCCCGCGGCAAGGGCGTCATCCGCGATCCGGCCATTCACGCTCGCGTCTTGAACGAATTGAAAACATTCGCCTCGGAAACCGCCGGCCTGCGCTGGACGGGCGAGACCACCTCGCCCCTGCTGGGCCCGGCCGGCAACAAAGAATTTCTGGTGTTGCTTGAAAAAAAACTCTGAAACGCTCCGCCGCATCGGCTTGCTGGCCAATTTCGAAAAAACCTCCAGCCGGGCGGTAGTCCGCGAAGCTGCCGAATGCATCACTCGCGCCGGCCGGGCCGCGGCGGCGGAAATCCTAACCGCGCGCATGGCCGGTTTGAATTGCGAAACCTTCGCCGACCCGGCCGCCTTGGCCCGCCAGACCGATCTGCTGCTGGTCTTCGGCGGCGATGGCACGATGCTGCGCATGATTCGTGAAACCAACGACTCAGGTACACCCATCCTAGGCATCAACCTGGGGCGCTTAGGCTTCCTGACGGCAATCTCGGCCAAGGACATCGCCGCCGGCTTGGAAAAACTCTGGCGCAACGACTTTGTCATCGAATCCCAACCCTTGGTGGAAGCCGAAGGCCAAGGCCACGCCATCCGCATGTTCGCCCTCAACGACGTGGTCATCAGTCGTGGCGCCGTCTCGCGCCTGATCGAACTGGAGGTGTCCGTCAACGACCAAGAATTGACCTGCTATCGCGGAGATGGCTTGATCGTCAGTTCTCCGACAGGATCCACGGCTTATTCGCTTTCGGCCGGCGGTCCCATCATCAGTCCCGGCGCCGAAGTATTTGCCATCACCCCGATCTGCGCCCACGCCCTTTTCAATCGCACGGTGGTCATCAACTCAAGCTCAGTCGTGCGTGTCAAGTTGTTGAGCAAGGAAATGCAAACCATCATCGCCGCGGACGGCCAGATTCAAGCCAACCTGGAGGCAGGCGCCACGGTGACCATTCGGCGCAGCCGCCGCGTGGCGCGGCTTCTGAATCCGGGCGGAACCTCCTTCTTCGAGACCGTTCGCCAGAAGCTGCATTGGCGAGGGTCATCGGTTTGATGAATAACACGGCAATCATGGTGCGATTAAAAGACATCGCCGCCCGCGCCGGCGTCTCGCTGATGACCGCCTCCAAAGCCATGCGCGACGCCTCGGACGTGGCGGACCAAACCCGCGCGCGCATCCGCCTTCTGGCCCAACAGATGGGCTACGTCCCCAACTCCATGGCCCAGGCCTTGCGCAACCGCACGACCCGGTTGCTGGGGTTGGTTCTTTCCACCGCCGCCAATCCCATCGTTGGCGGCACGATTTCGGCCATCGAAGCCGGCGCGCACGAATCGGGTTGCGATTTGTTCCTCTCCCATACTCTCAACACCCCCGAACGTGAGGAGGCCTGCATCCGCCGGTTGCTGGCCCGCCGCGTGGACGGCTTGTTTATCTTTCCGGTTTACCGTCTGGCGCCCGCGGCCGCGATCTATGACGTTTTGTTGCAACGGCAAACGCCGACCGTCATCCTGGGCCAGCGTGCTCCTTTCTGCAGCCAGTTCCACAACGTGGAAACCGACGATCTGGGCGGCAGTTACCAAATGACCCGCCACCTGCTGGAATTGGGCCACAAGAAAATTGCGTTTTTGTGCGGCCCACCCGGCGCTCCTTGGGCGCAGGAACGTTTGCAAGGCTATCGCCGCGCCTTGCGCGAGCAACAAATCGAGCCCGACGACCGGCTCATCTTCACCGCCGGCGCCACCATGGAGGATGGCGCAAAAGCCGCCCTGCAAATGCTCCACGAGTCCGCCTCCATGACCGCACTCCAAGCCGCGAATGACTTGGTGGCCATGGGCGCGGCCAATGTTTTCTTGAATCAGGGCATCAAGATTCCCAACCAACTCTCCGTCGTTGGTTTTGGCAACATTTTGATGAGCGAACACTTTCGCGTGCCCTTGACCACCGTGCGGCAACCCAAGTTCCGTCTCGGCGTCGCGGCCATGGACATCATGCAGAAGCTGCTGCGCGGCGAGCCCTCCGAATCCAAACGCCTGACCACCGCCTTGATCGTCCGCGCCAGCACCAGCGCCCCCAAGTCCTGACCGCCGCCATGCCCCAGGAACCCAATCCGCCGCCCGTCGTTCTGCCCATCGATGGCGTCTTGGACCTGCATACCTTTAAGCCCCGGGAAATCGGCAGCCTGGTTCCGGCCTATCTGGACGAATGCCGGCAGCGCGGCATCTTGCAAGTCCGCCTCATTCACGGCAAAGGCCTCGGTCATTTGCAGCGCAGCGTCCATGCCATCCTTTCCAGGCGCGCGGACGTCGTTCGCTTCTCCTTCGCCAGCGCCAGCTTTGGCGGGCGCGGGGCGACCATCGTCACCCTGCGCGCCTGAGGCCGGCGACTGCTCGTACCGCGCGACCGTCTCGTTCTGATCCGTCGGCCCTTCGCCAAGGAAGTTCGCTGGGCCGAGCATGCCAATGCACTCAGTACTTCTTGGAAAACTTCTTGCGCGACTCACTCTCCGCTGTTTTCTCGCCCGGCAGGATGGGCTCGTTCACCGGCGTCTCTTGCTCATCCACCGGCAGAGATGCCGGCGATGCGGCCGCCGGGGATGCGGCTGTCGGCGCGGACTTTTGGGGATGCGCGGCGGCCTCGACAAAAGCCAGTCGCAGATGAGTCAGGCTCTGCTTGAGGAGGGCGTCCTCCTGTTTGTCCAGGTTGTTTTTAGTTTTGACAGAGAGCATCTCCAACTGGTCGATAAAATAAGTCGCGTGCTCAAGTTCCTGGGCGGTCTCGCCGGTTTGCGGATTGGGCGCCTGTCCCAAAAAAATCAAGGCCATGTTGGTGTTTTGCATGACCATGCTGGCGAACAGGGCCGACATCATCTTGTCCTGCCCGGCGCTGCCTGCCGTTGCACTGGTTGGATTGCTCATTTGATTTTACGCTTTCTCTGCTGGTTGATTTCCGCCATCAAAAAATGAATCAAGTGCTTGAGCCGCGCCTCCACTTCGATCGTCTCCAGAATTGTTTGCCGTTCCGCCGCCCCGCTCAGCAGGGACCACGACACCAAATCGGCCACACGATTGGGATCATTGAGCGTCTCCAGGCAGGCGACGATTTCCTGCACCGGCGCCTTCTTGACGCCGCTCCCCGCGGGCGGCCATTCCTGCTCGATGCGTTCAGTGACTAGGTCGCGCACCTTCGCCATCAACGCATCAATGGTCACACTATCCCGGCTGGGCGTGGGCAAGGGCCGAATACGGCTGACCCGATAAGGCACTCGCCGCACTGTCCGGATCAACTCCACCCGGCAGAGTCCTTCCAGAATCAGGTTGGCCGTGCCGTCTTTCTTCTTGATACAGAAGCGCACCAGCCCCAGGCCCGCTACGGTGAAAGGCACCTCCCGCCCGCTGCCCGGCTTGCGCATGGCGATGATCATCATGCGCCTTGAACGCAGCACATCCTGCAGCATTCGCCGGTAGCGCGGCTCAAAAATGTGCAGCCTCATCAGGGCTTGAGGAAACAGCGTTGCGTTCGGCAACGTCATCACTGGAGCCTCAAGTGGCATTTCCATGCGCCTAATGTAGCGGCAGGCGCCCCGTTCGGCAAGGCAGACCTGCGCGGATGGCGCATCGCCAATTTTTGCCCTTTTCATTTGCGTGCCAAGGGTAGCACCGGGGCCGTTGGAACATAATTGAACTTAACATAAGCATCTCGATCATTTTTATCAAGTTAGTGGTCAAACCAGGGTCAAACCGGTTTGACTGGGTTTGACTCAGCCAGACGATCCGCATTCCGCCGCCCTCTTTTCCGCATCGAATTGTCCGATTTAAGGACAAACCAACCGCCGCGCAGGTTTGATTTGGTTTGATTTGGTTTGATAGGACTTGATTGGCGTTGATTCGGGTTTGAATGGGCTTGTTCGGTCTGGGCCAGGTTGATTGATATCTCCACTGGTTTACTGGGTTTGATCTGGCTGACGCTAGGGCGACCTTTGGGTAATCGCTCCTAATCCTAATCCTAATCATAATCTTTACCAAGTAAATCGTGGTTAATCATAATCTCTCAGACCCCCTGGCTCGATGAGTTTGACTGGGTTTGACTGGGTTTGACCAGTTTTGACGGTGCCGCTGTGAAGTCTCCTCGTCGCTTCTTCCTTCATACTTCGTCTTCATCCTTGCCTGCCCTCCCCCTCGCCAGATTTGATTTGGTTTGATTCGGTTTGATTCGGTTTGANNATTTGGTTTGATTCGGTTTGATTAGGTTTCACTAAAGCCTTCCCTCCTCGCCGTCGTGAAGGCGGACATTTTAGAACGCGTCTCAGATCCTCGCGTCTCGCGCGTCCACCGCGCCATTTCTCCAAGGCGGGTCATCGGTATGCCCCTTTGACAATTCTCACGGCCAAATCATATCACGAATGCCGATCTGCGTCTAGAGATGCCCCCGCTACCAGATATTGGTCCTGCCCTCCATCCGGCTCAACCATCACGGCAATTTAAAGTCCGCCGAGACCGTCGCGCGCCTCGAAAACCTGCGGGCCCTCGTAGTAATACAGCGTCGCTGTGTGCCGAATCGCTTTCATGACAAAACTAAACTACAATTCTCCAGAATATCAAACCCTGGCAAATGGCCACCACGCATGGTGCGATGGTTGAAATGTTTGTTGGATTCGGCCCGCCCCAATGACCAGGCGCACCCGGCAGATGAAACTACTGCGAAAGCGTGGGAGTTTGCGAGTTCTCTCGCAATCCCCGCTCGGCGTACGCAGACAAACCGCGAAGGAGACACTCCGAAATTCTAAAAAACGCTGCGGGCCGCTCGGCCCGCTACGAACGAAAATCGTCCAGTCATGGTGGGTTTCCCCGCATGGTGGCGTTAAGGTAGGCTCGCCGGCTCGGAAAGACAAGCCGCATTTGGAGGTTGATTTTAGGGTTGCGCGATGGGCGGTTTTACCCTAGGCTTATCCGGTAGTTGTTAACCTTGAATTGAATATTATGAAAAAATTAATTGCACTTGCTGTTTCACTCGTATTCGCGGCCAGCGTTTATGCGGCCGAGTTTCCGGACATCTCCATCGGCGATCTCAAGACCGCCATGACATCGCAAAAAGTCATTCTGCTTGATGCCAACGGCACGGATTCCTGGCAGTCAGGGCACATCCCTGGCGCGATCGATTTCAGTGCCAAACAGGACAAACTGGCCAGCGTCCTGCCGCAAGATAAGAACGTGTTGGTGGTGGCCTACTGTGGCAATCCGCAGTGTCCAGCCTACCACGCCGCGGCCGCCGCCGCCAAAAAGCTTGGTTACAAAAACATCAAGCATCTGGTCGCGGGCATCCAAGGTTGGAAGAGCGCGGGTGAGAAGATGGAAAAGGGGAACGAGAAGATCGAAAAGGGAAGTTAACCATCTCCGTTTCCGCCGTGGCCTTTTTTCTCCCACTGGCGCGGAGCGCGCTGGGGGAGGGTGGCGTCGATTTTGCCGTAGTACGTTTCTTCGCCGAAACGATCGTTTACGGCCTTTTGCAATTCCAGCGAGGGCTTGACGCGGTATTTTTCGTGCGTATCGACGAATGTGACCTCGCCGCCGGGCCACTTGAGGCACAGGAATAAAAGGCATTTGCCTGGATGCGCGGTGACAATCTCCCGCGCCTCTTCCAGGCCCTTCGCTGTCAAGTGCGCCATTTGCAGGCGAAGATGGACTTGCCTGGTATAAACTTGCGGGGCGTCCTCCAGCGGGATGATTTCTTGCGGGAAAATCTTGGGCTTGTCTTCTCCCAAATTGACTTCGCCAGTGATGAGCACGGCTATCTTGGGCACGAGCAGGTGGAGGAATTTGTCGTAGTTCTCGCTGAGGCAGAGGACTTGCACGGTGCCCTCCAAATCTTCCAGCTTGACCATGGCGTAGGCTTTGCCGCTTTTTTTGGAAATGCCTTTTTGCACTTCGACCACCAAGCCGCCGAGGCGCGTCATGGCGCGATTGGCCAAAGCCGCCAATTGGCTGGTGTTGTGGACGGCGTATTGCTGAAGGATCGGCGCGTAGGGCGTGAGTGGATGGCCGGTCACGTAGAAGCCCAGCAGTTCCTTTTCGTGCGCCAGCAATTCATGCTGGGGCCACTCCTGCAATTGTTTTTCCGGTTCCTCCTTCTTTTCGGCGCGTTCCTCCAACATGCCAAACATGGTTTCCTGGCGCTTCAGCCGATCCAGGATGATTCCCGCTGCCCGCGTCAACACGCGGTCGATCCTGGCAAACATCGTCGCCCGCGTTTGGCCAAAGCAGTCGCACGCGCCGGATTTGATCAGCGCCTCCAAGACTTTGCGGCTAACCGTGCGGCCATCGACGCGCTCGCATAAATCAGCGAGCGAAACGAAGCTTCCGCTTTTTCGCGCCGCCAGGAGGTTTTCGACTGCCACCTGGCCGACCCCCTTGATGGCGGCCAGTCCGAAACGAATGGCCCGCCGCTGCTCCGTCCCTGTTTGAAGGCGAGGGGTGAAGAAGACGCTGCTCTCATTGATGTCCGGCGCCAGCACCTCGACGCCCATTTGGCGCGCCTCGCCGATCAAAATGCCCAATTTGGCGGTGTCGCCCATGTCGTTGGTCATCATCGCGCTGAAGAATTCGACCGGATAATTGGCCTTCAACCAGGCGGTCTGATACGCGACGATGGCGTAGGCGGCGGCGTGGGATTTGTTGAACCCATAGCCCGCGAATTTTTCCAGCAAGTCAAAAACCTGGTTGGCTTTGGCCGCCGGGATATTGTTGACAGCCGCGCAGCCCTTGACGAAAATCTCCCTGTGCCGCGCCATTTCCTCCGGTTTCTTCTTGCCCATGGCGCGGCGCAGCAAGTCGGCTCCGCCCAGACTGTAGCCCGCCAGCAGTTGGGCGGCCTGCATGACTTGCTCCTGATAAATGAGCACGCCGTAGGTCTCGCGCGTCAGCGGCTCCAGCAACGGGTGTTCGTATTCAATGCGCACCTCGCCGTGGCGGCGCTTGATGAAATCCGGGATCAGGTCCATCGGGCCGGGCCGGTAGAGCGCCACCAGCGCGGTGATGTGCTCGACGGAGCTGATCTGGAATTTGCGGCACAGGTCGCGCATGCCGCCGGATTCCAATTGGAAAATGCCGATGGTGTTGGCCTTGTTGAGCAGATCGTAGGTCTTGGCGTCGTCCAGGGGCAGATTGTCAATAGGAATATCAACGCCGCGGCCTTGTTTGACCAGTTCGCAGGTGTTGCGAATGACGGTCAGGGTCTTCAGCCCCAGGAAATCCATTTTCAACAGGCCCAGTTCGCCCACCGGATTCATGGCGTATTGCGTGACGATGGCGCCGTCCTCGTCCTTTTTGAGCGGCAGCAGGTTGACCAGGGGTTGATCGCCAATGACCACTCCGGCGGCATGGACCGAGGCGTTGCGTGTCAAGTCCTCCAGCACGAAGGCCGTGTCGATCAACTCGTGAGTCTGCTCCTCTGTTTCGTAGGCCGCTTTGAACTCCGGGGCTTGTTCCAGTGCCTTCTTAAGCGTCATCTTCAATTCGTTCGGAATCATCTTGGCCAGCCGGTCGCACGCCGCGTAATCCAGACCCATGACCCGCCCCACGTCGCGCACCACGGATTTCGCTCCCATCGTGCCAAAGGTGATGATTTGCGCCACCGAATCGCGCCCGTATTTCTGACGCACGTACTCGATGACGTCCCCGCGCCGGTCATCGGCGAAATCAATGTCAATGTCCGGCGGATTGACGCGTTCGGGGTTCAGGAACCGTTCGAAGAGCAAACCGTAGCGGATCGGGTCCACGTTGGAAATTTCCAGCAAATAAGTGACCAGCGAGCCGGCGGCCGAGCCGCGCGCCACGCACGTCACGCCCTTGCTCCGTCCGTAACGGACAAAATCGCCGACAATCAGAAAGTAACTGATAAACCCCGTTTTCTCGATCACCTTCAACTCCGTCTCCAAGCGGTCCATGACGGCCTCGACGCCGGCGCGGATCTCCTCCGGGCCGGGCGCGGCCGCCCCTTGCGCCACGTTGGGCAGCTTGCGCGGATCGTTGATGCCATCGAAAGTAAAACCTTTCTCGGTGGAGCGGGCGCGGATGCTGTAACGCGCCGCCAGTCCTTCTGTGAGCAACTGCCGCAGATAGCTTTCCCGCGTTTGTGGCTCCGGCGGATGAAACAGCGGGTAGTGCAGCTTGTTGAATTGGATTTCCAGGTTGCACTTCTCGGCGACTTCCAGCGTGTTGCGCACCGCCTCGGGCGTTTCAGCGAAACGCGCCTTCATCTCCTCGGCTGAGCGGAGATAAAACTGTTGCGGCTGGTAGCGCATCCGTTTGGGGTCGCTCAACAGCGATTGCGTGCCGATGCAGATCAAGCAGTCGTGCGCGTGCGAATGTTCCATCTCGACATAATGCACGTCATTGGTCGCCACCAATTTGAGGCCGAACTCACGCGCCCAGGGAATAAGATGGCTGTTGACCTTCGCCTGCTCGGCCAGGCCGTGATTTTGCAATTCCAGATAAAAATTCTCCGCCCCCAGCGTTTGTTTGAACCAATCGATCGTTTCGCGCGCCTTGGCCAACTGGTCCTTGACGATCAGTTCGGGGATTTCGCTGGCCAGGCAGCCCGACAAGGCGATCAATCCTGCCCCATGCGCCGCCAGCAAATCCTTGTCGATGCGCGGCTTGTAATAATAGCCCTCCAACTGGGCGGCGGTGGCCAGGTGAACCAGATTCTTGTAACCCGTTTCGTCCTTGGCCAGCAATCCGAGATGATGGTAGGCATCCCGCCCGCCGCTGCCGGCCTTTTTATCCAAGCGGCTGCCCGGGGCGACATAGACTTCGCAGCCGATGATGGGTTTGATGCCCTTTTCACGCGCCTGCTGATAGAAATCGATCGCGCCATAGAGCACGCCATGGTCAGTGATGGCCAGGGCGGGGAATTGAAGCGCGTGCGCCTTCTCCATCAATCGGTCCAGACGGCAGGCCCCATCGAGCAGCGAGTACTCGGTGTGCAGATGCAGGTGAACAAAATCGGCGTGCGCCATGAACCCAATTTAACGCCGGGGACCGATCATGGGCAAGCCCCTGTGCGCTCCAACCCCAGGCGGCTTCTTGACAGGTTTTCACCGACAAAAGCCAGTCTGCCAAGCCTCGAACCCGCCTTGGGTGGACGAGATAAAAGTCGGGGGGCTGGCAAGAATCGGGTGGATCGGGGGGCTTTGTCCCGCAGGGACAGCAGGACTGAGCGATCGCCGAAGATTTTGGTATTGTAGCAGCCTAACTACAATGAGTGCGCAAAAAACAACGCCAATCTGGAAAAACCACTTTTATCTCGTCCACCCCAAAACCAAGACCCGCTTGACGCCCTTCCGCCCGTCTGTCAACTTGGGGGCGGATGAGCGCAATGCAAAATCAATTCTCCCTGACCCGCGCAGCGTCAAAAAAACGGCGGCACATCCAAAAGCAATTTCCAATCAGCATCGCTCTCATGTCCTTGCTCGCCATGGTTCTCGCCGCCGACAGTCCTTCCCCGCCGCGTGATCTCGCCCCAACCCTTCGCGCGCTCGCCGAAAAATACAAGCTCCCAGGCGTCGTCGGCGCTATCATTCATGGGGATCAGATCATGGCATTGGGCAGCGCTGGCATCCGCAAAGCCGGCGATCCTGCGCCTTTTCTTCCCGGCGATACGATCCACCTCGGCTCCGATACCAAGGCCATGACCGCCGTCCTCATCGGCCGGCTCATTGACAAAAAACAACTCACGTTCGACAGCACCATGCGCGAACTCTTCCCCGATCTGGCGGCGAAAATGAATCCCGCGATGGCTGAAAACACCGTGCGCAATTTGCTCGATCACAATGCCGGTTTTCCGCACGACCTTGATTGGGCGGCTCTGACTGCCACGCATCTTCCCCTACCCGCCCAGCGCCGCATTGCCGCCGAGAAGGCCCTATCCGTCCCTCCCGCTACCCCCATCGGATCTTACGCCTATTCCAATGTGGGCTTCGTCCTCCTCGGCGCGATCATTGAAGCCAAAACTGGCCACCCCTGGGAAGAAATCATGCGGAAGGAAATCTTCGGCCCGCTGCACATGGCCTCCGCAGGATTCGGCCCGCCCGGAACCCCCGGCAAAGTGGACCAGCCCTGGGGACATTTCCTGGAGGAGGGAAAGCTCAAAACAGAGCAATCCGATAACGACCCTGTCCTCGGCCCGGCAGGCACCGTCCATTGTTCCATCGGTGATTGGTCCAAATTCATCGTCGAGACGCTTCACGCCGCCCAGGGCCATCCCACGCTCGTCTCCGCCGAAACATTCAAGGAGCTCACCACGCCCATGCCCAAGCAAGACTACGCCGGCGGCTGGCTCATTACTCAACGTTCCTGGGCCAACGGCGTGGCCCTGACTCACGCCGGCAGCAACACCAGGTGGTATTGCAGCGTCTGGATCGCCCCCGAGAAAGACTTCGCCGTCCTGATCGCCATGAACTACGGCAGCGACCCAGCCGCCAAAGCCGCCGACGAAGGTATCGGCAAACTTATTGAGTTCAACTCCCATCTCACTGCGAAAGACTGACTCTCCGGTATTTGCTTGTATGAAGAAACCTGAATGAATAAAGGACTTCCAAGCGGCCGACTTTGGTTCGACCCCGGCTGGTTGGTCTTGGAATGCGGTTGAAGGCCTAACTTGGGAAAAAATCCGAAATGAATTCCAAATCCGCGTCCACGGCGGCTTTCTCGAAAGGGTGCAGGCCGTCTTTCATCCTGGCGCGGACCCATTGACAAAACGCGTCGATCTGGCCGGCGAAAAGTGATTCCACACAAGTATTCACGTCTTCGTCACCTATCTTGCGCTGGATGACCGTTGGGTTTTCGAGGCGCCCTCGCGCCCAGCCGGCTGGCATGCCGGCGATGCCGAGTTCAGGATGAACCGCGAACCAGAGCAAACGCACCAGGACGACGCGCATGAAGACCGCCCCGCTTCCGAGCGGGCCAAGATGGCGGCCGTCCGGCCCAGGCGTCTCCATGATGGACAATTCAAATCGTGCTTCGGCGCAGCGCCAGACCAGGAAGCGCGGCTTGGCCGGCCAGGTGCCGGCCCGGTTGAATTTGGGCTTAAGCGCGCGCAGCAATTCGGATTCCCTGGCCAGCGCCGCCGATTCGTCCGGGCACTCTTGCAGCTCGATGCGCGCGACGGCCCGCAGCAGGCGCAGATGGCGGCGCGGCATCCGGTCGGGATTGGCCACGCGATAGCTGCACAACCGTTTGCGCAGATTCTTGGCTTTGCCCACGTAAAGCACGGTGTCCCGCGCATCGCGCATCAGGTAAACGCCGGGCCGCTCCGGCAGTTGCCGGAAGAAATCGCGCCCCAACCGCTCGACCAGCGGATGCGGATCCGGAAAAAGCAGACATTGCTTTAGTGGCATGGACGGCTCCTACGTTTGTTTTGCCGGGTCGAGCAACTCTTCCAATTTCGCTTTGTCCAACCCGGAAAGTTCCTGAGCAACTTGGCGGATGGTGCGGTTGGTTTCGTAGGCGACTTTGGCGATTTTGGCGGCTTTGTCGTAACCGATGACTGGGGCGAGGATGGTGCAGTTGGAAAGGCTCAATTCGAGGTTGGCCTTACACTTCTCGCGGTTCACTTCCAAGCCGGCCACGCAGCGGCGGGCGAATACCTGGCTGCCCTTGGCCATTAACTCCATGGATTGCAAGAGGTTATGGGCCATGACGGGCATCATCACGTTCAACTCGAAGTTGCCAAAGCTGCCGCCAAAAGTAATGGCGGCATCGCTGCCAATCACTTGTGCGCACACTTGCAGCAGCATCTCGCACATGACGGGGTTGACCTTGCCGGGCATGATGGAGGAACCGGGCTGCGTGGCTGGCAACCGCAGTTCGCCCAAACCCAGGCGCGGACCGGAACCGAGAAAGCGGATGTCGTTGGCGATCTTAATCAAACTCACCGCGATGGTCTTCAATGCTCCAGAAATTTCGACAATGGCGTCGCGTCCGCCCTGGGCTTCGAAGTGATTGCCGGCCTCGCGGATGTTCAATCCAGTTTCACTGGCGATGCGCTCGATGGTGCGGCGGGCGAAATCCGCGTCAGTGTTGATGCCGGTGCCGACGGCGGTGCCGCCGAGGGCCAGCTCGCCGAGGTTCTTCTCGGCCGAGCGGAGGCGTTCAATGCCGTGTTGGACCTGGCTGGCGTAGCCGCCGAATTCCTGTCCGAGCCGGATCGGTGTGGCGTCTTGCAGATGGGTGCGCCCGATTTTGAGCACGTCGTGAAATTCGGCGGCTTTCTTTTCCAGCGCCTGGCTCAATTCGCTGAGGGCGGGGATTAGGCCGCGTTCGATCACTTCCAAGGCGGCCAGGTGGATGGCGGTAGGAATGGCGTCGTTGCTGGATTGGCCGCGATTGACGTGGTCGTTGGGATGGACCAGTTTGCCCCCGCGCCGGCCACCGAGCAATTCGTCGGCGCGATTGGCGATGACCTCGTTGGCGTTCATATTGGTGGAAGTGCCCGAGCCGGTTTGGAAAATATCCACGACGAATTGGCTGTCCCATTGGCCGTCGATGACTTCCTGGGCGGCCTTGACAATGGCGGCGGCCAGTTCGGGTTTGAGGCCCCCCAACTCCTGGTTGGTCAGGGCGGCGTGTTTTTTGATTAGTCCCAAGGCGCGGATGAACCGGCGCGGAAACCGCAAATCGCTGATGGGAAAATTTTCCACCGCGCGCGCGGTTTGCGCCCCGTAGTAGGCCGCCGCGGGAACTTGCATCGGTCCCATGGAGTCGGTCTCAGTGCGAAACTGTTCGTTCATGCCACCGAGGATGCTCAAAGGCGGCGCTCAATGCAAGAGACCGATGCCTTGGGCGCACCTCCGTGCAGCTAATTGTTGCTGGCTTCCGAATCCCCGCAACCCCCATACTGCCCGCCAGCCAACGGCAAGAGGCGAATGGTTACAAATTGATTTCTGAACGGCTGGATGTCAGAAAGCCGAGGCAACATGCGAACTGAAATTTGAACTCCTTATGAAGAACAAATTCTATGTGTCATTTATATGGCTGGGGTTTCTCCTCGGTATCAACCACGTCGTCGCCCAGGACACGTTAATTACTTATCAAGGCCAAGTGATGGACAACGGCAGCAACTTCAACGGCACGGGCCAATTCCGTTTCGCCCTGCTCGCCGGCACCAACTTCAACCTTCAGGCCATGGCCACCGCCAATATCAGCGGCCAGTTCGTGATCAGTTACAACATCGTCGCCGGCGGCAGCGGCTATGTGGGAGCGCCCACAGTCACTGTTTCGGGCGGGGGCGGTTCCGGAGCCACCGCCGCCGCCAGCATCACGGGCGGCGTGGTGACGAGCATCACTCCCGTCAATGCCGGCACCGGCTACACCAGCACGCCGACGGTCACGTTAAGCCCGCCTCCGGCGAATATCGCCTACACCACCGCATGGAGCAACGACGGCACCAGCAGCGACGGGAGCGAACCGACTGCCGCCGTCAGCGTGCCGGTGACCAACGGCCTGTTCACGGTCGTTTTGGGCGATACCACACTTGCGAATATGACGCCGATCCCCGCAACGTTGTTCACGCAGCCGAATTTGCAATTGAGAATCTGGTTCAGCGACGGTGTTAACGGCACGGCGGAATTGAATCCGATTCAAAACCTGACACCCACGCCCTACGCCGTCAGCGCCCTGAGTGCAAGCAATCTGCTCGGGACACTCCCAGCGACGCAGTTGACCGGCGTGGTTAGCAACGCCCAACTGGCCAACACTTCCATCACCATCAACGCCGGAACCGGTTTGGGCGGCGGCGGGGCCGTGGCCTTGGGCGGCACGAACACCCTGAGTAACACCGGCGTGCTTTCGGTCATTGGCGATTCGGACATCACGGCCTCCGCGACCAATGGCGACGTGACACTGGGCACCACCGCCACTAACACCGATACCGCCGACACCATCGTCAAGCGCGACGGCGGCGGAAACTTCAGCGCCGGCACGATCACGCTCGGCGGAACGTTGAACATGGTCAACGCCGAAGCCAATACCGCCGTGGGGTTTGGCGCTCTGGGGAATAACACGGCCGGCGTGGACAACACGGCCGACGGTTGGGAGGCGCTTTACTCTAATACGGCCGGCTCGAACAACACGGCCAACGGTTGGGAGGCGCTATACGCCAACACCACCGGCGTCGGGAACACGGCCAATGGCTTTCTCGCGCTCTACTCCAACAAGGACAGCGACCGGAACACGGCCGACGGCGCCTACGCCCTTTACTATAACACGACCGGCTCTGACAACACAGCCACCGGTTGGGTGGCGCTCCTCTCCAATAGCAGCGGCAGCAACAACGCCGCCAACGGCGCGTTCGCGCTTTTTGAAAACATGAGTGGCGGCTACAACACCGCCAGCGGCGCCTACGCGCTCTATTACAATACAATGGGCAGCAGTAACGCGGCCAACGGCGCCTACGCCCTTTACTTCAACCAGACGGGCACGGACAACGCAGCCAACGGTGTCTTCGCGCTTTCCGGCAACACCATCGGCAGCTACAACACAGCCGACGGTTACGGTGCGCTGAGCGGAAACACGACCGGCGACAACAATATTGCCATTGGTTACGCGGCGGGCACCAACCTGTACGTAGGCAACAATAACATCGACATCGGCAACGCGGGTTCTACAGACGACAACAATATCATTCGCATTGGCTCGGGACAGTTCGGCACCTTCATCGCCGGCATTACAGGGGTAACGATCGCCAGCGGCGCACCGGTTTATGTCGATTCGGCGGGCCAGCTCGGCACGGTGACTTCCTCCGCACGATTCAAGCAAGACATCCAAAGCATGGGCGAGGCCAGCGATTTGATCCTGGCGCTCCGACCGGTGACCTTCCACTACAAACGGGAATTAGACCCCAAAGGCACCCCGCAATTCGGACTGATCGCGGAGGAAGTCAGCAAGGTGGACCCCGACCTGGTGGTGCGCAACGACAAGGACCAAATCTATACCGTCCGCTATGAAGCCATCAATGCCATGCTCTTGAACGAATTCATCAAGCAGCATCGCAAGGTCGAACAGCAGGAGGCAGAGCTTCGAGCCTTAAAGGAGAAGGTCGCCCAAGTGGAATCGCTTGAAAGAAGGCTGAAGGTCTTGGAAAAGTTGCTGCTTCCCCGCCCGGAAGGAAACTCCGACCGCCAAGTGTTGGCACGGTAGAGTGCATGGCGCACATTTTTCTAAAGTCGGGTTAATTCCAGCCGATACCAACGGAATGACCGCAAAAATGGCAAGTGCGCGCATCGTTTAAGACGCGCGACGCGGCAAGTAACTAAAGATGAATCGGCCACAACAGCGCAGACAAGCCGCTGCCTGCCTGAGCAGAGTGGCCAAAGTTTTGGCGGACTCAACCGCGGAAAAATCTCCGGGCCATCGGCGCGGCGCCCCACAGAACGCCGACCACCAGGCCCACGGTGTGGGCGGAGTTAGCCACATGCCCAACGAAACCGAAGAGGCAGAGAAAGTACCAGGCCAGCATCATCCAGACGGTGGTGGGAGAGAGGGTGAGGCTCGAAGCGGGATCGCATTGGCCCCGCAACCAGATGTAGCCAAAGAGGCCGTAAACAACTCCCGACATTCCGCCAAAAAACGGTCCGTCCACCCAATACTGGCCGAGATTGGAGACGATGGCCAAAACCACCACCAGCAGAGCCAGCTTGACCGGCCCTTGGCGTTTTTCAATCATCGAGCCAAGATCGCTCAGCCAAAGCATGTTGAAGAGCAGGTGCAAGGGGCCGTAGTGAATGAAAATCGGGGTGATCAAACGCCATATCTGGCCTGTCCGCACTTCGGCCAGAAACTCCATGCCACCATTGCTGATGGTCAGCCAACGCACGCCATAAGGCGTGGGATTCAGACCGATGGCCAACGACACAGCCACAGTGACGCCAATGAGCGACAGCGTCAGGGGCGCCAAGCCAGACCTGGCCCAGATTCTGTCCCGGTCATGGAGGCGTTTGGCGGCCTTGGCCTCTTCACGACGGCTCTGTCGCTCCATCGCCTCCGCCGCCTGGGAGGCCAATTGGTATTTCATGTCGGCCGGATTCTGCAAATAGGCCGCCAGCGCCTGTTGCCCCGACTCGATTTGGTCTTCGGAGTGAATCCAAACCGCCCAACCTTCGGGGTCGGCTTCGATGAGATTACGGACGTTCGTAGAAGCCAAATAACCAGAAAAGGCTTTGGCAGAAGCTTCGTTTTTCAAATGACCGATCAGCCGCATAACGCGCAACCTGAGAAAGTGACTCAATCGCCACAGGAAAACAGCAAAAATGTGCCGCCAGGCAAAAAATCGTCGCCCAACCCGCCTGCAGGCGCATCGGTTGGCCGTTGGTTCCGGGGCCGGACGGCGGCGCCACCATCGGGCTGCCGGCCCTGGCCGTGGGGTGCCGCCACCAAAGGGCCTTCTGAAAACTTCTCAAAAACTTCGCTGGCAAACCGCCGGAGATTTGTTACTTTATGTCTAGTTGGGACAGCGTTGCCCGGCAAAAATGCGGCTACGCTGTCCCTGTTGAGTAATAACATCAGTATAAATTCAATGAGACTTCGATCTTTGTTCGCGGCCAACCGTCTGGCCTTGGCCCTGGTTCTCTTCCCTTTCCTCCCCAAGGCTCACGGCGCGTTGCCGCCGGAGCCAAGAACGGCAGCCGAAATGGCGGCGGCGGCGGACCCGAACGACGCTATTGTCGCCCAAATTGCCGCCAACAACCTCCAGCGATGGCATTATACCCAACATCCCTTCGACGAGGAAATGTCCTCCAAATTTCTGGACCGCTTCCTGGAGTCGCTGGATTACCTGCACATGTTTTTCCTCCAGTCCGACATCAACGAGTTTGAGCAGTATAAGACCAAACTGAACGTGCTCACCCTGGATGAAGGGAACATCACCCCGTGCTGGGTCATCTTCTCCCGTTTCATGGACCGCGTCCATCAGCGCGTTGACTTGGCGAGCAATTTACTCCAATCCGCCACGTTCGAGTTCACCGGCCACGAACGGTTTGTCCTCAACCGCCACGCGCTGCCTTACGCTAAGGACCTGGAGGAAGCGAAGGGATTTTGGCGGCAGGCTTTGCGTTGCGAATACCTGGATCAGCTCCTGACTTCCCCGGACATCCAATTCACGGGGCCGGTCAGCTTTGAAACCAAAGGCAACACGGTGGTGACGCTGACGCGGGACAAGATGCACCCCTTGAGCTTTGACTATTTGTCCGAGAAGTATATGGCCCAGGATGGTCACGCCATCGCCTGGCTGGAGGTTGACGCCAGCCAATCCAACGCCACGTTGCGCCTGGATTTGCCTTCGCACGAGAATCTCAAGAAGACCACGAACCACCTTTACTCCGCCAAGAGCGAAGAGGTTGGCGATGTCACCTTCCGGCGGGAAAGAGTGGAAACCGATTCCGCGCGCAACACCGAGGTCCCAGTGCTGGACGGGCAAACTGTGCGGGACGGGCAAAAAGTCGTTGAAGTCCGCCCCGGCGGCATTACCAATGACGCGGCTGCCTCCGCGCCGCGGGCAGCGGCAACGACCAACTTGGATGCCGTCATTCGCTTGAGCCAAAAGAATCTGGCGGAGATTCACAAGACGTTGACCAATCATTACGCGCAGATGCTGCGGAATTACAAGGAACTGGACACGGACAGAGCTTTCGAGCTTTACGTCAATTCGCTCGCTCGCGCTTACGATCCCCACTCCGATTTCATGGGTCACATGTCGGCGGAGAATTTCAACATTCAGATGAAGCTCTCTCTCATTGGCATCGGCGCTCTGTTGGGCAAGGACGATGATTATTGCAGCATCGAGGAGTTGAAGGAAGGCCCGGCCAAGAAAAGCGGCAAACTCCATGAAAAGGACCGCATTGTGGCCGTCGCGCAAAGCAACGCCGCCCCGGTCGATGTGGAAGGCATGCCGTTGGACAAGATCGTGGAAATGATCCGCGGCACCAAGGGCACACAAGTGACCTTGACGATCATTCCACACGATGCTCCCGATTCGTCCGTGCGCAAGACGGTCACGCTCATCCGCGACGAAATCAAATTGGAAGACCAGGACGCCAAGGCCCGCCTTTACGAAATCCCCGATGCCACCGCCTCCGCCCGCTTGACAGCCGAAGCGGCGACGCAATTCCATGCCAACACCGAAAACCCCGCCGCCCCCTCCCCCTCCTCCCGTCTGGGCGTGATCAATATTCAGTCGTTTTACGGCGACAATGAAGGTTCGAGTGCGGCGGATAATGGCAGCGCCGCCAGCCCGCCCAAAAGCATGACCAGCGACGTTTCGAACCTGGTCGCACGGTTGAAAAAGGAGAAGGTCGGCGGCATTATCCTGGATTTGCGCCACAACGGCGGCGGCTATCTGGAGGAGGCCATCAATTTGGCGGGGCTTTTTGTCCCGCCCGGCCCGGTGGTCCAAACCAAGGACCCGAGCGGCGTCGTGGGGGTAGAGTCCTGCCGCGGAAGCCCGGTTCTTTATGACGGCCCGCTGATCGTTTTGACCAGCCGGTTCAGCGCGTCCGCCTCCGAAATTCTGGCCGGCGCCTTGCAAGACTACAATCGCGCTCTCATCGTGGGCGATCACTCCACCTTTGGCAAAGGCACAGTGCAAACCATGCAAAGTTTGAAGCCCAACCTCATCCGTTACCTCCGGCAAAAGAAAATGGAGTTCGACCCGGATTACGATCCGGGCGCCCTCAAGATTACCATCAAGAAGTTTTATCGCGCCGGCGGTGTCTCCACCCAGTTCAACGGCGTGGTCTCCGACGTCGAATTGCCTTCCATTTGGAACTACGACACCGACGAGGTGGGCGAAAGCGCGCTCCCCAATGCGCTCCCGTGCGATGAGGTCACCAGCGCCAATCCGGACAACCTCAATCGCGTCAAACCTTACTTGGCCGACCTCCAGGAACGCTCCCGGCAACGCGTGGCCGCGAGCAAAGACTTCGCCTACATCCAACAGGACATCACCGAGTTTCTCAAGCAGCAGGCCGACAAGAGCCTCTCTTTGAACCTGACCGAGCGGCAGGTCGAGCAGAAGACCAAAATGGCCCGTTTGGAGGCGATCAAGAAAGAACGCTTCTCCCGGCCGAAATCGGAGGAGAAAGTCTTCGAAATCACCCTGCAAAACATGGATCTACCCCAATTGCAGCCACCGCCTGTCAAGACCAACTCCGTCGCCGGCCACCCCGCCTTTGGTGACGAGTCTGACACCGACCCGGACGCTGAAGCCACCGCCGCGGAGGCGGTCACCGATCCAACGCTGGAGGAGGCCAAGCACATCCTGGCCGATTACATCGCGCTCGTGAACAAGGAGCCGGGCCTTTCCAAAGTGCCTTGAGTCCTATGTTATTCTGAGGCCTGGTCTGAGGTCGTGGCCGGCCAGGAATTCCGCCGCCGTCATTTTGCGGCCGCCCTCCAACTGCAATTGCTCGACCCGCAGCGCGTCGGCGCCGCAGGCCACGACCAAACCGGCCTTGTCGGCTTGCAATACTTGGCCCGGGAGGCCCTGACGGCGCTCAATTTGGGCGCGCCAAATTTTCAACAATCTCGGCCGGCCCAGTTCAACCCAGTTCGTGAAGGCACCGGGCCACGGGGTAAAAGCGCGTATTCGATTCCGCAGGTCCAACGCCGGTTGCGACCAATCCAGCCGCCCGTCGGCCTTGGTGATCTTTCTGGCATAGGTCGCTGCGGCGTGGTCCTGCGGCCGCAGTGTGATGGCGCCCGCGACATAGGGCGGAAGCGTGGCGGCCAGCAACTCGGCCCCCATCGCCGCCAGCCGGTCGTGCAGCATGGCGGCGGTTTCGTCCCCGTCGATGGGCGTGGCGCGTTGACTGAGAACATCGCCCGTGTCCAGGCCCGACGCCATTTTCATGATGGAGACGCCGGTTTCCGGTTCGTTGTTCAAGATGGCCCATGGGATCGGCGCCGCGCCGCGATACTTGGGGAGAAGGGAAGCATGCACGTTGACGCAGCCGAACTTTGGCAAATCCAGCACCGCCTGCGGCAGAATCTGGCCGTAAGCCGCCACCACGATCACTTCCGGCCGCATCGCTGCCAACTCGGCGGCGAAGGCGGGATCGCGGGTGCTCTCGGGCTGCAAAACGGGCAGGCGCGCCTCCTCGGCTATCGTCTTGACAGGCGGCGCCTGCGCCTTCATGTCGCGCCCCTTGGGGCGGTCCGGCCGTGTCACCACTGCAAGGATCTGACCGAGCTCGGACGCCAGCAGCGTCTTCAAGCTGGCGCAGGCCCATTCCGAGGTACCCATGAAAATGATGCGCAACGGCATGGGGACTGAATTTTTCTCTCGATCGAACTAAGGGGCGGAGTTAGCCAGCGCGTTGAGAATCTCGCGCAGAACAGTGATCGGCGATTGGGTCGAATCAATCCTAAACACTAACTTTGGCCCGTAGAAATCGAGCACGGGGTGGGTCTCGCGCTCATAGGTGTGCAGACGCTGGCGGATGACCTTGATATTGGCATCATCGAGCCGGTTTTCGCGCAAAGCCCGGCGTTGCAGTCGGGCCACCAATTTTTTCATATCCGTGCCCCAAAGATAAAGAACAGCCCGGACATTGACCATGCCCTTGAGCATCTGGGCCTGTTGGAGATTACGCGGAATGCCGTCCAGCACCAGCGTGTCNNGGCACCAATTGCCCGCGGCTGGAGTATTCCAGAAAGACTTTCCCCAGCTCGGTGTCCGGGGTCAGGTTGCGGAACCATTCGCCGCAGGAGAAATGGTAGAAGTTGGGGATGCTGCCCAGGATTTTGCCTTGGGTCCCCTTGCCCGAGCCGGGGGCACCGAACAACAGGATGGCGCGGAATTTCATTGGTTTCCTTATCGGCGCAAGCTCGGCCGAGGTTTAGACGGTGTCCCTGTGCCGGATCTGCACCTCGACGATTTCCACCAATGGAATCATCTCCTCCGCGCTGACGTTATTCTTGACCACTTCCAAGTAGAGCTCGTTGGGGGTGATGCGGCTGATTCTGCGGCCCACAAATTCCCCACGGGCGGCCTTGATCACCAGGACCAGGTCCTTCTCCGCTTCGCTGGGAATGACGCGGAAAAATCCCGCGAATTTCGTTTCAAAAAACCGGCGGTTGAACGAGTAATCGCGCCGTTGAAAGACAACCGGTTCCGGCAGGACCGGCGCGGGCGCAACGGCTGGCGGCGCGGCCTCATTCGCCCTGGCCACGGCCTCCCCCGCAGGCGCGGGCGCGCCTTCACTCGGCGCGGCCTCCGGCCCGGTTTCCGCCGCTTCCTGAACTGGCGCCGTCACCAGAATTTCCGGCGGCGGGATATGGGTGGGCATCGCTCCGTGAATAATCGGACTCAACACGCCAAAAAAAGGAATCGCCGCCAACCCGCACACCCGGGCCGCGGGTTGACGCCGATAAATGGACACCTCATAGGCGGCGAATAAATTGGCGCCATACAACACTAGCATGATCAACCAGCCGACCGGGCTGTCAACCAATGCCAGGATACCCTCGCCGCGCTTGGGGCGGTCCGGTGGCAGGATCGGTTTGATCACGATTTCCTTCCGCTGACCCGATTCCGAGGCGGGATTCTCCACTAACGGCCGGAACGGTTCGAGCAGCGCTCGTTCGTTGTCGGTTTTGGCTTCCGCTATCAATTCCTTCAATGCATCCGTCGTCAATTTGTCCCATCCGACCCGTGGCAGATATTCGCCGCTGTCCAGTTGAAACACGACGCCATTTTCATTAATGGCTTCGAGTGTGCCGACGATTTTCGATCCGTCGGCCAGCGGAAAAGTGCCGGCGGTCGCCACCGCCGCGAGCATGGCCGTCCAACAAAGCAAAATAATAACAATCCTTCGCATCTGTGCTTGTTCCATAACAGAGGTCTGCGGGCAATGAAAGCAATTTTTGGCCCAACCGGCCCAGCCGAGCGCAGGACAGAGGCATCGTTTGCCGCGCGGCGAAGGGCTGGTCGTGCGTCTGCCATTCGTTTAAATCCAAATTCTCTGAAACAAATTGAGGTTGGAGTGGGTAGTGAAGATCGTTCATGATAGAAACCTAAATGTGAGACCTCGCGTGCTCGAGATTGCAGGAACGCTCTCCAAATATGTTGGGCTAGGTCTGGCCGTGACGGTCGCGGTCGCAGTCCCGTGGTCCGCGCTTGTCGCGTTGGACCTGCGCTTCTCGCCGCGCCTGCCGTGGGCCATCCCAGCAGGCATGGCTTACATGTGCGCGGCCACGGCCTACCTCAATGGCAGCGGTTGGCCCAAATCCACTGCTGCGGCGCGCAAGCGCTACTTTCGTGCTCAACCCCTCGTCTTGGCGGAATTCAATTGGGCGCTCCTGGCTGGCCTCGCCGCCGTGACGTGTCTCTGGCTGCTCTATGCCGCCTTTGGCTATCTTTCCACGCCACCGCCACGGGCCTCAGAGGCCGGCTTGCCTTTGATCGTTTTGCTCGGAGCCGCGCTCGTCGCCGCGGCGGTAACGGCCATTGCGGAGGAGGGCGGTCTGCGCGGCTTCATGCAGACTCCTCTTGAACGGCTGCTAGGCCCTGCACCAGCCATCGCCATCTCTTCCTTCTTCTTTGTTTTGATCCACCTGTCCCACGGTGTCGCGGAGCTGGCGCGCAACGCCCCATTTTACTTTGCCGCAGGCTGTGTCTATGGCCTTCTCGCCTACCTCACGCGATCCATCCTCCCCTCGCTGATTCTTCACTTCCTCGGTGATGTCCTCGTTTTCGCGCTTAAATCCTCGCTCGTGCATTACACGAGTCCTAGTGGCTCAATGAACAGGGTATCCTTGGTTGCTTCCGCTCTTCTCCTTGCCGGTGCCTCTTGGGCAGCGTTCTTCAGGCTCGCGCGGCTGACGTCAAGCAAGCGCTCGCGCGTGAGCGCAGAAGGCGCCAGACTGCGACAGTGAGCAGAGCCTGGTAGGGGTTTACCCCATCCGTGCTTGGTTGCAGAAAGGGCGAAATGGGATTATGTACATACATGAGACCTTATTTTTTGAAACAGATGCTCGCGGCAGTTGGCGCGTTTGGGTTGCTGGCCGACGGGGCCGTGGCCGCTCCCCAAGCCGCCATTGATAAGAGAGCCGTAGCTCAAACAAATGCCGCCATCGCGGTTTCGGTAGCTGCGTCCACCCCACAAACATACGGTCCCATCGGCGGGACTTTCACCGGCACAGTGCTGAACAGCGTGCAACGTCCCGGTTATTTCAACGGAAACTACGCGACGGCATGGGGTGGCTCAATGGGCCTCTCGCCTCTGGGAGGAACATTCTATCCCGGGGCAATTGGGGGAACCATGAACGGGCCGATACCCCCTGGTGGCAGGATGCCCAATGTGATCGTCGCAGGAGCCGCTCCTCCCGGCGGGTTTCTGAGCGGGCGTCCGCCAGGCGGCCAATTTGGCGCCAACGTTCTTGGCGGAATTAGCGGTCCCAGCAATGCGGTTACAGGCAGATCCAGTGGCGTGATTATAGCAGGAGGCACGCAGCCTGGAGGCACGCAAACCGCCGGCGCTTCACCCGGAGGCGTTATCATTGCCGGCACTGCGCCCGGAGGGAGGCAAACTGCCGGCGCTTCGCCCGGAGGCGTTATCATCGCCGGCACTGCGCCTGGAGGTCGGCAAACTGCCGGTGCTTCACCCGGAGGGGTTATCATCGCCGGCGGATCGGCTCCCAACACCAACGCGCCCGGGGGACAACCGCATTGATGATCGCTGGCGGCGGGCAGGCCAAGGGGCAGCCCATGAGCAGGTGCAACTCACAAATTTGGCCTTGATCCCGTTGAGCGGGCGAAGGCCGAGCCATCTTTTACGGACGGATGGTTCCCAGCCATTGCGCCAAGTCCTCGACGGTCCAGTTGACCTGCGTTTCCGCAAGATGGTCCGCGGTAGCGCCATGCTGCCAGACGGCGAAACGCGCCGCCAGCAACGGGTTTTGGCGCCAGTCCGGTTGCGCCAGCAGCCCCGCCAGATAGCCGCCCAGCAAATCTCCGCTCCCGCCTTGGGCCAGATGCGGATTGCCGGAACTGTTGACAAAGACGTCTCCGGCGGCGCGGCCCACCAGCGTTTGATGCCCCTTCAGCACGACCCAGCAGTCGCAGAATCGTTTTGACAGCGCGCGCAAGGCGGCGAGCCGCCCGGCTTGCACCTCTTTGGCGGAGGTGCGCAGCAGGCGCCCCGCTTCGCCAGGATGTGGGGTGATCACGCGAACGGCCCCGTCGGGCGCAGGGCCAGGCTCCAACCAATCCAGCGCGGTGGCATCGACGACCATGGCCAGCGGCGAGGTGCGCCAGAGAGAACGCAAATCTTCCTTCAGCGTTTCCGGCAATTCTTCCGCCGCCAAGCCGGGCCCGAAGAGAATGGAGCTGCAGTTCTTGGGCAGCGGCGTGCCGGCGCGCCACGGGTGAACCATGGCCGATTGCAGTTGGGCGGCCACTGGCACATAAACCGAGGCTTGCGGAAAAACCGTGACTAGGCCCGGTTGGGCGCGCTGGGCGCCGTGCGCCGTCAGCACGGACGCTCCATGATAGCCCAGACTCCCGGCCACGATCGCGACATGCCCGTAATCGCCCTTGTTGCCAATGGACGTGCGGTGCGGCGGCAGCCCGGCAAATTCCTCCGGCGCCGTCCAGTTCAATTCCGCCTGGATCGGGCAGGAGACCAAGCCAATTTCGGGCGCCACTTCCAGGCGGCCGGTGAAAGCAGGGGCTTCGAGCAGGCCCCGCTTCGGCGCACCCAACGTCAACGTCAGCGCCGCCTTGATGGCGGCGCCTTCGGTTTGGCCGGTGTCGGCGTTCAAGCCGGAGGGAACATCGACCGCCAGGATCGGGATGCCGCAGACGTTGATCGCGTCGATCAACTTGCGCCAATCCTCATTGAGGGGCCGATTGAGACCGATGCCGAAGAGCGCATCGACGATCCACCGCACGCGGTGAAGGCCCTGAGTGTGAAGACGTTGCGAGAACTCCGCCAGGCCTTGCCGCGGGTCCTCGATGTTCGTGAGCAGAACGTTGCGATCCACCAGATGAGGTTGGGCGGCGCGCGCGTCATCGCCATTATGGCCTTTGCCAGCCATGATCCAGACGGCGTCGCCGGGCCGGGTCAGTTGGAGAATACGGAGCGCGAGCAGCCGGCCAACCAGTTGGATGACCTGCTGCTCGGACCTGCCGGCGGCCCAAGTGGCCTGTTCCCACCGGCGCATCTGCTCGACCGAAATGACTGGAATCTTCGACAATAGGTGCATTGTGGTCTGGATCGCTCTTTAATTCAACTGGTCAAAAGTGCCGAAGTTTCCTGGGCCAAGCGCGCCAATCTGCGCTCCCCTGACAAAAGGTTGCAAGATTCACTCCTTGCCCCCGTATTGGAGCGTGAGTATTTATGATGATGCAGTTCACGAACTCACAAGCACCGGGGGAATGGCTTCCCCTGCCCAAGGCCAGATGCGCCTTGCCTAAAGGCCATTTGGGGCCTACATTAGTTACGGGTCAATCAAATGAATTAAATACGACCCGCCAGATTGGAGAAGTTGAGAAAATGAAAAATCGTCTTTCAGCATTTCGGTTGACACTCACGGCCATGACAGCAACGGCGGTTTGCCTTGCTTCTTGCAGCGAGGCCCGCGCCCAAAACAGTCCCCCTCCTAATAACAACGCCCCCCCACCGCCCGCAGGCGTCGCCGGCCAGGCCCCTGCCTTGCCGCGTGGCGTGGGCGAAGTGGTGAAGATGTATCAAGGTGGCATCGACAAAGATGTGATCATCAATTACGTCAACAGCACGGCATTGCCGTTTCATCTTAACGCAGATGGGATCATCTACTTGCATAGTTTGGGCCTGCCACAGGAGATTACCAAGGCCATGATCGTGCGCGATGGCCAATTGCAACAGCAACGCCAGTTCAATCAGCCGAATTACCAACAGCAGCCGATGCCGGGGGCCATGCCGCCTCCCTATGGAGCTACGGCGGGACAACCACCTGTGCAGGTCGTAACTCCCACAACGCCAGCACCTGACGTCTCGGGGGTTTATCCGGATTATGGGGATTATGGGGATTATGGCTATGGGTACCCGTACTACTCTGGGTACCCTTACTACTATGGCTGGCCGGTGGTGGTCGGCGGAGGCTGGGGATGGGGACGTGGTTGGGGCCATGGTGGATTCCGCGGAGGCGTTGGCGGCTTCCGTGGCGGCGTCGGCGGCTTTCGCGGCGGTGGAGGATTTGGTGGGTTCCGCGGTGGTGGAGGCTTCCATGGCGCTTCTGCCGGCGGGCACGGTGGCGGAGGCGGAGGGCATGGGGGCGGTGGGGGCGGGCATCGTTAAGCTTTTAGATTTTTGGAATCAGCCTTTGACGGCGCGTGAGATCGTAGTCAGTCCTATAATCATGACAGGCCTCGTTATTATGATTGACATATTTGTCAAATATATTTCTCCGCCAGGACGGATACGCCGGCCTCTCCGTAAAATCCGCAGTTAGGGTAACACCCCATGGCGCCAGCGCTGCTTTGGATTACTTTGGTTCCATGAATAAAACAAAATTTTTCTTTGAAGCCGGCCAAGTCGCAATCGTATTAAGTGCTGTGGTTCTTTTGACGCTGATTGGATGCGGGAGAAACGGGGATGCGCCCAGTCCCGGGGTCCAGGCGTCCTCGCCTGCCGGGACGCCGGCGCCATCGCCTGGGGGCCCCCCTGCGCCATCGCCTGCCGTCGCCGAGGCGCAACCGCCTCCTACCGTCGAGGCGCAATCGCCTCCTGTCGTCCAGGCGGAATCGGCTGCCTTCGTGGCGCAGGACGACTATGTTTATTACCCCAGCTATGGAATCTATTATAGCAGCGGCCGGCATCAATACGCTTCCTTGGAAGCGGGCGCATGGGTTTCACAGCCAGCGCCGCGCGGCGTCTCGGTGGACGCGTTGCGGGCCTCGCCGTCCGTGAAGATGGATTTCCACGACTCCCCGGCCACTCACCATGCGGCGATAGCTCAGCAGTATCCAAAAACTTGGAAGCCGACGCGCGTGAATTAAATAAAAGGGGCGGCCAAAGCGGCGAGCCGAAGGGAAGCTCCAAGTTTGCCACATCCTGACCACTACCGCCTCTCAGGGTGAACTGATGCGGTAGAAGCGGCCGGAACTGATCGTCTGCTCAAGTTCGCTGAAATGGAACAAGCCATTGGTGAGTGTGAGAGTCTGGATGGGTGTCCAAACGGGGTTGGCCAGATTGGTGCAGGCTTCCACCACGACGGGGGTGTTGGTCGCGCCGGTGATGTTGAATCCAAATTGATTGTTACTGATGCCGAAGCTGGAGCCGCTGGCTTGAATGAGCGCGTTCCACGGCATGGCCGGAAGACCGGTATTGGCAGAAAACTCTCCCCAGCCTGTGGTGCCAGGCAAATAAGAGGCGGTCGTGTTCTTGTCCTGCTCGAACACGGTGGCATCCGCGTTGGGAGCGTTGCCTTGGAAAAAGACGCTGGCTAGGTTGGAGCAGTCTTGGAACGCAATGGACCCGATGCTGGTGACGCTACCGGGAATGGTGACGCTGGTCAGGTTGGAGCAGTAAAAGAACGCACCCTCTCCGATATTAGTGACGCTGTCGGCGATCGTGAGGCTGGTCAGGCCGTAGCAGAAAAAGAACGCATAATCCCCGATGCTCGTGACGCCGTCGGCCAGCGTGACGTTGGTCAGGCCGTAGCAGTTATTAAACGCATAATCTCCTATGCTGGTGACGCTGCCGGGAATGGTGACGCTGGCTAAGGCGGGACAGGAACCGAACGCGTAGTTCCCGATGCTGACGAGGCCCTCGGGAATGGTGACGTTGGCCAGGCCGTAGCAGTCATAGAACGCACTGTTGCCGATGTTGGTAACGCTGGCGGCAAGGGTGAGGCTGGTCAGGGGGCCAAAGGACTCGAACGCATCATCCCCGATGCTGGTGACCGCCAAGCCGTTGATGTTGGTTGGGATGACGACAGCCCCGCCCGGCCCAGTGTAGTTGGTGATGGTGAGAGTATTGCCGGCATTGGTGATGCAACCGAATTGGGCTTGCACCGCGGCCGGTCTTGCCAAGAGCAGCAGGCCTGCGAGAGCGAGTATTGTTTTTTTCGTCATTCTGATCGGTTACTTTTTGGCGGCGCGTCCGCTGAGGAAGCGATGGTGGCGCGGGAAAACAGGACGCAAGGCAAGCGATAACTCGTCCTGCATGGCTTGCCACTCGCGATAAACCTGGACGCCCGCCTTGCCTGGATGCGCGGCTTCGGGTTTGTTCAGGCGCACGAATCGGCCGGTGATGTCACTGATCTTGACGCGCTCGCCGCGCTGCAAGCGCCAGCACCAGAGCGCCTGCAAGGCCGCGCCATAAGCCGCGCCTTCGCTCACCTTGACAGTGACCACTTCGGTGTCGAATACGTCTGCCATGATCTGCCGCCATAACTTGGATTTGGCCCCGCCGCCGGTGACGCGGATTTGCCTGGGCTTGACGCCAAGCTGGCGCAGCCGGCGCAATCCGTAATTCATGCCCAGAGTGACGCCCTCCATCGCGGCGCGCGCGAAATGGGCGGCGGTAAAAGTTTTTTGATTGACGCCGAACCAGACGCCGGTGCCATAGGGAACGTTGGGCGTGCGCTCTCCCTCCAAGTAAGGCAAAAGCAATAGCCCGCCCGCTCCGGCGGGCGCCTTGACCGCCGCGTCGGCGAATTGCTCGTGTGTCATGCCGAAATCCGTCCGCACCATTTCGGTGGCGGCGGTCACGTTCATGGTGCAAAGCAGAGGCAGCCAGCGATTGGTGGAATCACAAAAGGCGGCGATCTCGCCCTGGGCATCGATGACCGGCCGTTCCGAGCAGGCGTAAATGGTGCCGCTGGTGCCGAAGCTGGCCGTGACGACTCCCGCCACCGTGTTGCCCGTGCCGATGGCGCCCATCATGTTGTCGCCTCCGCCAGCGCTGATCAGCACTTTTTCGCTTAACCCCAATGCCCGCGCCGTCGATTCCTGCAAAGTTCCGGCGGGTTGATCGCTGGGGGTCAGGGGAGGCAGGGCGCGTTCCAAGGCGGGGTCGATGGCCTGGAGGACCGCGCGGGACCATTGGCGCTTTTTCACNNGTGAAACCGGGCAGGATGGCGTTGCCGATTTCCTCGATGACGGCCTTGACCCCGCCCAGCTTGTTGGTGATCTGATCGCACTCCGAGGCGGTCGAGGTATCGCACCAAAGTTTGGCCGGGCGGATGACCTGGCCCTCCTTGTCCAGCGGCACGAAGCCATGCTGCTGTCCGCTCACGCCGATGGCGGCGACTTCCTGGGCGGAAGCCTTGGCCTGTTGCAAGGCGTCGTGGATGGCGTGGCTGGCGGCGTCCCGCCAAGTGTGGGGATGCTGTTCCTTGGCGCCGGGAGGCAGGCCAGCGATCAGGCCATAAGCCCGCGTCCCTTCCCCGACCACAGCGCCATCGCGGGCGTTGACAACCAGCACTTTGGTGGATTGCGTGCCGCTATCGACGCCTAGGACCAGAGTGCGCATGAGCGGGCGAGGCGGGCGCGTCAATCGGAATCGCGACACGCGAATCCGAGCAGGGCGCCCAAAGTGATGGCGACCGCAGTGACTTCGAGCCATTTGCTGACCAGAATCATGGCCCAAATCGACAGCCACACGCCGAAGATGGCGACAGCAAAAAGAATAATTTCTCCGCGACTACGTTCCATAGAATAATTCATCCGCCGGAGAAATTACGACACCTCAGGCCGGCAGGCAAGACCAGATTAAGGAAGACCCGGGGCCGATCCCTGCCCATCGGCCTATGCACAGGCTTGCGTCGGGACGGGAGGTGGTGTTCAATTAACGCTCTTATGAGCGAAACACATCCGTTTACCACAACGACGTTTGACATTCCCGGCTATCGCGTGGTGAAGAGTTTTGGCGTTGTGCGCGGCATTATTGTCCGCTCGCGCTCAGTGGTCGGCAATTTGGGCGCCAGCATCCAAAGTTTGTTCGGCGGCAATATCACCATTTATACCGAACTGTGCGAACGGGCGCGCGATGACGCCTTTCGCGACATGATCACCCACGCCAACCAACTCAACGCCAACGCGGTCATCGGCGTGCGCTACGATGCGACGGAAATCATGCCGGGCATCACCGAAGTTCTGTGCTACGGCACGGCGGTGCTGGTCGAACCCGCCCGTTGAGCCGGCCGCTGGAATTCAAGATTATGGCAGGACATAGCAAATGGGCCAAGGTGAAGCATTTCAAGGGGGCGGTGGACGCCAAACGGGCCAAAATCTTCGCCAAGTTAGGCAAGGAAATCGCCATCGCCTCCAAACTGGCCGGCGGGGACCCCGCGATGAATCCGCGGCTGCGCATGGTTTTGCTCAAGTGCCGCGCGGCCAACATGCCCAATGACAATATCGAACGCGCCATTAAGCGCGGCGCGGGCGGCGACAACTCCATCAATTACGAGGACCTCACTTACGAGGTTTATGGTCCGCATGGCGTGGCCATGCTCGTCGAATTGAGCACCGACAACCGGAACCGGACGGCCTCGGAAATTCGCAGCTTGCTGACCAAGAACGGGGGGACGATCGCCACGGCCGGTTCGGTCAGCCGCTTGTTTCAGCGCAAGGGGCAGATCATTGTGCCGCGGGAATTGGCCGCAGAGGAGTTGTTGATGGAAGCGGCGTTGGAAGCCGGGGCGGAGGATTTCAAAACCGACGTCACGGGCTATGAGGTTGTGACCGAGCCAGGCCAATTCGAGGCGGTGCATAAGGCGATTGAAGGCAAAGGAATCAAACCGGCAGGGGCAGAAGTGACCTGGCTGCCGGTCATCACGGTGCCGTTGCCGGACGCCAAGGCGGTCGAGGAAACCAACAAGTTGATTGACATCCTGGAGGAACACGACGATGTCAAAGAGGTTCATTCCAACGCGGAATTCCCGAATTGAGAACGAGCGCGGATTTGTGCATGGAGGTGAAATCCTGCCGCAGCCGCAATATTGGCGGTGGGACGCCGTAACGGCCATGAAATTGCATGTTGAAATCTAAATCTCGCCAGCAACGGAGGGGAGCGTGACCTCGGTGGCCGACACCTTTTTCGCGCGGGTCTTGCGCGTGGTGGCGCGGATAGTGTGCCGCCATCCCAAGTGGTTCGTGCTGCCGCAATTGGCCCTTTTTGCGGTGTGCGTCGTTTATACATGCTGCTGTTTGACCTACGACCCCAGCCAGGACAATTTGGTCGGCTCGGACAAGAAGTACCATCAGGTCTATATGAAGTTCCGCCAGGAGTTTCCGGGCGAGGACGAATTGGCGGTGGTGGTGGAAAGTGAGGACATGGAACGCAATCGCCAATTCGTCGAGCGGTTGGCGGCGCGGCTGCAGCCTGAAACCAATCTGTTCACCGATATACTTTACAAGGGCGACTTGCCTTCCCTCGGCCGCAAGGCCCTGCTGTTCGTGCCGGCAGCGGATTTGCAGACAATGCGGGAGAAGCTGGAGCAATTCCGTCCCTTCATCCAGCAATTTACTCACGCCACTAATCTGGATTCCTTTTTCGAATTGATCAACAGGCAGATCCGAACCGCCAAGCAGGAGGAGAACGCCTCCAACAACGCCCTCATCGGCTCCTTGCCCGCCTTGCAACGCATCATCGATGAGGCCAACGACAGTTTGAGCCGGCCGGGCCGGCCCGTTTCACCGGGCGTGACCGCCTTATTCGGGGCGGGGCAGGAAGCCCAGCAACGGATGTATATCACTTTCGCCAATGGCCGCATTTACCTGGTCACCGCCCGCCCACGTAATGCCGAGGTCGTCTCGGAGGGCGTGCAACGCATGCGCCAGTTGATCCACCAAACGGAACTGGAAGTGCCGGGCTTGAACGTTGGCCTCACGGGCGAGCCGGTGCTGGATTATGACCAAATGTTGCAATCGGAGCGGGACGCGACGGTGGCGACGCTGGTTTCGCTGGTGATCTGCTCGCTGATTTTCATTTACGCCTACCGGGAAACAGGACGCCCTCTCAAGGCCATGGTCTGCCTGGTGGTGGGCTTGGGCTACAGCATGGGCTTCACCACCCTGGTTGTCGGACATCTGAACATCCTGACGGTCACTTTCGCGCCCATCTTGATCGGGCTGGCCATTGATTTCGGGATTCATTTCATCACCCGCTACGAGGAGGAAATCCGCCAGCAGCGTAGCGCGGTGGAGGCGGTCGAGAAGGCAATGGTCTTCACCGGCCAGGGCATCGTCACCGGCGCGCTGACGACCTCGGCCGCGTTCCTGGCCATGGGTTTGACCGATTTCAAAGGCATCCAGGAAATGGGCATTATTTCCGGCGGCGGATTGGCACTCTGCCTCGTTCCGATGATGACGATGTTGCCGGCCATGCTGCTGCGCGGCCGCCAGAACAAAATGGATCACACCGTCGGCCTGCCGGCGGAAGGCCGGACGCGCATCGAAGGATTTTGGTTGAAACGTCCCGTCTGGGTGGTGTGCTGGACGCTCACGCTTTGCCTGGTCGCCGCCACGCAATTCCAAAAGGTGGGTTTCGACTACAATTTGCTCCACATGCAAAGCAAAGGCTTGCCGGCGGTGATTTATGAGAAGAAGCTCCTATTTTCGGGCGCCTCGACCTTTTCGGCGGACGACGTCACCAACCTGCCTTCCTTTGTCAAGAAGCTGACCGCCAAACGGGATCCCGTCTCGGCATTCGTGGGGGATCATTTGGACCAATCGGCCAGAACCTTGCTGGCCGCCTATCACGGCGCCAATTCAGACGCGGACGAATTGGAATCCGTCCTAGTGAAAAATCTCAACCGCATCATTGCCGGTCCGTTGATTTACGATTCGGCCCGGTTTCAATCCGTCTCCTTGCGGCCCAAGACGGAGGCATTGCTGAAAGCAAAACCGCAAGGCCAGGACCTGATGCAGCTCAACCAGATCCTCCTCCAGGACGCATACCCGGATGACCTCATGCCGCAAGCCGGCCAGTCGATCCTTTTTGCCGCCATCGTGGCCGACAGCCTGCAACAGGCGGCCCAAATCGAGCGGATGGTCACAAATTTGCCGAGCGTGGCCAGCGTCGATGGCAGCGACAGGGGCGACGCGATTTTCCAACTGTTGACCGAGGACCAGACCCCGGAGATCAAATTGGTGCGTCAGATCAAAGACGAGGTTTCCGGCCTGAAATTTGCGTGCGCGGACACAAATGAAGTGGCCATGCATAAGTTAAGCCTCACGTTGTGGATCACCTCGGGCTACCTGAATTGGGCGGCCAACGACGTGGCCACGGAACGCCCTCAATTGGCCGCTGAATTGCGCGCGCTGGCGCAGTCCATCAGCGATTTCCGGGTCAAGATGTTGAGCCGCGACCCGGCCGTTCCGGACCGGCTCAAAAACTACCAGGAGGCGCTCTTTGACGACATTGCCCAGACTTTTGCGTCCATCCAGACGCAGGATACCAGCAGCCGGTTGCGACCCCTGGACTTGCCGCCGCCGTTGCGCACGCAATTTGTCGGGCGAACGGGCAAATACATGGTGCAGGTTTTCCCCAAGGATGACGTCTGGAACCACGACAACCAGGAGAAATTCATCGCCGAGTTGCGCAGGGCCATGGGCGACAAGGCGGACAGGGTGACGGGCACGCCCGTGCAACTTTACGAGTACACGAAGCTGCTCAAAGAGAGCTACCAACAATCGGCGCTTTATTCGTTGGTAGTTATCGCCATCATGGTTTATCTTCATTTCCGCTCCGTCGTGTGCGTGGTGCTTTCCCTCTTGCCGGTCGCCATCGGTTCCGCTTGGTCCCTTGGCTTGATGGGACTGGCGGGGGTGCTATTTAACCCGGCCAACATCATGACCTTGCCGCTGGTCATCGGCATTGGTGTGACTAACGGCATTCACATTCTCAACCGGGTGGCGGAGGAACACAAGGCGAGTATCTTGGGCAAGAGTACTGGCAAAGCGGTGTTGGTATCCGGGTTGACTGCGCTCACGGGTTTCGGCTGTTTGATGCTGGGCAAGCATCAAGGCATACAAAGTTTGGGCTTGGTGATGTCGGTTGGAATCGGGGCCTG
>PLIU01000098.1 GCA_003140095.1 Verrucomicrobiales bacterium | reverse complement strand
ACCGCTTCGGATAACCAGCCCGGCGTGGAAATACACGTTTTGCAGGGAGAACGGCAGTTCTCTCGCGACAACAAGACCATTGGCAAATTCAATTTGTCCGAAATTCCGCCCGCCCCGCGCGGCGTGCCGCAGGTCGAAGTGACCTTTGACATCGACGCCAACGGCATCCTGCACGTCAGCGCCAAGGACCTGGGCACGGGCAAGGAGCAAAAGATCACCATCACCGCCAGCAGCGGCCTCTCCAAGGAGGAGATCGAGAAGATGCGCAAGGACGCCGAAGCCCATGCCGACGAGGACAAGGAAAAGCGCGAGGAAATCGAGGCCCGCAACGAAGGCGACAACGCCGTGTATCGCAGCGAAAAGATGCTCAAGGACAACGGCGACAAAATCTCCGCCCCGCAGAAGCAACAAATCGAAGACGCGGCCAAAGCCGTGCGCGAAGCCTTGAAAGGCACCGATGTGGCAGCCATCCGTTCGGCGAGCGAAAAGCTCAATGAAGCCTGGCAAGCAGCCTCCGCCGAAATGTATCGGTCCGCCAGCGAGGCCGCCAAGGCCCGCGGCGGCGCCGGCGCCAAGCCGCCAGAAGGTCAACCGGAGCCCGAGGGCGGCAAAGCCAAGGAAGAAGGTCCGATTATTGACGCGGAAGTGGTGGACGAGAAGAAGTAAGTTGAACCACCGCGAGTTCCGGGTGCGGGAAGGTCAATTTTCTTGAGTGGTGGCCGGGTTGACATGCCTCTATCACGTAGTTGAGTAGAGAATTTGAAAACACCAAACGCGAATGGCTACAAGCCAAGATATCGAAATGACAGCCCAAGCGCCGGACCAGCAGCACAATTATAACAGAGATCCAGTTCGCTCGTGCGAGGGCCAATAAGACAGATACTTTGAAACGAATGGGCACATTTTACATTGGATGCAAGGTTGAGAACCACAAGGACCAAAAGCGGTCTGCGATAGTTCCCAAGCTGCTGGTGGACACCGGCAGCGAATTCACCTGGTTGCCAGGCGCAACCTTGCAACGCATCGGCATTGAACCCGTCAAGAAAGACCTGCTGATTCAGATGGCCAACGGCCAACTTTTGACCCGTTCGGTTGGTTATGCGATTTTGCGCGTGGATAAATACGAGACGATTGATGAAGTGGTCTTCGGGCAGAAGGACGATCTATCGTTGCTGGGTTCGCGCGCTTTGGAAGGCATGAATGTCCACGTGGACGCTCGGCGAAAACGACTGGTAGCCGCGGGCCCGGTGGTGGCGGCGTAGAAGACTTTTCCCGATCGCGAGTGCGGCGGGATTTTGATTCGAAGAGAATAAAAATGAACAGTAATAAAGGAAATCATAACTATGGCCATTAACATTAAACCTCTCGGCGACAGGATTCTTGTCGAACCGGCTGAAGAGAAAGAAGTCAAAAAAGGCGGCATTATCATTCCCGATTCCGCCAAGGAAAAGCCCACCGAAGGCATCGTCGTCGCTCTCGGCACCGGCAAAACCGACGATAACGGAAAGAAAGTTCCGTTTGAAATCAAAAAAGGCGATCGCGTGCTCGTCAGCAAATACGGCGGCACGGAAATCAAACTCAATGAAAAAGATTACAAAATCTTTAATGCGGATGACATCATCGCAATTATTGAGTAACCCCACATTCGTCAACCTCTAATTCTCAGATTATAATAGGAAAAGCATATGGCAGCAAAACAACTTATCTTCGAAGAAGCCGCGCGCCAGTCGCTCTTAAAGGGCGTCAATAAATTGGCTCGCGCAGTCGTCGCCACTCTCGGTCCCAAAGGCCGCAACGTGGTGCTCGACAAAAAATTCGGCTCTCCCACTGTCACCAAGGACGGCGTCACCGTCGCCAAGGAAATCGAACTGGAAGATCCTTACGAAAACATGGGCGCCCAAATGGTGCGCGAAGTCGCCAGCAAGACCAGCGACGCGGCCGGTGATGGCACCACCACCGCCACCGTTCTAGCCGAGGCGATTTATTCGCAAGGCCTGAAATTCGTCACCGCCGGGGCCAATCCCATCTCCATCCAACGCGGTATTACCAAGGCAGTCGAAGCCGCCGTCGAGCACTTGGCCAAGATTTCCAAGAAGGTCAAGGACAAGGAAGAGATCAAGCAAGTGGCCACCGTTTCGGCCAATTGGGACAACACCATCGGCGAAATTATTGCCGATGCCATGGACAAGGTTGGCAAGGACGGCACCATCACGGTCGAGGAAGCCAAGTCCATCGAGACCACGCTCGACGTGGTGGAAGGGATGCAGTTCGACAAGGGCTATCTCTCCCCCTACTTCGTGACCAACGCTGAAACAATGGAAGCCAAGCTGGAGGACGCCTACATCCTGATCTTCGAGAAAAAGATCAGCAGCCTTAAGGACTTGCTCCCGTTGCTGGAGAAAGTCGCCAAGGTGGGGAAACCCCTGTTGATCATCTCCGAGGAAGTCGAAGGCGAAGCCCTGGCCACCCTGGTGGTCAACAAACTCCGCGGCACGATCAACGTCTGCGCCGTCAAAGCCCCCGGCTTCGGCGACCGCCGCAAGGCCATGTGCGAGGACATCGCCATTCTGGCCGGCGGCAAGTTCATCAGCGAGGACCTGGGCATCAAGCTGGAAAACATCCAGCTGGAAGACCTGGGCCGGGCCAAGAGTATTGTTGTTGACAAGGAGAACACCACCATCGTCGAAGGCGGCGGCAAGTCCTCTGAAATTCAAGGCCGTGTCAATCAAATTCGCCGCCAGATCGAGGAAACCACCTCGGATTATGACCGCGAGAAACTGCAGGAACGCCTGGCCAAGCTGGCCGGCGGCGTGGCCGTCATCAACGTCGGCGCAGCGACCGAGACCGAAATGAAGGAAAAGAAAGCCCGCGTCGAAGATGCGCTGCACGCGACCCGCGCGGCCGTCGAAGAAGGCATCGTTCCTGGCGGCGGCGTGGCGCTGCTCCGTTGTTTGCCCGCGCTGGACAACCTCAAGCTGGAAGGCGACGAGCAAATCGGTGTGGACATCGTCAAACGCGCCATTGAAGAGCCGTTGCGCGCCCTCGCGGCCAACGGCGGAGTCGAGGGCTCTATCGTGGTGCAGGAAGTTAAGAAACGCAAAGGCAACGACGGCTACAACGTCGCCACCGGCGAATACGAAGACCTCGTCAAAGCCGGCGTGGTGGATCCGAAGAAAGTCACCCGATCGGCGTTGCAGAACGCGGCCTCCATCGCCGGTCTCCTCCTGACCACCGAATGCCTGATCACCGAGATACCGGAGAAGGAAAAATCCGCTCCGGCTCCTGGCGGCCATGGCGGCGGCATGGGCGGCATGGATTATTAAGCCCTTAGTTTTAAAGTGAGGGAATTGGGGAACCGAAGCGAGGCTGGCCAGCGCCAGCCTCGCTGTTTTTTTGGCCGTCACTTGTCTCGACGGTAGGGGCGCAAAAATGAGGGTTGACCGGAGCGGCCTCCGTTGCTAATTTGCGCGCGATGAAAATGTCGGCCCGTTTGCCGCAGGTGGTTCGCGTCGTCGTCGTTGACTGACGACGGGCCTGAAGCGCTGTGCCGGCTCTCAGGCCGCCCGCCGTCCAACCCGGAGGCGGGATTTTTGTTCTATGCGACATACCATATCTGTGCTGGTGGAAAACAAGTTCGGCGTGCTCACGCGCGTGGCCGGCCTCTTTAGCGGCCGCGGCTACAATATCGACACGCTCAACGTCGCCCCGACCCAGCACGCTAACACTTCCCGCATGACAATTGTCACCCGCGGCGATGACGCCACGGTGGACCAGATTGTCAAGCAACTCAACAAGCTGGTCAACGCGTTGGAAGTGCATGACTTCCGCGAATCGGAATTCATCGACCGCGAATTGGTGCTGGTGCGTGTGGCGGTCAACACCAAGACGCGGGCGGAAATCATGCAGATGACCGATATTTTCCGCGCCAAGATCGTCGATGTGCAGCCCAAGAGCCTGACGATCGAAATCACGGGCGATGAAAGCAAGCTGGACAAGTTTCTGCGCTTGATGGAGACGTTCGGCGTGCTCGAATTGACCCGCACGGGCAAGATCGCCCTGGCCCGCAAGTGATCTTTTATTCGTCAATTAAACCTAAACCCACTCCATCCCATGCCCGCAAAAGTTTATACCGACAAAGACGCAGACCTCAAAAACCTCCAGGGCAAGACCCTGGCTGTCCTGGGCTTTGGCTCGCAAGGTCATGCCCACGCGCTCAATTTGAAGGACAGCGGTTGCAATGTCATCATTGGGCTTTACGAAGGCAGCAAATCGGCGCCGGTGGCCCAATCGCACGGCTTTGAGGTGGTTAGCACAGCGGAGGCCGTCCGCCGCGCCGAGGTGATCTTCGTCGCCATCCCCGACACCAAACAAGCCAGGGCCTACGAGAAAGACATCGCGCCGAATCTGGCGGTGGGCAAGACGCTGTTGTTTTCGCACGGATTTTCGATTCATTTCAAGACCGTCGCCCCGCCCAAGGACATCAATGTGATCCTGGTGGCGCCCAAAGGGCCAGGGCACATCGTGCGCCGGCAATACATGGAAGGCAAAGGCGTGCCCGCGCTCATCGCCATTTATCAAGACCCGGGCCGGCACTCCAAGCAGATCGCGCTGGCGTGGGCCAAGGGCATCGGCGCGACGCGCGCGGGCGTCATCCAGACCAGCTTCAAGGAGGAGACCGAGACGGACCTGTTTGGCGAACAAACCGTGCTGTGCGGAGGCGCCTCCGCCTTGATCATGGCCGGCTACGAAACACTGGTCGAAGCGGGCTACCAGCCGGAAATGGCTTACTTCGAATGCCTGCACGAATTGAAATTGATCGTTGATTTGATGAATGAAGCCGGCATCAGCGGCATGCGCTTCTCCATTTCCGAAACGGCCAAGTGGGGCGACGTGAGCGTCGGCCCCAAGATCATCGACGCCGGAGTCAAGAAACGGATGAAAGCGGCATTGAAGGACATTCAATCGGGCAAATTCGCCAAAGGCTGGGTTCATGAATACAACAGCGGTTACAAGAAGTACCACGCCTTGCTCAAAGCCGGGGAGAAGCACCCGGTCGAGCGCGTCGGCCAGCGCCTGCGTTCCCTGATGCCATGGATGAAGAAACGCTCCGTCAAGGGCGTGCAGGCGGCGTATTGATGACTTTCCCCCAGAAATTAACAACGAGTATGTGGAAATTCCCCAAACGAAGGCAAGTACATCGCAATACATGCAATTCGCGCTCTTTGGCTCCGCCTTGGGCACGACGCGCACATCGCGGCGGAAGATTCGGCCTCTGGAATGAACCTTACAACCTCACTGTGAAAAGTAACCGCCGCGGCCGAACCCGTGCCAGAAAACTAAAAGTGCATATGGACGAACAATATCGTAAATTTCGGGGAAGTTGCGTGCCCTTGTCTTCCATCCTGCTCCGGCAGCAGTTCCTCCAGCTCCAGCAGTAAAGCGCCGTGAAACCATCGAATTACAACACTGCACATTATTATGGTTGGCCTTTGGCGATATTGAGTATTATGATTGTCAGCAGTTTATCCTGTGGTACCTCCCAACTGAAAGGTCCTCTGAAAATGACATCGACGAAGAATGGTGTTAAACTCGAACTTACTGTTCAGTCCTTTGCATAGG
>PLIU01000269.1 GCA_003140095.1 Verrucomicrobiales bacterium | reverse complement strand
ATCAAAGTTTGCCGCAGCGCGCGCAGCCAGGCGCTGGACGCAGGGGTCAAGATCGCCATTGAAAATCACGCTGGCGACATGCAGGCCTGGGAATTGGCCGGTTTGTGCGAGGAAGCGGGCAAGGAGTACGTCGGCGTCACTCTGGACACCGGCAACTCCACCTGGACCATGGAAGACCCGATGGAGAGCCTGGAGATTTTGGCGCCCTATGTGGCGGCCTCGGCCTTGCGCGATTCCATGGTCTGGCAGACCCCGCACGGAGCCGCCGTGCAATGGACGACGATGGGGGAGGGAGTAATCGATTATAAGGCCTTCGTGCCCCGCTTCATCGAGTTATGTCCGCAGGTTCCGGTCAACGTGGAAATCATTTCGGGCTTCACGCGCGATTTGCCGTATTTTCGCGGTAATTATTGGAACGTCTGGCCCAAGGCGCGCGCCAAGGACTTCGCCAAGTTCGACGCTTTGACACGCCTGGGCAAAATGATTCCTGCGCGGCATAACACTGATGAGGCGGCGGAAAAGGAGTACCAAAAGAACGGACTGGAACAGAGCTTGGCCTATTGCAAGGAGACGCTCGGTCTGGGACTGAATCGGTAAGCACCTTGGTAGAGCACACTCCATATCTGCTAGTAAAACAGATCAAGGCCCAAAGAAGTCATGGAGTCTTTTCCAGAACCGTTTCAAGCGAACGCCCCAAGCGCACGGCGCGCTCCGCGGCCTTCCGTGCGTAATGAGGATGCTCACGGGGTCCCGCCAAAAGTCCTTCCACGCCAATATCCGCGTCCAAATCCGGCCAATATGCGGACGAACCGCTATTTTCGAAATGGCTCCGCTCCTCGCGCGTAGCCAACGCAAGCGTCGGGTAAAACGCTATCGCCACGCTGGATACATCGGCCGTCTTCCAAGTTAAAGCCGAGCAGTTCGTCATCGACGTGGACTTCGGAGATAAGTAGCGGCGTTCGCATAACGATGAGAGTCTAACTCGTATGCCGCCCATGTTCAAGCCAACGCTTAACCGTTCTGCAGGAACACCTTCGGAATCGCTATGTGTTCTTCACGAACACCTTTCCGGGCAATTGCCGGAGCAACCGCTTCATTTCCAGCCCCAGCAAGGCGACCGAGACCGCCGAGGCGGGCAAACCGCTGCGCCGGATGAGGTCGTCGATGGCCATCTCCTCATTGTCAATTAAATCATAGACCGCCGTCTCGTTATCTGACAGCGAGAGCGCGGGCAGGTTGGGGGAGTCCTTGAGCGGGGAGGGCCGGTTGTTGGCGGGGAAGAGGTACTCGAATTCGCACAGGATGTCCTCCGCTCCCTCGCACAGTTTGGCGCCGTTCTTGATCAATTCGTGGCACCCTTTGCTGCGCGGGGAATCGATGCGGCCAGGCACGGCGAAGACCTGCCGGCCGTTGTCCGCCGCCATTTTGGCCGTGATCAACGCGCCGCTGGTCAGGTTGGCCTCGACTACCACCGTGCCCAAGGTCATGCCCGCCACCAGGCGGTTGCGAATGGGAAAGCTCTGCTTGTCGGCTTTGCGATTGAAGGGAAATTGCGTCACCACCGCGCCCTGGGCCGCGATGCGCTCAAAAAGCTCCGCGTTTTCGGCCGGGAAAACGATGTTGATGCCCGTGCCCAAAATGGCAATGGTGCGGCCTTTGGAATGCAGCGCGCCTTGATGCGCGGCGGTATCGATGCCGCGGGCGCCGCCGCTGACGACGGTCACGCCTATGTAGGCCAGTTGAAAGGCCAGCTTGCGCGCCGTCTCCATGCCATAGTGAGTGGTCATGCGCGAACCGACCACCGCCACGGCGTTCTTGTCTTTGACGCTCAAGGTGCCCTTGACGTACAACACAATAGGCGGGTCGTAAATCTGCTTGAGCAATTCGGGGTAAGTTTCGTCCGACTGAACGACGATGTGACATCCGAATTTTTCGATGCGATCCAGTTCGCCCTTGAGGTCGATGTTCTTTTCCCAACCGGCGATGGAGGCCGCTGTTTCCGGCCCAATGCCGCCGACGCGTTGCAGTTGGGCGGCGCTGGCTTGGAGGATGGCAACCGGTCCGGCGAAGTGCTCGAGCAATTGGCGCGCGCGCACCGGGCCGATGCCTTCGATCAAATTCAAAGCCACCAAAGCTTCGCGGTCATCCACCCGCCGAGCTAACCGCTTTTTGGGCCGGTCGGCAAGCAAAAATCTGCGATGGAGAATTGCCCATCACGTTCCTTTGTGCAAGCCTCACCATAACGATGGAAAGCGAAGCTGTCAAACATCTAAAATCTGTGGACTCAGTCCTGGAGCGGCTCATCGAGAAGTTCGGGCACGTGCGTGTCCAGCCCAGACGAGTTCCGCCGTTTCAATCCCTCATTCACGCCATCGCCCACCAGCAATTAACCGGAAAAGCCGCCAGCACCATTTTAAATCGGTTCCAGGCTTTGTTTGGCAACGGCCCATTTCCGGCGCCAGAGCAAATTCTTAAAATGGATTTGGAAAAGATTCGCGCGGTCGGGTTCTCAAGAGCCAAAGCGACCTTCGTTCACGATGTCGCGGCAAGGGCTCTGAACGGCTTTATCCCGACGACGGCTCAGTGCAAAAAGAGGACGGATGCGGAAATTGTGGAGCGGTTGACCGAAATTAAAGGGGTGGGCCGGTGGACGGTCGAAATGTTCCTGATGTTCAATCTGGGCAGGCCGGACGTTTTGCCGATTCATGATTTCGGGGTTCGGAAGGGGTTTCAAATCGCTTACCATAAGCGCAAGTTGCCGGAGCCGGAGCAATTGGAGCAATTCGGGAACAGGTGGAGTCCGCATCGCACGACAGCGGCGCTTTACATGTATCGTGCCGCTGATTTCCTGAAAGATGGCCAGTGGTAAAATATGAAACTATCTGCCTCTTTGTTGGCGTTGGCCCTTCTGCCGGTGGCTCTGGGCGCCCAAATTCCGCCGGCCATCATTCCCGCCGGCGTTGGGGTCAATATTCATTTCGTCACCGGCCACGCGCGTGATTTGGACTTGGTCACCAGTGCCGGATTCAAGTTCGTACGGATGGATTTCGGCTGGCAGGCAACCGAGCGAAAAGCGGGCGTCTATGATTGGACCGAGTACGATGCGTTGACGGCCCAACTGGAACGGCGCGGGTTGCGGGCCATTTACATTCTGGATTACGTCAACGAATTATACGAGCCGGTGGTCGATGCCCGGCACCCAGTCGGAGAACCGGCGCCGGAACGGCATCTGGCCTCCCCGCGCCATCCCAAGAGCGTGACCGCCTTCGCGCGCTGGTCGGCGGCGGCGGCGCGCCATTTTCAAGGGCGGCATATCCTGTGGGAAATTTACAACGAACCGAACGGCGATTTTTGGCGGCCCAAACCGGACGCCGCCGAGTACACCACCATGGCGCTGGCGACGGCCAAAGCCATCCGCCAAGCTGAACCTTCCGCCACCATTATCGCTCCGGCCATGTCGGGCTTCGATTGGAAATATTTGGAATATTTTTTGCGGTCGGGCGTGCTGGAATTTCTCGATGGCGTGAGCGTTCATCCCTATCGGTCCCACAATTATTCGCCGGAAACAGCCGCCGTGGATTATAAAAGGCTGCGTGAACTGATCGACCGTTGCGCGCCGCCGTCGAAGCGCGGGAAAGTCCCCATCCTCAGCGGCGAATGGGGCTACCCTTCGAGCACCGATGGCGTCTCGCTGGAAACTCAGGCCGCTTTTGCCGTCCGCCAGCAACTTTCCAATTTGCTCAACGGCGTCCCGTTGTCGATATGGTACGATTGGAAGAATGACGGACGGAACCCGGCCGACAGCGAGCAGAACTATGGGACGGTCAACGAAGATCTGCAACCCAAGCCCGCCTACACCGCGCTCAAGGAAATGATCGATGCGCTGAGCGGCTATCGGCTGCAACAGAGATTGGAGGGCTTGGCGGAAACCGACTTCGTGCTGGTGTTTGTCAACGAAAGCGGCGCGCGCAAGGCAGCCGCCTGGATCATGGCAGAACCTCACACCGTCCGCCTCCAGGGCTTGCAGTCGGAGATTTCCTTGGAGCTTGGGCCGCTGCCGCAATATGTTGTGATGAAGTGACGATGGCGGAAAAACAGCGGCAACTGACGGCTGCGCTGGGGGCCTTGAAAACCGCGCAGGACAGGCTCGGTTATGTGGTGGGCCGCGGGCGCAGTGCGCCGCCGTTGGAAATGGAGTTCAAAACCGAGGCTTTCCGCGTGGAAGGCTGCGTGGCCAAAGTCTGGTTCGTCCCGGAATTTTCCGGCGGCCGGTGCCAATTCCAGGCTGATTCGGAATCCGCCATTGTCAAGGGAATTGCCGTGCTGCTGTGCGATTTTTACAGCGGACAGCCGCCGGAAGAGATCGTGCAGAAAAGCCCCGCCTTTCTGGAAGATTTGGGCATCACGCAACACCTGACGCCAAACCGCCGCAACAGCCTGGGAAAAATCTGGCAGAAGATGCAAGCCTTTGCGCGCGCCCATCTCGCACCGTGACGCTTTACGACGCCCATAATCATTTGCAAGACCGACGGCTCAAGCCGCACCTGGCCGCCATCATGTCCGCGGTGCGGGCCGAACCGATCGCCAGGATGGTCGTCAACGGCTCGTGCGAATAGGATTGCCCGGATGTCCTGGCGCTGGCGCGGGAATTTCCCCAAGTGCTGCCCTCCTTCGGCTATCATCCGTGGTATGTGCAGGAACGCACCCCGCAAACCGCCTTCCGCCAACTGCAAAACCAGAAATCGTCGGGAAGGCAAGCCCAGTGAAAATAGAGGGGCCTGTCGCATGTGAGGCGCGAGCAAGCGCAAAAAGCATCGGCTCTCCTTGGATCTTGTCGCAGACGGTCGTCGCTCACAATGTGACCGCCCCTATGGAAAAATCGCCAAGCCAATGACGCTATTCGGAATCGTTGAAATTTGCATTGCCTCGCCCGTCCTTTTCTCCAACGTATTTGCAATGAGAGTCGTTCAGACTGTTTCCGCCATGCAACGCCAGGCCAGAGTGTGGCAGACGCTGCACGTTCCCGTCGCGTTTGTGCCGACAATGGGGTCTCTGCACGAGGGCCACCTCAGCCTCGTCGCGCGCGCCCGCCAGGAGATCGGCCGTGAGGGCAGGGTCGCCGTGAGCATTTATGTCAATCCGGCCCAATTCGGGCCTCACGAGGATCTGGCCGCCTATCCGCGCAATTTCTCCCGGGACAAGAAGCTCTGCGCCCAAGCGGGTGTGGATGTTTTGTTTGCGCCCTCGGATCGCGAAATGTATCCCGCGGGCTTCAGCACTTATGTCGCGGAGGAGAGACTTTCGCAAGGCATGGAAGGGGCCGCGCGCCCGACGCATTTCCGGGGCGTGACGACCGTCCTGGCCAAGTTGTTTCACATCGTCCAACCCAGCGTGGCCGTTTTCGGGGCCAAGGATTTTCAGCAAGCGGCCGTGGTGCAAAAAATGGTCCAGGATTTGAATTTTCCGCTGAAAATCGTCGTCAGCCCGATTGTGCGCGAACCCGGCGGACTGGCCTTGAGTTCGCGCAACAAATACTTGACGCCATCCCAGCACCGGCAGGCGGCGATCCTTCGGCGCGCCCTGGAGCGGGCCAGGGAAGCGGTGGTCGGGGCGTCCGTGCCCGCCGCGTCTTTGCGGGAAGAATTGCGGGCCTTGATTGCCAGCCAGCCCGAGAGCCGGCTGGATTACATCGAATTTTTTGATCCGCAAACTTTGGCGCCCGTCCACCAAGCCAAGCGAGGCACCCAAATTGCCCTGGCCGTCTTCATCGGCAAAACGCGCCTGATTGACAACGCCCCGCTGTAAATCAGAAAAAAATACGAGACAAATCCCGATAATGTAATATCCAGCCTACAGACAAATACGAATAAATAGCGTCGTGTGAAACTTGACGCCAACCAGCGAAGCACCAACGCCGGCCTTCTCTTGCGGAATAGCTGGATCACGCCTCTGTTGTGAAATCTGACGAGCTCTGCGAACCAGCAAATAAACCACGATGAGATTGATAGGGATAGTAAGCCAGAACTGAGCCGGGTGATCTGCGTAGAAACGCCGGAATTTGTGGTGTCTGAGACTGTCCAGAATATCTGACATCATTGCACCGCAAGCCATACAACCGAGCGTGACCCCATAAATCTTGGTGTTTGAAGCAATTGAATTCATTTGAATGTAAAGCCACCTGTCATTCAACGAACCATCGGTTCGCATATTGGATCATGCAGACTCATGATGCAAACCTTTAGCCCATTTTTCATCCTTGCCAAAGGAGGCTAAGTCAGGCACACCACAGGCACGGAATGAACTTAGGTCCTTATTCATTTCTGGCGCTTTTCGCGATCGCGGCGGTGATTTTTGCAATCACTCCCCTCGCCATCGCGTGGCTTTGGGCGCGCACATTCTCCCCGCGTAAGTCCGGCCCCAGCAAAAACGCCAATTATGAGTGCGGCCTGGACTCCCAAGCCACCGGCTGGGTCCAGTTCCAATCCGAGTACTACCTCTACGGCATCGTCTTCCTGATCTTTGACGTCGAGACGGTCTTTTTGCTGCCCTTCGCCGCCGCCTTCAAGGGTCTTTCGGCGGGGGCCTGCGCGGCGATGCTGATTTTCATTCTCTTGCTAGTGGAAGGGCTGGTATGGTTGTGTGTCAAAGGCGTCGTGGCGAGGAGATGACATTATTATGATAGACGAAGGACTGCGCAATGAGTTGAGCCGGCAAGGCGTCGCGACCACGACGATGGAGGAGCTTTATAACTGGGGTCGGAAGAACTCGCTCTGGCCCCTGCAATTCGGCCTGGCCTGTTGCGCCATTGAAATGATCGCCACGTCGATGGCGCGATTCGACATCGCCCGGTTTGGGGCCGAGGTTTTCCGACCGTCGCCGCGGCAGGCGGACCTGATGATTGTGGCGGGGACCGTGACCAAGAAAATGGCGCCGCAGATTGTGCGCCTTTACAACCAGATGCCCGAGCCAAAATACGTGATCGCCATGGGTGTCTGCGCCATTTCCGGCGGACCTTTCAAGGAAGGCTACAATGTCCTCAAAGGCATCGACCGTTACATTCCAGTCGATGTGCATATTCCCGGTTGCCCGCCCCGGCCGGAAGCGTTGTTGCAAGCGCTGATGACGCTGCAAGAGAAAATCGACCAACAGCACCTGACTGGGCCCAATCGCCCGCGCCATCTGGACGCGGACGCGCCGGGTGAATTCCCCATACCGGGATTTGGCCAACATGATCTTGAGCCGCCCAACAATCCGGCCCTCTGGCAGCCGCCGCCCATGCTGCGCAACGAATAAAGCGGCATGGAAACTATTGAACAAATCAAAGCCCGCATCGAAGCCGCGGCTCCCGGCACCCGGGCGGAGATCGTCCTTAACGGCAGCCCAGCCAACCAGCCATCGCTCTTGCTGGACTGCGGGCACGCGCGGGCGGTGGCGCAATTTCTGCGGGATGATCCCGCGCTGGCTTTCGACTACGCCTCCAACGTGACCGGGGTCGATTGGCCGGAAAAAACGATCAAGGAAAAGATCAAAGTCAAGAAAATGATGGAGGGCGTGGAAAAGGAAGTCGAGGAAGTTTGCGAAAGGAAAACGCCCGCTTATCTGGAGGCGGTGTATCATCTTTACTCGATGGCGCGCAAACACGGCCCTCTCATCCTGCGCCTGCGCACCGAAAACCGCGCGGACCAGGTCGCCCTGCCGTCGCTGACGCCGGTGTGGCGGAGTTGCGAATTTCAGGAGCGGGAGATTTTCGATTTGTACGGCATCCACTTCGAGGGCCATCCCGACTTGCGCCGCATTTTGATGTGGCCGGAGTTCACCGATTATCCGATGCGCAAGGATTACGTCGAGGCAGACGACTACGAATACGAACCGACGCCGCACGATGCCGTGCTGGCCAGGGCGCGCCAGCACTATCCGGGAGGGACGCCGGCATGAGCGCGTCCACCCTTCCGTCGGAGTTGGCGGAACCGGCTTCCGATCACCAGTTGTTGGAAGTCTCGCTGGGGCCGCAGCACCCCTCCACGCACGGGGTCTTTCGGATGGACGTGAGCTTGGATGGCGAAATGGTGGTGAAGCTGAAGCCGGTGTTCGGCTATTTGCACCGCAACCACGAAAAGATTGCGGAGAAATGCAGTTACCTCGGCTCCATTCCCTACACCGACCGCCTGGACTACATCTGCTCGCTGACCAACAACTGGGCCTACGCGATGACTGTCGAAAAACTGGCCGGTCTGGTGGCGCCGGAACGGGCCGAATACATCCGGGTCATCCTGAGCGAGTTGACTCGTCTGATCAATCATTCGGCCCTGGCCGGCTTCCTGTTGCAAGACATGGGGGCGCTGGGGACGCCACTGATGTACGCATTCCGCGAACGGGAAAAAATTCTGGATTTGTTCGAGTCCCTGACCGGCGCGCGCATGATGTGCAACTACATGCGCTTTGGCGGCTGCCGTTGTGACCTGCCGCCGGGCTGGATCGAGCAGACCCGCAGCCTGGTGGCGAATTTCCCTTCGTTTTTGGATGAATTCGAGGCCTTGCTCACAGGCAATGAAATCCTGCAGGCTCGCACCGAGGGCGTGGGTGTTCTCACGCCGCAATTGGCCGTCAATGCGGGCGTCACCGGCCCGATGCTTCGGGCCACCGGTGTCAATTATGACATTCGCAAAGTGGATGCATACGGGGTGTATGGCCGGTTCAGCTTCCGCGTGCCGCTGGGGGAGCGCGGGGATGTGTTCGACCGTTACATGATTCGCATCCTCGAAATGCGCGAATCCTTGAAGATTCTCGAACAGGCTTTGCGCGACATTCCCGCCGGTCCGATCATCGACCCCAAGGCCAAGCTGCGCAACTTGCGGCCCAAACCCGGCGAAGCCTACGGCCGCATCGAAGGGCCCAAAGGCGAATTGGGCTTCTATCTCATCAGCGACGGCGGCCCCAATCCCTATCGCTACCGCATTCGTCCGCCCAGTTTGATCAACCTGACCATTCTTGAAGACATGTGCCTGGGCCAGACCATCGCGGACGCCGTGGTCATCCTGGGCAGCGTCGATATTGTGTTGGGGGAGGTGGATCGCTGATGAACGGCTTCGGCATTATCAAAGGCATGATCGAAACGGCGAGGAATTTCGTCGGGAGCTACCATGACGCCCAACGGCTGACCACCGTGCAATATCCCGAACAGAAACTGCCGCCGGTGGAGAACGCGCGCACGATTCCTTTTCTGGTTTTTGACGGCGACGACGCGATGGCGGGCCTTCGTTGCACCGCCTGCGTCATCTGCGAAAAGGAATGCCCGCCGCAGTGCATTTACATCGTCAAAGACCAGGTCAAAAAGCCGGATTACGTGGGCAAAATGCAAATGCAACCGAAGGTTTTCGACATCGATATTTCTGTTTGCATGAGTTGCGGAATATGTGTCGAGGTCTGTCCCTTCGACGCGATCAAAATGGACCAGGTGTTCGAGTTGAGCACCGGCGACCGATTCGGCAAGTTGCTCTTGGACAAGCATCAATTGGCCAAGCCGAACGATTACTTCGTCAAAATTCATAAGACCGAGGCGTCCGAAATCGATGTCCGCCGGGAAGAAGACAAGCGCAAAGCCGAAGCCGCCGCCGCCGCCAAAGCGGCCGCGCCCAAATCACCGGCCACACCGGGGGCCGCGAAATGAGCGGTCTTGATCAAATCTTTGTATGGATCGGACACCGGGCGGCCGGATGGTTTCCCGCATCAGTGCAACCGCTGGTTTCCGCCGTTCTGGCCATTGCTGGGGTCATGGCGGTTTTTGGCACTTGCTTCGCCCTGACTACCCTGGCTGAGCGCAAAGTGCTGGGCCGGATGCAGAATCGCTTCGGCCCCAATCGCGTCGGCCCGTATGGCCTGTTGCAGCCTCTGGCCGACGCCGTCAAAATGCTGACCAAGGAAGACATCGTGCCCTTTTCGGCGGACAAAACGCTGCACTTTCTTGCGCCGCTGGTGTTGACGGTTCCTGTCTGGCTGGCGTTTGCGGTGCTGCCGTTCGGGCGCAACATGAGCGCCATTAACCTTGATGCCGGCATTTTGTTTTTTTTTGCCGTTGGTTCCGCCTCGGAATTGGCGGTGTTCATGGCGGGCTGGTCGAGCCAGAATAAGTATTCTCTGGTGGGGGCGATGCGCGCGATCGCGCAGATGATCAGTTACGAAGTGCCGCTGGTGCTTTCCGTCGTGCCGGTCTTGATGCTGGCCGGCTCGCTGGAGCTGAACGATATCGTGGCCGCGCAAGGCACTTACACTTTCGGCGGGCTTGCCCGGTGGAATGTGTTCACTCCCTGGGGGCTGGCCGGATTGATTCTCTTTCTTATCGCGGCTACGGCCGAATCCAACCGTTCGCCCTTTGATCTGCCGGAAGGCGAATCGGAAATCATAGCCGGTTTCCTGACGGAATACTCCGGATTCAAGTACGCCCTGTTCTTTCTGGGTGAGTACTTGGGCTTATTCGCGGTTACAGGATTGGCCGTGACTCTCTTTTTGGGAGGGTGGCACGCGCCGTTCCAATGGCTGGAATGGGTGCCGTCGTGGTTCTGGTTTGCCGCCAAATTCGGCGCCCTGATTTTCCTGTTCATCTGGGTGCGGGCGACACTGCCCCGTTTGCGCCTGGATCAACTGCTCAATTTCTCCTGGAGATTCCTGGTCCCGCTTTCGTTGATCAACCTGCTGGTGGCGGCGGCCTGGTACTGGACCGGCGCCTGGAAGTTCCCGGTGGTGGCGCCGATTCGCTGGTTGCTGTGCGCCGCCCTCATCGCCCTTCCCTACCACTGGCTGGGCCGGGCCTTGCGCGGCGCAATGCCGCCGCCTCGCAAATACATTTATGCTGAATGAAATCGCATTCTTGCTCTGCGCTGCATTGACGCTGGCCGGGGCCGTCGCGGCCATGATGCTGCGCAATCTGGTGCATTGCGCGTTGTGCGCCGCCGGCGCCTTTGCCGGCTTGGCGGCGATTTACTTGCAGTTGGACGCGGAATTCGTCGGCTTCGCCCAGCTTCTGATCTATGTCGGCGCCATTGCGATTCTCATTGTCTTCACGGTCCTGCTGACCCGCGGCGCTGAAATCCAACCCGGCGCCGCCTCTTCCGCGTCTTCCTGGTGGAAGGGCGTGCCGGTGGGCGCGCTGGTTCTGGCGTGCTTGATTTGGTCCATCATGGCCAGCCCCAGTCTGGTTCGTCTCCCTTCGCCGAATGTCCACGCGCCAGTCAAACAAATCGGAGAACAATTGATGAACCAATTCGTCATGCCCCTGGAAACCATCGGCCTGCTTTTGACGGCCGCGCTGTTGGGAGCGGTGGTCATCGGACTGCGCGAGCCGCGCACGTCCGAACCCAATTCCTAATGACCCCATCCTTGAACCAATACCTGGTCCTGTCTGCGCTGCTTTTCGGCATTGGCCTGGCCGGCGCGTTGGCGCGGCGCAATGCGGTCCTTGTCCTCATCGGCTTGGAGCTGATGCTCAACGCCGCCAATTTGAATTTCATCGCCTTCTGGCGTTTCGGCCCCCATCCCGAAAAGCTCATGGGCCTGATGTTCGTCCTTTTTTCCATCGCCATTGCCGCCGGCGAAGCGGCCCTCGGTTTGGCGTTGGTGATCGCGATCTACCGTCATCGCCGCACCGCACAGGTGGACCGGTTCGATTCGCTTAAAGGCTAAGGATGGAGTCCATCATCCAATATCTCTGGCTCATTCCAACGGCGCCGCTCCTGGCGGCTGGCGCCGGGGCGTTGCTGCCGAGGCGACGGCGGCGATTGAGCGCGGGACTGGCCATTGGGGCGATCAGCATTTCTTTCCTGTTGTCGTGCGCGGCTTTTTGGGCCACGTTGCATTCGGGGCGGGCCACGAGCAATTTCCGCTGGTTTGATTTCGGCACCACGTCGGTGCAAATGGGCTGGGTGCTGGACCCGCTGGGGGCGATCATGGCCGTCATGGTGGCCTTGGTGAGCCTGCTGATATTTATTTACAGCCTGGGCTACATGGCCAAGGACGAGAACTTCACCCGGTTCTTTTGTTTTCTGGCCTTGTTCGCGGCCGCCATGCTCGGTCTGGTCATCGCCAACAGCCTGCTGCTGTTCTTTATGTGCTGGGAATTGGTCGGGCTGGCCTCCTATCTGTTGATTGGCTTTTGGTTTCAAAAACCGAGCGCGGCGGCGGCGGCCAAGAAAGCCTTCATAGTTACGCGCATCGGCGACCTTGGGTTTCTAGTGGGGATGCTTTGGCTTTATGCCAAGGCGGGCACGCACCTTTTTTATGACCACGGCCAAGGCTGCCTGGAGCCGGCCGCCGCCGGCGGATTGGTTGCCTCCACCGCGATTGCGCTTCTGATTTTTTGCGGCGCGGTCGGAAAATCCGGCCAGATTCCCTTGCACGTCTGGCTGCCGGATGCGATGGAAGGCCCGACGCCGGTGAGCGCGTTGATCCACGCGGCCACCATGGTGGCCGCCGGCGTCTTTCTGATCGCGCGCGTCTATCCACTGATGACCCCCGGCGCGTTGCAAGTGGTGACGTGGGTGGGCGCGTTGACGGCGGTTTTTGCCGCCAGCATCGCCGTCGCGCAAAGCGATATCAAACGCATCCTGGCTTATTCGACCGTGTCGCAACTCGGTTACATGATGATGGGCCTGGGCGCGGGAGGCGTGGCGGTGGGCATGTTTCACCTCACCACGCACGCCTTTTTCAAAGCGTTGCTCTTTTTGGGCGCCGGATCAGTCATCCACGGCTGCCACGAAGAACAGGACATTCGCAAAATGGGCGGGCTGCGCCTTCGGCTGCCCGTGACCTTCGCGACCTACGCGGTGGGCATGATGGCGCTCTCCGGCGTGCCGTTGTTTTTCTCCGGTTTTTGGAGCAAGGATGCCATCCTGGATGCCCTTCATCATTGGCGCGGCTCGCAAGTGCCCTTTTATCTCGGCCTGCTTGGGGCGTTTCTGACGGCCTTCTATATGACGCGCCAGGTCTGCCGGGTGTTTTTGGGCAAACCCATGACGGTGGAGGCGGAGCACGCGCACGAAAGCCCTCCCGTCATGACCGTTCCGCTGCTGATTCTGGCGGCTTTGGCCGTGATGGTCGGGTTTTTTGGGACGCCGGCGTGGCCGTGGTTCCAGGCTTATTTGGACGGCGGCTCGGCGGGATTCGATTTGTCAAAACTAATGAACGAGCATCAGCTGCCGGTCATGCTTCTGTCCACCGCCCTGGTGGCCGCCGGCATCGTCTGGAGCGGGTGGATTTATGGCCGGGCGTCGGCCCGGCCGGCGCGGGAAGCGGACCCGCTGGAAGTGGCCCAGCCCGCCCTCTTTGCCTGCGTCCAAAAGAAATTTTACGTGGACGAGTTTTACGACGCCACCGTCGTGCGCTTGACGACGGCGTTTGCGAGGTTTTGCGACTGGCTTGATCGCGTGGTTTTGGGCGGCTTGGTCAGGGCCGTGTGCTGGCTGGCGCTGGCGCTGGCCCGGCTGGATCGCAACGTGGACAAGTCGGTGGTCAACGAGGGTTTTGACATTGGCACCGAAGCCGTGCGCGGTGCGGGTCAATGGGTGTCGCGCTTGCAGAACGGCCAGGTGCAGCGGTATTTGCGGGTCATCGGGCTGGCCTTTTGCGGGTTGCTCATCCTGTTGCTGTGGGGGTGCGCATGATTTTAACCATCCTCACGTTCCTGCCGCTGGTCGCCGGCGTGCTGATCGCTTTGCTTGGCCCTGACAAGCAAAAGCTGGGGCGCAATCTTGCCTTCGCGGCCAGTCTGGTGGCGCTGGCGCTGGCGGTGGTGCTGTGGGCGGCCTTCGACAATGGACATGGCGGAATGCAATTTGTGGAAAACGATTCGTGGGTGCCGTCCTTGGGGATCGAGTATCATCTGGGCGTCGATGGGCTGGGTTTGCTTATGGTGTTGCTTTCCGCCTTGATCGTGCCCTTCGCCATGCTGGCCTCCTGGAAGATCGAGAACAACCCGAAGCTTTACTTTTCACTGGCGCTGTTCCTGGAGTCGGGCCTTTTCGGCACCTTCACGGCGCAGAATTTCATCCATTGGTTTCTTTTCTGGGAACTGAGCCTGATCCCGGCCTTTTTCCTGATCCGAATTTGGGGCGGCCCCAAACGAACCAGCGCTGCCTGCCAATTCTTTCTTTACACCATGGCCGGGAGTGTTGCCATGCTGGCAGCCTTCCTGGCCTTGTATGCGGCCACGGATGCCGCCAGCCGCTCTTTTGATTTTGCCCAACTGGCGCAGATCGCGCATCAGGGCGGTTTGTTCGCCGCCCATACCACCCTGGCCACGGCCGTTTTTCTGGGCATCTTGCTTGGATTGGCGGTGAAGGTGCCGTTGGTGCCGTTCCACACCTGGCTGCCGGCGGCCTACTCCGAAGCGCCCACGGGAACGGCGATGTTGTTGACGGGAGCGATGTCGAAAATGGGTGTGTACGGTTTCCTGCGCATTCTCTGGCCGATCTTTCCCGAGCAAATGCAGGCGTGGCGGGTGCCCTTGTTGGCGCTGGCGGCGGCGACCATCGTTTTGCCCGCGGCGGCCGCGTTCGCCCAGAAGGACTTGAAACGCATGGTGGCCTATTCTTCCATCAACCACCTGGGCTACTGCTTGCTGGGCATTTTCGCCGCCGCGCGCCTGACCAAAAGCTCCGCGCTCTTCTCCAATGAGCAGGCGGCGGCGCTCAATGGGGTGATCCTGCAAATGTTCAACCACGGCCTGACCGCTTCCGCCCTTTTCTATTTCGTCGGCCTGATCGAGCAGCGCGGCGGAGCCTTGCGAGGGTTGGACGATTTCGGCGGCTTGCGCCAGGCCGCGCCGGTGTTCTGCGGGCTGATGGGGATCGCGCTCTTCGCTTCGCTGGGGTTGCCCGGCCTGAACGGCTTCCCCGGCGAGTTCCTCATTTTCAAGGGCGCCCTGCATCTGGCGTCGCGGGCGGCGCTGCTCTCGATCCCAGGCTTGCTCTTCACGGCCCTTTTTCTGCTGACCATTTTGCAGCGGGTGTTCAGCGGGCCGTTGCCTAGCAAATGGAGCGGCTGGCCGGATTTGACCCTGGGCGAACGGCTGACCGTCCTGCCGGTGATGGCGCTGATGTTCGTGCTCGGCCTTTTTCCCCAATTGTTGACAGGTGTGGCGAACCCGGCCGTGCTGCAAATGCTGAAATCTTTTTGAGCCATGCTGGCCTGGACCATTTACATCTCCTTTCTCGGCGCGGCCCTCCTGATGTTTCTGCCGGGCGAGAACCCGCGGCCGGCCAAGGTGGCGGCGCTGCTGGCGGCTTTGGCCGGGCTGGCTTGCGCCGCGAAGGGAGCGATCGAGTGCCACCTTCACGCCGGAGCCGGCGCGTTGACGGACGTGGCCAACGCGAATTGGATCCCGGAATTGGGCATCCGCTATCACCTGGCGGCAGACGGAATCAGCCTGGTGCTGGTGTTGCTGACGGGCATTGCGGCTGTGGCGGGCGTTTTGTTTTCGTGGAATGTCGAAAACCGGAGCCGGGAATTTTTCGCGCTTTATCTGGCGCTCATTGGCGGTGTCTATGGCGTCTTCCTGAGCGTCGATCTGTTTCTGCTTTTTGTCTTTTACGAGGTCGCCATCATTCCCAAATATTTTCTGATCGTGATCTGGGGATCGACCCGGCGCGAGTACGGGGCGATGAAGCTGGCGCTCTATTCGTTTGTCGGCAGCGCCATGGTGCTGGTCGGGCTGATTGCCGCCTACGTGATGGCGGGAGCCAGGACTTTTGATTTGGCGGCATTGGCCAAGGTTCACTTTGCGCCCGCCTTCCAAAATTGGGCGTTTATTGTGGTGTTTGTGGGCTTTGCCATCCTGGCGGGACTGTGGCCCTTTCACACTTGGGCACCGACGGGCCACGTTGCCGCGCCCACAGCCGCCTCCATGCTTCTGGCCGGGGTGGTCATGAAGCTCGGCGCTTATGGCGCGCTGCGTGTGGCCATGACGCTTTTCCCCGTCGGACTTCACACCTGGCAGAATACGATCGCGGTGCTGGCGGTGGTCGGGATTGTGTATGGGGCCTTGGTGGCGCTGGTGCAGCAGGACTTCAAATTCGTCATCGGCTACTCCAGCGTCAGCCACATGGGGTTTGTTTTGCTGGGCTTGATGACTCTGACGCAAATCGGTCTCTCGGGCGCGGTCCTGCAAATGTTTTCGCATGGCATCATCGCCGGATTGCTCTTCGCCGTCGTCGGCCGGATGGTCTATGACCGCACTCACACGCGCGATTTGGCCGTGTTGCAACCGAAGAACCTGAATCAGGTTCTGCCCTTCGCGGCGGTGACTTTTGTCGTCGGTGGCGCGGCCTCGATGGGCTTGCCCGGATTCAGCGGCTTTATCGCTGAATTGCAAGTGCTGGTGGGAGCCTGGCAAACCTTTCCCGTCTTCGCGGTCATGGCCGCCGTGGGGATTCTGGCTGGGGTTGCCTACACGTTGCGCGTTTTGCTCAAGGCCTTTTTTGCCGAGGGCCAGGTCGAGGCGCGGGAGCCGCTGCACTGTCCACGCATCTCCCTGCCAGAACGCGCCGGCGCCCTGCTGCTGCTGGGAACCACTTTGCTCATCGGGCTGTGCCCGCAGCTTTTGCTCGATTTCATCACGCCCTCGTTGAATTCGCCGCTCATGCAGCCGCTTTGGAAAGCAGGGACGCGATGAACCTCTACCTCCAATACTTGACAGCTTTGGCGCCCGAAGTCATCGTCGTCGCCACCGCTTTGCTCGTGCTGGTGATGGACCTGGTGCTGGTGCGGGAGAAGCCCTTCGCGCAACGGGTCGGATTGACCGGCGCAATCGCCTGTATGGGTTGCGGGCTGGCGATGGTGTGGGTGGAGTTGGTGCCTTGTTCCATCCACTCCGCCATGCTCTCGGTCAGCCCGCTGACGCAATGGGTCAAAGTGCCGCTGCTGCTGCTGACCATTTTTGCCGCCGTCTTGTCCTGGAACGAGCGGTTCACGCGGCACGCGGGCGAGTATTTTGCGCTGCTGCTCTTGGCCGCGGCGGGCTTGATGCTGCTGGTCAGTTCGGAGAGCCTGCTGATGATATTTGTCGCGTTGGAACTGTTGAGCACTTCGCTCTACGCGCTGGCCGCCTTCGACAAGAGCGGCGTGGCTTCGTCCGAGGCGGCTTTGAAATACTTTCTCTTCGGCGGCATGTCCGCGGCCTTTACGCTTTTTGGCATCAGCTTGATCTACGGAATTGCCGGCGACATCCAACTCGATGTCATTGCCACTCGGCTGCGCGGCCACCCCGTCGAACCGGTCTTCTACGCGGCTTTGGTGATGACGCTGGTCGGATTTGCCTTTAAGCTGGCGGCGGCGCCGTTTCATCTTTGGGCGCCGGATGTTTACGAGGGCGCGCCGACGCCAGTGGCGTCATTCATTGCTTCCGGCTCAAAAGTGGCGGCCTTTTTTGTGCTGGCCCGAATTCTTCTCAGCGCGTTTCCCGGCGCGCGCGGAACGGCGTCGCTGGGCGGTCATCTGCCGGGTTGGGCGCCGTTGTTGATGGTCCTGGCGGTCCTTTCGATGGTGGCCGGCAACGTGGCCGCGATCGTGCAAACGAACGTGAAACGATTGCTGGCCTACTCGGCCATCGCCCACGCCGGCTACGCGTTGCTGGCGTTGCTGGCCGACCGGCGTCACGCGCTCTCCGCGTTGCTCTTTTACACCATCACGTATGCTTTCACCGTCCTGGGCGCCTTCGCCGTGGTCGGCGTGGTGGAGGAGAGCGGCCGCAAAGCCTCCCTGGCCGATTTTGCCGGACTGAGCCGGCGCGCGCCGTTGTTGTCGTTTTGCATGCTGGTTTTTATGTTATCGTTGGCGGGCATTCCACCCTTGTCCGGTTTTTTTGGCAAATTCTACGTGTTCACCGCCGCCGCGGACACAGCGCCCAAATTGAGCCTGCTCTGGCTGGTGGTGCTGGCGGTTGCGGCCAGCGCCGTTTCGCTCTATTACTACCTGCAAGTGCTCAAACAGATTTACGCTGTCGCGCCGGCGCCAGCCTCGGCGTGGCCGCGCCCGGCGCTCTCTGCCCGAGTGGCCATCGTGCTGCTGGCCGCGATCGTCATTGTGCTGGGTTGCGTTCCGGATTTGCTCCTGGGCAAAATTTCCGAACTGCTCAAATCCAATTCTTTCTGAAGGCGAACCATTGGCAGCATAACAAGTTGATTTACGAGCAAAGGATGCCAAATTTGTTGCGGGGTATGCTTCCCATGCGATGATGTGTTGTCTTTGTTTTGCCAATGACCCGGACGAACGCGACCGAGCCGGCGTCGCCCGCTTTTTCTTTTTTCCTTCTTCCTTTTTCCTTCGGATGCTGCTGCTGCTGGCCGCTCTCGCTAACCCGACTTGACGGATTCGA
>PLIU01000323.1 GCA_003140095.1 Verrucomicrobiales bacterium | reverse complement strand
TCCGACAGGCTCTTAACTGCAACTTTAAGGGCTTTTTGAGCAAAAATCGCGTTCACGGCGTGGAAAACCACCTGTCTGGCATCGCCCCGGACCGGCCTGAGAGCCGCCCAGAGGACTGCAAAATGTCAAAGAGCATCTGACCTGGTCTGAGACGTCGGCCAGTTGCATAAAGTTACACACAAGTTTGTAAAGTCAAGCTTTTCTTGCTTTTGCTTGCCTGGCATCATCGCCCTGGAAAACGGACGCTGCTTTTGCGCACAGGGTTCAACCACCTCGAGCGCAACAAGCCTCAGCGCGCCTTGAAGGCCGCTCTCAACGAATCGTAGCCATTCGCCCGTTCGTAGCGCGCTTCGTGCTCGATATGCTGCTTCGCCTCCAACACGGTGATGCGCTCGACGCGCCCGGTCAGAGCTTCCAGCAGGCTGCGCACGATCAGGCGCGCGTGCGGCGCGCCAAGGCACAGGTGGGGACCGAAGCCGAAGGACAGGTGCGGATTCGGTTTGCGGTGGAGGCGGATGTCCTCCGGTTCGTCGAACACCGTTTCATCGAAATTTGCGGAGGACCACGCCAGCGACACGCGCCCGCCGGCTTTGACCGGCATGCCTTGGATCGACGTGTCCACCGGGCACACCCGCCCGATGTGGGTGAGCGGCATGAAGACGCGGAAGAATTCCTCGCCTGCATGGACGATCCGCCTGGGATCCTGACGCAGATAATCCAAGGCGGCGGGGTTTTGGCCCAGATAGGCGATGATGGAGGAAATGCTGTGGATGATCGTGTCGCGTCCGCCCGCAAAAATGAGGTTGCCAAAGCCCATCATCTCCTCGCGAGTCAGCCGCCGTCCGCGATACGTGGCCGTGACCAGCGCACTGAACAAATCCTCACCAAGGTTCGCCTCCGCGCGATCGAGCTGCGCGTGCAGATAGTCCTCGAGCACGATGCCCTTCTTGAACTCACCACCGCTGACTTTGAAGACATGAATGCCCCAGCCGATCCAGGTGTCCGCCTCGGATTCCGGCACATTGAGCAGGTAGGTCAGTGCGCGCGATTGCACTGGCAGCGCAAACTCCTGGACGATTTCGATAGACTCCCGGCCCAGCGCCTGGGAGAGCATGGCCCCAATCAACGCCTCCACTTTCCCGATCACCTCGGGTTGCTTGGCACGCAGGAAAAACGGCTCGACGATGGCGCGATAATCGGTGTGTTCGGGTGGGTTGGTCTCAATGGGCAACTGGCGCATCGTCCGGACCTCCTCCTCTGATGGGATCGGCACACGAAACGGCGCATCGGAGCTGTAAGTCTGCCAATCCTTGGCCGCCTCACGCACGTCGGCATGGCGCAGGAGCATCGGCATCGTCTCGCCCTGGAAGGGACATTGCAGGACGCCGTCCTTCTGGCGGGCTTCGCGAAAGGGATCGCGCAGGTTCGAGTGATCGGCCATGGCTTCGGATTATCGGATATTTGCCCTCGATATTCAAGCAAATAGAAGCAACAAGAGGCGGGCCGATCGCTGGGCGATGGAGATTGATCGGGGCCGATGTTTCTGCAATTCTTCGGTCATGCTACGACCGCGAAAAAAATACACCGTCCACGATCTCCAGCAGCTCAAGGGCAAGCGCTGCCTGACGCATATTCACGTGAAATCACCCGAGGAAGCCGCGGCCGCGGAAGCAGCGGGCGTGGATTTGATGAGTTGCAGCTTTGATTCACCCGAAGCCCAGGCGCGTCTGCCCCGGCTCGTCGCCGCTGCGCCGGTCAGTTTTCTCTCCGCAGCCACGCCGCATGGCCTGGCGTCCCCGGAGGAGGCGATCCGCGTGGGATTCCGCGCGCTCGAATTGGGTGCAAGTTCGGCGTATTGCTCTGCCAGTCCGTTCATCATTGAGGCGATGGCGCGGGAGCGGATTCCGGTGGTCGGACATCTGGGCATGATCCCGCGGCATGTCACCTGGACCGGATATCGCGCTATCGGCAGGACAGTCGAGGAAGCGAAGCAACTGTACCAACGCATGAAGGACTTGGAGAATGCCGGCGCCTTTGCGGCGGAACTGGAACTGGCGCCCCACAACCTTGCGCGATTCCTTTGCTCGCAGACAAAACTGATCCTGATGTCGCTCGGATCTGGCAGCGGCTGCGACACGCAGTTTCTTTTCTCGGACGACATCCTCGGGGACTACGACGAGCGCCTGCCCCGCCACGCCAAAGCCTACCGCAACTTCCTGGAGGAACACCGCCGTCTGCAACGCGAACGCATCGCCGCCTTCAGCGAATACATCGCCGACGTTAAGGAAGGTCGCTTCCCGGAACGGTGTCACCTCATGGAATTGGACGGGAAGGAACTGCGAAAGGTGATCGATTTGGTTGGAAAGCCGGCGAATTGAATGGGCAACGCTGGCAAACGCGAACATCTTTCCGGGCCGAAAACAACGCCAATCCGCAAAACCCACTTTTATCTCGCCACCCGATCCTGATGGCTTTTTGGACCGAAAAACAACATATTTCAGCTCGTGCGATCGAATCCTGAGCAGCGCTCACAGAAGAATGATGGAAGCCCGGAGAAGGCACGGGCTGTTGGCATCACGATAAGCGGCAGGCAGACGGTCAGTGGTTTGCTTCAGTCTGGATCCAATCCCCGTTGTGTATATGTGGCCGCACACGGAGCGGGCGCAGGCATGACGCACCCGTTTTTGACACAGATGGCGCACGGATTGTTTGACCGCGGGATCGGCACGCTACGGTATCAATTCCCGTACATGGAGAAGGGATCAAAGCGTCCCGATGCGCCTGCGGTGGCTCACGCAACGGTGCAAGCAGCCGTAGCGGAGGCGGCGCGGATCTTGCCGGCGGCAGCGTTGTTCGCGGGCGGAAAATCTTTTGGCGGCCGCATGACGTCCCAAGCGCAAGCGGAATCCCCGATGCCGGGCGTTCTGGGTCTTATATTCCTTGGTTTTCCGCTACACCCTCCCGGCCGGCCGTCTGGCGACCGCGCAGAACATTTGTTGGAGGTGAAGGTTCCGATGTTGTTCCTGCAGGGAAGCCGGGATGAATTTGCAAGTCTGGATCTCTTGGAGCCGCTGATCCGCCGCCTGGGATCGCGTGCCACCCTCAGATTGTTCCCGGAGGCTGACCATTCCTTCCACGTTCCAAAGCGGTCGGGTCGAACCGACGAAGAAATCAGCACGGAAATGTTGGAGGCCATGGCAGCTTGGATGGATTTGGTCCTTAAAAGATAATGTGACTTGACACGATGCCTTCGCGGACCCGGCAAATCACGCAAGTTGGCAGACGGAAATTGGAATTGTCCAACCTCGGCAAAGTCCTTTATCCGGAAGATCACCTCACCAAGGCGCACCTCATCGAATATTACTTTACGATGGCGCCGACGATTCTGGCCCATGTCAAAGGGCGGCCGCTCTCCCTGGTGCGATTTCCCGATGGCATCACTGGAGAGTCATTTTACCAAAAGAACCGGCCGGATTGGGCGCCACCGTGGATCGAATATGTGACACTGGGCGAAGAGAAGAAGAATTACGTCGTCGCGACGGAAGAGGCTTCACTGGTGTGGCTGGCTAACCTGGCGTGCATCGAATTGCATCAAATGCATTCCCGCGCCCCGCATTTTGATAAGCCTGACTATATCGCGTATGATTTCGATCCGCCAGAGAGGTTCGAATTTGGAAAGGTGGTGGAGTTGGCGCTGGAATTCAAAGAACACCTGGAGAGCTTTGGTTATCACCCCTTCGTTAAGACGACTGGCCGCAAGGGGCTGCACATAGTCACGCCCATCGACCCAAAATGGGATTTTCAGCGAATGTTCGAGGCCTCCAAAGCAGTAGCGCAACCCTTCGTGGATTCCCACAGCGCCGTGATGACGCTGCAAATCAAGAAAGACCAGCGCGCAGGCAAGGTCCTTTTGGACATCTATCGCAACCGCACGTCGCAGACGATCGTGGCGGCTTACAGCCTGCGGGGTTTGCCGGGAGCGCCGGTCTCGACGCCGCTGACGTGGGATGAATTAAAGTCCATCAAAAGCACGAAGGGATTGGATATGCGGACGGTTCCCGCGCGCGTCAAAGAAAGCGGCGATCCCTGGGAAGCGATGGCTGCTTACGCGACTTGCATCCATACGGAACGCAAGACGCGCGGCTCAGCAAAGAAGAGTCTGCCACCCGCGCGCACCTATAAAACGGCAGAACAGCTCGAGGCATACGCTGGGAAACGCCGCTTTCTGAACACACCCGAGCCAGCCCCAGCCCAGGCGATAGCCGCCAACGGCAGGGCTTTCGTCATTCATCGGCACCACGCTTCGAGGTTGCATTATGATCTGCGCCTGGAACGGGACGGCGTTCTGAAATCGTGGGCCGTGCCCAAGGGGTTGCCGCCGCGGCCGGGCATCAAGCGATTGGCTGTGAGCGTGGAGGATCATCCGCTCGACTATGTGAACTTTGAAGGAGCCATTCCCAAGGGCGAATATGGCGGCGGCATGATGTGGAAGTTTGCGCAGGGGCGTTACGAAATGACAAAAGAGAAAAAGGACGGCTTTTATTTTCGGCTGCATTCCCGCGAATTGACCGCGGAATATCGCATCCACAATATGAAAGAAAACCAGTGGTTGCTGGAAAGAGTGGACGCGCCGCAAACTGATTGGCTGCGGGAGCGCATCGAACCGATGTTGGCCCGGTCGGCGGATAAGCCGCCCGATTCCGGAGATTATGCCTTCGAAATGAAGTGGGATGGGATTCGCGCGCTGATTTCGATGGATGAAGGAGAAATAAAAATTCATGGGCGCAATGGTCTCGACCTGACCGCCCAGTTTCCCGAATTGGTGAACGCGGAGAACGGATTCCGCGCGGCCAGCGGTCTCTTTGACGGCGAAATTGTATGTCTGGAGGCTGACGGCAAACCCAATTTCCGCAACGTGATTGGCCGTATGCAACAAACCGGGCAAGCGGCCATCGAGCGGGCGCAAGCCAGGCATCCCGCGGTGTGTTATCTGTTTGACTGTCTCTATTTGGACGGACGGCCGATTGTGAATGAAGCGCTGACGCGCCGACGCGAATGGCTGGCCGATGCGATCAAGAAAGACTCCGCCTATCGAATGAGTGAAGCGGTCGAGGAAGGGCCCGCCTTTTTCGAAGCGGTAAAGCAAATGGGATTGGAAGGCATTATGGCCAAGCGTCGTGACAGCATCTACCAGGCTGGCAAACGAAGCGATGCCTGGCTCAAGATCAAGACGCGGCAAACGGCGGAATGCATCGTCATCGGTTTTACAGAGGGCAAAGGCGACCGCGAATCCACCTTTGGCGCGCTGCACCTGGCCCAAATGCGTGAGGGCGCGTTGAAATATGTGGGTAAAGTGGGGTCCGGCTTCGATGAAACGAATTTGAAGAGCGTTTGGCAGGAATTAGTCAGCTTGACACGGGCCAAAAGACCGGTTAACGTCACGCCCGTAGCTAAGGCCCGGTCGGTCTGGACGGAGCCTCGCCTTGTCTGTGAGGTTCGATATGCCTCTGTGACACCAGACGGAATGCTGCGGGAGCCGGTATTTGTCCGATTGAGGCCGGATTTGACTGTAAACTAAATCGCCGCTGAAGTCGATGGAAAGAGCAATATATGAGATCGATATGGAAAGGTCACGTTCGCTTTTCTTTGGTGATGATACCGATCCGCATTTACAACGCGGTGGACACCCAAGAGAGCATCCACTTCAATCAATTGCACAAGGAAGATAACGGGGGAGTGACGTACGAGAAAAAGTGCAAGAAATGCGGCAAGGCATTAGCCGTCGATGAAATCGTCAAGGGGTACGAATTTGAGCCGGAACGATACGTGATTATTACGGCGGAAGAAATCGAAAAAATCAAGATCAAGAGCACGAAGGTCATCGACATCGCGGGATTCATCGATGCCGGCGAAGTCCATCCCACTCTTTACGAATCGCCCTATTTCGTGGGGCCGGACGGTGTGGTCGCCGCCAAGACGTATTGCCTTCTGGCGCAGACTCTGAAGGCCAGCGGCAAGGTCGGCATCGGCAAAGTCGTTCTGCGTGACCGGGAGGAAACGGTCATGATTGCGCCGCTGGAGGGCGGGATTGTATTTTACAAGCTGCGTAACCCGCAGGAACTGCGGAAAATGGACGATGTGCCGCAAATCGAGCACAAAGAGGCGAACAAGAACGAACTGAAACTATCGATGAGCTTGGTGGAATCGATGAGCGCGAGTTTGAAGGACATGGATTTGACCGATCATTATCGCGATGCCCTGCGCGAATTGATCGAGGCCAAGGTTGCCGGCAAGGAAGTCGTGGCGGTGGCGGAGGAGGAAAAACCGGTGGTCGATATCATGACGGCTTTGAAGCAGAGCATCGAGCGGACGAAAGCCCAGAAGAAGCCGATGGAGAAAGCCAAGGGGGAGAAGAAGGAAGCGGTGGAGGCCAAACCGGCCAAGCAAAAAAGACAGGCGGCCTGATTTTAATGTCGGGGCCTGATTTTAATCGCCACCCGGCGCATGTTTGGATAATGATTTAGCGTTGCATGGCGCAAATCATTAAATTTCCGGGGCGGACGACGAAGTTCGGATACAAACGCGTGAGGAAGCGGGGCCGCGCGGAGAGTCCGAACCAGTTGCAATTGTTTTTGCCACGATCGGCGACGATTTTGGATTTCAACGCCGGCTTGAGTTCCTTTGAGCGGGCGTTGAAGCTTGACGAGCGCGACGATCTCAGAGCGGAGGAATTGTACCGGCAGGCCATTGCGGAGGAGGGTTGCGCCGCCGACGCGTACTGCAATTTAGGAATCCTCCAGTCGAAACAGGGAAACACCGCGAGCGCCTTTGATAGTTTTACGAGGTCGTTGGAACACAATCCGCGTCATTTGGAAGCGCACTACAATTTGGGGAATCTGTACTTCGAGGTGAATGACCACCGCCTGGCGCAGGTCCATTATCAAATCGCGGCGGAGATCGATCCGTCGTTTCCCAATTTGTACTTCAACCTGGCGCTGGTGCTGGCCATCAACAACGACCTCGCCTGCGCGGTCCGCGCGCTGACGACCTACCAGACGCTGGTCTCCAGCGAGGAGGCGCAAAAGGCGGATGAATTGTTGGAGAATCTCAGAAAGTCATTGGCTGTGGCGAAGGACGCCCGGCCTGGCGCGGCGGGATAGGCGGTGCGCTCAGTGGTGCGGGGGACCTGGGCCGCCTGGCCCGGGGAGAGAAATCAACTGTCACGCGGGCGCGTCCCGCCAGCGCAACGGCTCAACGCGGGCAAGGTCCGGGGGATGGCCAATCTCGGCATCTGGTGAAATTGCCGACATTGTATGGTGTAAATGTAGAATGTTTAGATGCGACCCCAATGCCATTTTAGGTGCGACCCCAATGCCATAATTCAAGAGTTGGACCATTACCCCGAGTCGGATACGGTCCACGTGTCTGGAGGCGAAGCGCCTGACGGCGGAGTGAAGGACTGCAACAAAACTCCCATAAATGATTTGGAGGCGAGGAACCGGCCCGACTCAAGAAACGGCTATCCAGCAAGTTACGTTCATCGTTTTCGTCGCTGGGGGCTAGAAAATAAAAGTTCCAAAGTTCCAAAAGGTCTCTTGCAATTTGCGAAAAAGTTGCTATATTTTCTCGAAATGAATAACGTAACCAACTATACTTTTAGTTGACAAAGAAAGGAGCAGATCGGTCATGAACAGCCAATCCTGTCCTTGCAAAATGGATGGTTATCCACCGATATCTGTAGGCCCTTGTACGAAATACACCATTTCACCAGGCACCTTCGGTACCTCCCTGTGCGGTCACTGTTTCTGCAAGTTTCAGTGGGACTTTGCACCTCAGCCTAACTATAATGATAATTACTATGATGATACGGCTCACACACTGGTTGACCGGGAGGGTGGCTGCTATTATTTGGGAATCGATGCACCCGCCATCTTTAACTTGCCAGCTGGGTGGGAGTACGACATGCGGCTTTTTTTCATTTCTCCGATTATCTGCACCCCCGGCGGGGCAACTTTAACACAACAAATGTGGACTGTTTCCTGCAGTGGATCGTTTTGATCCTGGCCTATGTTGGGACTAGATTCTAAATTCAGAGCACAGTGTCGCGGGTCGCTCAAAATCACGAGCAACGCTCTCTTAGTCTGTATTCTTTCGACTATGACTTCCTGTGTATCCGATTCTAGCAGTTATGTCCCTGAAGAACTGCCTACAACTAAGACAAGCACAAGGAATGTTATGATGACGTCAAAAATGCAGCAATTCGAGGGTTATTCCATTGGCGCTGGGTTCGGCTCCTCAGCGCCGGATTTGGTCAACATTGTAATTGGTAGAGGGACTAGCGCACGCCGCTTACCACCAATATTCTCTCGAGATATGAAAGTTCGGCTGTTCGACAGCGCTGGCGTCCCAATTCCATGCACCACTGCAGAACCAGATTCAAAGCCGTTCACTGAAGTCTCGATGAGTGGCGGTTCTACCGCTAACGGGTTTTTCAAGGTCGCACGTGCTGGTGCCGTTCCCGCCAAGGTGGAAGTAACACTCTGGAATGAAACTCGTACGATTGAGCTTTCGGAGAAAAAGGATTAGTCGCCCTGGATTCAAAGCGGTCTTAGACTCGTGTTGGGGAATCGTTTTGCGAACTGCTTTAACATCGACGTATGAGGAGAAGGCGCGTGAGCAGCTCATTAGTGATCCTAATAACGCTACGACTCTTCACAATTTGGGCGGGTGAAATTGCCGACATTGTATGGTGCAAATGTAGAATGTTTACGACCCCAATGCTCAGAAGACCCCAATGCTCAGATTGGAATGCGACAATGTCTAGTTGACAGAACCGGCGAGCGGAATGGCTCGCTTTCCGGTTCTGCTCGCCTTACTCTGACAGCATGAGAAAAGCCTCGCTCGCTGACGTTGAGCAACTCGTGACGATGATGGCGGAGTTCTACTCTGATTCGCCTTACACACTGAATCTGCGGCGAGCGACCGAGGCGTTCAGCTCGCTGTTGGCCGACGAGCGGTTGGGGCATATCTGGTTCATCCAGGCTGATTCCAAAGACGTCGGATACGTGGCGGTGACGCTTTGCTACAGCATGAACTATGGCGGCCTGAGCGCCATTGTGGACGACTTCTTTATCCAGCGCCCGTTTCGCGGGGCGGGGTTGGGCAAGGCAGCGATAGCAGAAGTCAGGAGCTTTTGTTGGAGCCGGGGCGTCCGCGCCATACATGTGGAAACCGGACGAGATTATGCGCCGGCTTTGGCGGTTTATCGGCACGCAGGGTTCGTGCAGACGGATCATCTGCATCTGACGTTGGGCCTGGCAGACCCGACGCACGGGCCTTGAGGGGCTGACCATGAAGACCACCGCCCAACCTTCGCTCCAGCGAACCAGAGCCAACAGAATGAAGAAATCGAAAAGCCCCTTGCCTGCATCGAGAAACCTGATAGGAATTAGGAACGTCAGAGTGGCCGGTTGATTCGACCCCGGCGGGCCGGTTTTGAAGTGACCAGTGACAACCGGGCTGAATCCGCTATGAACGAGGAAAATGCCATGCCAAACAGGCCCGAACCAGGGGTGAAGCCGCGAGCGATTTCTTTTTATGTGCTGTTGGGAGCGGCATTATTAGTGTTTATTGAAACGTTCTCGCTGCTGTCTCCCATTCTGTTGTCCCTTCTGCTCATTCTGCTCATTACGCTTGCAGTCAATCCGTTGATCTCCCGGATGCGGGCATTGACGGGTGGAAGAAAAGTAGCGACCGTGCTGGTGGCGACGGCGTTTGTTTTGGTCATGGGTTTAACGGGCTGGGCCTTTCTGGGCCCGCTGAAGACTACTAGCGCAAAGATTGCGGCAAGGCTGCCCAATTACTTGGAGCGCCTGCAACGACCCCTGATGAGGAGGGGATCGCAAGCCGCGCCACAGCCGGCGAAACCCCCCGCGAAAGCGACCTCCGAAATTCCACCTGCCCCTGCGGCAGGAGCCAGCCAGGAAGCCGCGCCCCAAACTGCCGAACCTGATGCGTCCAAATCCACGTCATTGTCGGGATCGATGCTGTCCAGCTTGGGTCAAATGTTCCAGGGCGTGGCCAGCGGATTCAAGTCCCTCGCGCTCAACGCCTCTCAGATCATGGTCGTGTTGATCACGGTCTTCTTTGGCGTAACCTTCACGCTCATGAATCCGCGCCCAATATTCGGGTCGATTTTTGCGATTGTGCCCGAGCGCCACCATGAGCAGACATTAACCATACTGCAAAGGATTGGAGAATTCCTGCCCACCTGGGCCTTGGCAACATTGCTGGCCATGCTGACGGTGGGATCGTTGGTTTTTCTGCTGATGTGGCCCTTCTTCGGATTTTTGGATGCCTTGGTTTTGGGATTGATCGCGGGAGTGTTCGAAGCGGTTCCATACCTCGGCCCCCTCTTAAGCGCGGTGCCCGCCCTTTTTTTCGCCCTGGGCGTAGGAGGCATGAGCCCGATCTGGGTTTTGCTGGTGTATTTGGGCGTGCAGCTCTTGGAAAACAACGTCATCTCTCCCCTCATCATGGCGCGGAGCATGAAATTGCATCCAGTGGCGGTGATTTTTTCCATGCTCTTATGCGTGGAGATTTTTGGCGTGCTGGGGGTGCTGGTGGCCGCGCCCATGGTTGCCATTGTTGAAATCCTGCACGATGAACTCTATCGCAAGTCTTTTCTTCCGTCGGTAACGGACGCGGAACTGCAAGCTCTGGCGCAAAGAGCTTTGGGCGAAAGGCAGTCCCCGAGCAAGTGATCCTCAAAGCGTTGATTTCTCCGACGCATGTTCGGGTAGCAGCCCGTAGCACTCACAAGTCTTTCTGGTGCATTTCATGGTATGAGATGGAGCACTCGTCCAAATAAAGAGTTCGCAATTTCAGGTCCAACGAATCTTTGGCCGCAGAACCGGGGAGCTGAATTGCTTGCTATCCGGCTCTGCTCGTTCTAACTCGCCGTCTACGATTATGGAAAACGCTCGATTTTCACGGCGAATCGGCCATGCTGACCGCATGGTGATATCAATGTTCTCGGAGCCGACCGCCGGTTGGCGCTGGCAGTTCCGCTATCGCGGTTCACATCGCGAGTCGGCGGCGGCTCAGCTTATTTCGGCGACTTAGCCATTATGACACAAGAACGACCATTGCCTCGTATTGCGAAGAGTCGCGCTACTTTGATAGTATTGTCTTTTGCCACACTTGTAACTGAACATTTGATCCACAGGACCATTCATGAATGTTCAAACCACGCTAAATTTCTACGGGCGAACTGAAGAAGCGGTCAAGTTCTATTGCAGGACGATTGAGGCTGAGACTCTCTTCATGATGCGGTTTCGCGACTGTCCAGACCCTTCCCAAATGAGGCCAGGAATGGAGGAGAAAATATTTCACGCAACCTTTCGCATCGGTTCCACTGAAGTCATGGCGTCAGACTGCGGTTGCGAGAAGCCGCCAACCGAAACAACGTTTGCAGGCTTCTCGCTTGCTCTCCGAGTCGAAACTGCGGAGAAAGCCGAACGGTTCTTCGCGGCTCTCAGCGATGGCGGACAGATCCAAATCCCTTTGCTGAAAACATTTTTCGCAGAGCGATACGGAATCGTAGTTGATCGCTTTGGCATCTTTTGGAAGATAATGGCCGAGTCTAAAACGCAACGCTGAGATAAAAATGAGGGTGACGCCGCCGAACACGTTTAGCTCGGGCGCGCGGAGCACTGGCATGGTTCTGGCGCTATTCGCGTTTCCAGGCCGGAAGTAACTATGGTGCAACTTCGACCAGGCATCACGACAGACTTGGATTTCCTCAAGGAGATGCTCTTTGAGGCATTCTTCTGGGATGCATCCATCAAGCGCCCGCTGTTCGCTTCGTTTCGCGACGACTCGGAGTTTTCGAAGCTGCTCGCCGACTGGGAGCGCCGGGGAGACCGGGCAGTCATTGCAAAAGAGGGTGGCATACGAATTGGCGCCGCATGGTTTCGCCGCTGGACGCCTGAGATCCACTCCTACGGCTTTGTGAACGCCGCCACACCTGAGATCGCAATGGCGGTGAGACAGGATCACCGGTCCAAAGGCTTTGGCCGCAGATTGCTGGATGCGCTTATTGAGACGGCCCGCGCAGACGGTTTCCCGGCTCTGAGTTTGAGCGTCAGCCCTCTGAACTTCGCGCGGCAACTCTATGAATCCATGGGTTTCAGAAAAATAGGCGAGTCCGGAACCTCGTGGACTTTGCTGATTTCGCTGACTCCAATTCGCACGCCAACGAAGCCGACCAACAAGCCGCCGGAGCACCTTTAGCTATATCCCCGGCAGACACGAAGAAAATGAAAACCCCCCTTGCCTGCATCAAGAAGCCTGCTATGAATTAATCACCTCGGAGTGGCCGTTTTGAATCGACCCCGACTAGCTGGTTTTGAAGTGATCGGTGACAGTCAAACTCGGGTTTTGCAAGCGCGCGCAGGAACAGGCTCATGGGCCAACCGCAAATTATCTCACGGGGAAATTTCTTCGAGGAACCAAAACGATCAAGATTCATTTTCGGGATTATCTTTAAATGGCATGGAACGGCTTAAAATTTTCATAAATCTTTCGGTTGGACAGCGGATGTCCAAGTGGCTGTGGTAAATTGCTCGCGTGAAAGTGAAACGCACATGCAAAGATGATGACGAGCAGTTCCAAATGGCGACGCTGGCTTGCCATAGCTATTTGACCAGCAGTTTCATGCCGTCAAGGAATAATCCCGCTTATTTTTATTTACTTGCAATTGAGGATTGTGTTAAATTATGTTCAACATTAGAGTTTCCGCGAAAGAGGATTCGTGAAGGCATTTTTGCCATGATATGCCGACGTAGCGCTCTTGATGGGTATTTGCGCTTATTTCCAGGTTTTCCAAAATCAGGATATTCGAGGAATTTCGAGAAATCGGCAAAAAAAGGCGGGGCCAATTGCATGGGGTTAGTGATGAAGGGCAGGTCGAGCAGGAGTCCTGACATGGACGCATTCTTGATGGACACGATCGGTGCGAGGGGCATTCTGCCGGCGTGGCGCGAAAGCTTCGCCGGCAATCCTGAATAAAGGTGCGAATTCTCTCGTCTGTTGCGCTTATGGATCTTAGGAACTTATGATGACCAGGCAGCTTCTGTCATGGATTCTCCTGGCCTTGATTGTGCGGGGCGGGGAATGCGCGGCACAGGAGAATGTTGACCACGCCGGGATCATCTCGGCCTGGAGCCAGCAGAGCGTCGAGCGCGGGCAAAAGCTTTTCCAGGTCGCCTGCGCTCCTTGCCATGGCACGGATGGAGTGCATACCATCAATCCCCAATCCCGTCCTTTCGCGGTGGACAAATTCCAGAACGGGAGCGATCCCTACAGCCTGTACAAAACAATTACGCGCGGCTTCAAGAACATGCCCTCCCAGTCCTGGATGACGCCGGAACAGCGTTACGACGTGATTTACTTCATCCGCGAAACTTTTCTCAAGAAATTGAACCCCTCGCAGCTCACCAAGATTGATCTCGCCTATCTGGATTCGCTGCCGAAGTTTAATCCCGCGCTGCCCAAGGCGGCCGATGCCATCACCACGCAACGCGATTTCGGTCCCGTGTTGGAATCGCAACTTGGCAGCAACGTCACCGATGCGTTGACGTTTCAGTTGAATGGGAACGTGACGCTCAGTTATGACTTGCACCGCATGAGACTGGCCGGCGCGTGGCAGGGCGGTTTCCTGGATCTTTCGCAGACGGGATATTTCCAGCAGCGCGGGGAGGGACGGCCGATGCCCGACGGCAAACCGTTGGAGGGTTTGCAACATTGGTGCTGGGCCTTCGACGGCCGGTTTGATTATCCGACCAACGACCTGCTCCCGCGCGGCCCGTTGCCGGAAGCCTGGATGCGTTATCGCGGCCACTACGACAATGGCAGAGAGGCGGTGCTGTCCTTCAGCATCGAGGGGCGGGACGTTTTGGAGCTTCCTGGCGCTGAGGTGACCAACGATTTCCTGACCGTCGATCACTGGTTGCGGATTGGCCCTGGGTCATCGCCGCTTCGGCTCTGCGCGGGCCAGTCGGACCACCCGGACGGCAACGCGGAAGGAATCGTTCCACCAGGACAAACCGTTTCCGCTCGAGGCAGCGGTTCCGCTGGGAGCTATCTGGTGATGGCAAGCTTCGGCAGCGAGAAAGCGGGCGTGAACTTGCCCGTTGAGCCGAGGGAAAATCCAGCAGGCGTTCACTATCGCGACTTCATCGCCGCGGGCGTTGTCGGCCAGACGGATGGTTTGAGATGGCAGGTGGACGATCAACACAGGCTGGTGCTGGACATCCCGGCTGACAAACATGCGCGAGTCGTGCGGGTGATCTGTTTTTCCGGCAAGGAGGAGCCGGACCTGAGCCGTTTTGGAGAATATGTGCGGCACGCGCGGCGGGAGCAATTGACTGACCCCGGAACTTTGACCCAAGGTGCGCCGCGGCTTTGGCCTGCGACCGTCGAAGTCAGCGGCCGGCTCGGCGATCCCACCAACGGTTACGCGTTGGACACGATACCGGTGCCGTTCAAAAACCCTTACCGCGCATGGCCGCGCACCAGCGCCCTGGCTTTCTTCCCGGATGGCCGCGCCGTCGTGACCACTTACGGCGGAGACGTATGGATCGTCTCCGGCCTCGACGCGGGGCTGGGCCGCGTGACCTGGTCGCGATTTGCCTCGGGTCTGTACGAGCCTTTCGGCGCGCAGGTCATTGACGGGCTGGTGTACGTGACCTGCCGCAATGGCATTGTGCGCCTCCACGATTTGAACGGCGACGGCGGGGCAGACTTCTACGAAACGCTTTATGCCGATAGCGATGTCTCGGGTTTCTTCCACAGTTTTAACTTCGATTTGCAAGTGGATCGTCAGGGGAACCTCTACTACCTCAAGTGTGGCGAGTACACCGACTATAAGCTGCCCGGCGCGCTGATCGAGGTTTCGCCTGACGGCAAACGGAGCCATGTTTATTGCACCGGCTTCCGCACGCCCAACGGCATGGGCATCCTGCCGGACGATCGCCTGACCGTTAGCGACAACCAGGGCAACTGGATGCCGGCCTCAAAAATCAGCATTGTTCACCCCGGCGGCTTTTACGGCTACGTGCAAACATTGACGAGCGGCAAGGATTGGGCGCCGGACGGCGGGCGGATCGATGCGAAAAAGGTGAGCATTCCCGCGACTTTCGACCAGCCGATTATCTGGATGCCGCAGGAGTTCGATAACTCCAGCGGCGGCCAAATCTGGGTCGATGATAGACGCTTTGGGCCTTTGTCCGGCCGCCTGCTCCACACCAGCTTCGGCAAGGGCTGGATGTACTACCTGATGATTCAGGAGGTGGGTGAAGTTGCGCAGGCGGCCATCGTGGCCCTGCCCTTCCAATTTGACGCCGGCATCATGCGCGCGCGCGTCAACCCGGCCGATGGCCAAGTCTATGCCACCGGCCAGTCCGGGTGGCAAGGTCCCGATGGAGGCAAGGATGGATGCTTGCAACGGCTTCGGTACACAGGCAAGCCGGTCAAATTGCTCGACGACCTGAAGGTGAGCGCCGGCGGATTGAGCCTGAAATTCAATTTCGCGCTCGATCCAGCCAGCGCCCGCGACACAGCCTCTTACCACCTTGAAGAGTGGAACTACCTTTGGGCCGAGACGTACGGATCAGACCAATACTCAGTCGAACACCCGGGCACCAAAAGCCACGATCAACTGGCGATAACCGCGATCAAAATTTCCGATGACGGTCGCTCCGTGTTCCTGGCCATTCCCGGCCTGCGCCCGGTGAACCAAGTCGAGCTTCGCCTCAATCTCACGGCCGCCGATGGCAGCCGGTTCAAGGAATTGGTTTACCTGACCATCAATGCCGTGCCGCACCCGTGATGCCCTGGCACAAAAATCCGCGCTTTTCCATTGACGCGAGACGGGGCGTATGTCGTGATAGAGGGGCGGTGACATCGGTTCATTGCGCATGACCAAAAGCTCTCGAAAGTCCAACGCGGCAACGGCTTCAGGTAATACCACCAAGTTCGATGCCCACCATCACGTGCTGGCCAAGGCCTACGGCGCGCAGGCGGATTTGCGGCGCGAATTGGCGGATTCCAAAGCAGCGGTAGCCGAGAGGACGAGAATACTCAAAATTTTCGCCGATTGCAATGACCCGCAGCGGGCCTGGTTGCTCTTGGAAGATTATTTCGAGAAGCTCTCGCTATCGCGCAAGGATTTTGGAGCCCAGGAATGGTGGCAGCGCCTGGTGGCCGCCCGGGGCAAAAAGCGCCTGGAAGAGACGGCCATTCTTTTCATGCGGTTCAACCGCCCGGTGCCAACGGAATTGCAGCCGCACGCCAACCAGCAACGTTTCCAGGAAATCGAACGGATGGAAAAAGACCAGCACCTGGTCCAGCAACTGGAGCATTGGCTTTTCCCCTCTTCGCCCGCCCATTTGGATTCTCCCCGCGCCTCCATTCGCGTGGCGTGCGAGCCGAAGCCGGTCGGCGAGTTTTCCTTCCTGCACGGGCTGCAAGTGGCCTTCTTTGTATCCCGCCACCGGACCGGTGAGAAGGCCAGGACGGTGGCCGAGGTGGTCGATTTGGCTTCCCGCTCGGCGCACGAGCGGGAACTCTTTTCCTTCCAAGATTGGCAATTTATCCTATGGCTTGCGGACACGCACGCCGACCCGGAAGGCTTGTGGGAGTCACTCTTCTTGAGCGGGCCGGAGTTGCTGCAATGGCTGGTACGATGGGGCGACAAGGGCCGGCTGCGCATGGCCCAGTCCGACGCCCCCATCGTCTTTGACGGGCAATTGGCGCAGTTGCAGCCGCATTTGGAATCGGTTCAAAACGAGCTGTGTTTCACACACCAATTGACGCTGCCGGGAGGCGGCCGGCATTCCTTGAGCGAGGTGCTATTTTTTGCGGGCCGTCCGGCCATCGCGCTGGTGGGGAGCGCTTTTTACATGCTGCGCAGCGCGCCGCCGGATGAGTTGCTCAATGGCTGGGTGGAACAAAAAGCGCTGCCGGTCAGCAAATTGAGCTACCGTCTTTTGACCAAGTTGCGCAAGACCCAAGCGGCTAACGACGTGCGCTGGGAGCAACTCTGCGTCGTTCACCAAGCCCAACCGCGGTTTATCTTCGAGTTGGTGGACGATGTGGTGCGATTGCGTCTGGCGGCGCAGAGCCAGGACGACGGCCGTCTCTGGCACTGGAACGGACAGGACTGGGAAGCCGACGAGCCGCGTCTGGACCTGAGCGGAAAACCGAGCATTCTGGACGACCCGCGCCTGGAAAAAGCCATCCAGTGGCTCTGTCTCTTGGACTGGTTCACGCCCGAACCTGGCTTGTGGGTGGGCGATGCCAGTGATAATTTTCTGGCTCAACTGGCGGCAGCCTGGCCGGACCGGCCCGAGGCGGCCGAATACCTGGGCAACCCGGCGTTCCATCGTTTGTTCCTCTCGCCCCACCCGTTGCGCCCGCGATTGATGGTCCACGCCAGCGGCATCGATTGGTTCTCCGTTTCATCGGCATGGGAAGCCGAAGGACTCAAATTGACGCCGTCCGACCTGCTCCAATTGCAAGCGGCCACAGGGCGGTTCATCAAATTGCCCGATGCCGGCTGGCTGGAATTAGACGCGGCGGCCGTGCAAGCGGCGCACGAGGCGATGGCCGATCTGGGATTGGATGGGCTGGTCCCTGTGCCGCAAAAGCTGGGCTTGGAACAGGCGGCGCACATGGATGCAACGGGGCTGAGCCGTTTCGGCGATGCGCCGGAGGCGCAGGCTTGGCGCAAGCGTCTGGCTGAATTTAGCGGCATCCCGGTGACGCCGCTGCCCGCCTCCATCAACGCGGAGCTTCGCCCTTACCAACAGAGCGGCTTCCATTTCCTGTGCCACCTGACGCGGCACAAATTGGGGGGCATCCTGGCGGACGACATGGGCTTGGGCAAAACATTGCAAACGCTGGTATGGCTGGCGTGGTTAAAGCAAACGCTGCCGGACTGCAGACCAGCGCTGGTGATCTGCCCGGCGTCGGTCTTGCACAATTGGCGCCGGGAATCCCAGCGCTTCACACCGGAGCTGAAAGTGCTGGTGCTGGAGAGCGGCGCGGCCAGGCATAATCTCCGCCGCACTATTCCCGAACACGATTTGATCGTCACCAATTACGCCTTGCTGCGGCGGGACCTGGAGGCTTTGCAGAGGTTCTCCTTCCGCGCCGTGGTTCTGGATGAGGCCCAGTTCATCAAGAATCCCGACGCGCAAGTCACCCTTTCGGTCAAACAATTGCAGGCCGACCAGCGCCTGGCGCTGACAGGCACGCCGTTGGAAAACCGGCTGCTGGACCTCTGGAGTATCGTCGATTTCATCCAGCCGGGCCATTTGGGAACGCAGCAGAAATTCCGCGAAAAATACGAACTGCCCGGCGACGACGCTGGCGACGCGCAGCGCATCGCCCGCCGCCGCCTCTCGGCCAAACTGCGGCCATTGCTGCTGCGCCGCCTCAAAACCGAGGTCGCGCGCGATTTGCCCGCGCGCATCGAGCAAAGGCGTGATTGCGAGTTGGGGGAAGCGCAACGGAAACTCTACCTGGCCGAATTGCGCCGCAGCCGGGAACAGGTCATGAATACGGTGGCCGAACGCGGGATCAAAGGCAGCACCATTCACGTCCTGGCCGCCTTGACGCGCTTGCGCCAGATTTGCTGCCATCCGCACCTGGTCGGCAACGACGCCGCCTCGGGCAAGACCGAAACGCTCTTTGAGTTGCTGGAGCCCTTGCTGGCCGAGAACCACAAAGTTTTGCTCTTCAGCCAATTTGTCCAGATGCTCCGCATCCTGGAGCGGGAATGCGCCGCCTTGCAAATCCACACGCACATTTTGACCGGCGAGACCAAGAATCGGCAGGAAGTCACGCAGGCCTTTCAGGACGACGCCCACGGCGGCGTTTTCCTGCTCAGTTTGCGCGCCGCCGGCACGGGCCTCAACCTGACCACCGCCAGCAACGTCGTCCTCTACGATCCCTGGTGGAATCCGGCCGTGGAAGCGCAGGCCATCGATCGCTCCCACCGCATCGGCCAGACCGTGACCGTCAACGCCTATCGCTTGATCGCGCCGGGGACGGTGGAAGAAAAAATCTGGGAATTGCAACAGCGCAAGGCCAAGACCATCGCCGACGTTTTGGGCGAACAAGGCTTTGCCCGCAACCTCTCGCGAGCCGACTTGGAGTATCTCTTTGCGGACGATGAGGAAATGACCAAGGCCTTATGACCCATTATGCCGGACCATACCATTGGCTGGCCATTGTGACCTGGTTGCTCCTCGCCATGATCTGTCCGTCCGCCCGTGCCCGATCACCGGCCACAGACATGCTCAACCGCGCCGCCGAGTTGCGTGAAAGCGGCGATTTCAAAGGCGCGGCGGAAGCGCTGACTCAGGCGCTGCAGGCGGCCGGTCTGTCCCCGACGGACCAGAAACAATTGGAATTCCAGCGCGACGTGCTCAAACGCATCCAGCATGATTACTCGCTGACCCGCCAAGAGCTTTTCCAGAAATTGACCGCTTCCCTCAAAGACGCCACTCGCCCGGAATTCGAGCAGTGGCTGGCCGAGGGATGGTTCGACGCCAGAAGCATTGATGGTCAAATCTTTTATTTGGATGTCAGCGTCAGCAACCTGTACTTCCGCCATCCGGAGATGAAGAGCCGGCGGATCAACGGGAAGGATGACGCGCCGGAGCAGAAGCGGCGGCTGGAGATTTGCCGGGCGATCAAGGAGGCCACGCGGAAAGAGGGCACGCCCTACGTGTTGCCGCATCACTTCCTCTGCTCGATGACCGTTACCGCGTCGAATGTGGCGCCGCGGGGTGCCGTCATTCGCGCCTGGCTCCCAATTCCGCGGCAGTACCCATTCCAGGATGAGTTCAAATTGGTGGGCAGTTCCCCGCCCGTTGACAGTTTGGCGCCGGCGACCAGCCCCATCCGTTCGGTCTTCATGCAGCAACGTGTCACCGGGGAGCATCCCACCCAATTCGAGATCACCTACAACTACAACGCGCGCGGCGTGTTCTTCGATCTCAAACCGGAAGCGATTGGCCGGCCGGATTTGAGCGATCCGGCGCTGGCGAGTTTTGTGGCCGAGGCCCCGCACGTCGTTTTTACCGGCAAAATAAGGAAATTGGCGCGGGAAATCGTCGGCGCCGAAACCAACCCCATGCTGCAAGCCAAGGCCTTTTACGATTGGATCGGCGGCAATATCCTCTACAGTTTCGCGCGGGAGTATTCGACGCTGACCAACATCAGTGATTATTGCCTCACTCACCGATACGGCGATTGCGGGCAGGAGGCGTTGCTGTTCATCACTCTGTGCCGGTCGCAGGGCATCCCCGCGCGCTGGCAGAGCGGCTGGAACACTTTTCCCGGCGGCAAGGACATTCACGACTGGACGGAAATTTACCTGGCGCCTTACGGATGGGTGCCGGTGGACCCTTGGGCGGGAATTTTTGCCACGCGCTATGGCACCGCCCTGACCGACGGGGAACGGCGGGAATTGCACGACTTCTATTTCGGCGGCCTGGATTACTACCGCATGGCGGCCAACTGCGACCATAGCATGACATTGGACCCGCCCAAGAAAAGCATGCGCTCCGATGACGTCGATTTTCAACGCGGCGAATTGGAGTGGGAGGGAGGAAATATTTATTTTGACAATTTTTCCTACAAGCTGGACGTCCAGGAACTGAAGTGAAAGTTCCGTCTCAACCCGCCTTGGACTGCGCCGCGACCGCCGCCCGCGCCGCCGGCCGCCTGATGCGCAGCCAGAAAGGCGCACATAAGAAAATCAACTCACAATCCCAACGTGACATCAAGCTGGAACTCGATGTCCGTTGCCAGAAACTGATCGAAAAAATCTTGTTGCGCTCTTTTCCGGAATCCGCCGTCCTGGGCGAGGAAGGCGTGGCCGGCCGGGCCGGGGCGCCCTGGCGCTGGGTGGTGGATCCGATCGACGGCACCGTCAACTTCACTTACGGCGTGCCGCACGCCTGTGTTTCCATCGCCTTGCAGCAGCGAGGGGAAAGAGAGGAATACTCCACGGTCGTGGGCGTGGTCTATGATCCGTTTTGCGACGAGCTTTGGACGGCGGCGCGCGGCGAGCCGGCCCGCTTGAACGGGAAAGTCATTCACGCCAGCCGCAGGGGCAAGCTGGCGGAAGCCATTGTGGCCATCGGCTTTTCCAAAACCGAGGCCAGCCTCGACGAAAATCTCCCCGTTTTCAACGCCCTGGTCCGCCGCGTGCGCAAAATCCGCATGATGGGCGCGGCGGCCCTTTCGCTCACTTATGTGGCCAGCGGCCGCTTCGATGCCTACATCGAATCCGGCGTCTCGCTCTGGGACATCGCCGCCGGGGGATTGATTCTGGAATGCGCGGGAGGGGAATTTTGGCATCGTCCTCTGCCGGGCGGCGGCCAGTACCGGATGATCGCCAACAACGGCCTGTTGCGCGGCAAGCTGGAAAGACTCGCCCTCGCCGCGCGCCAAACGGGCAAGCAATGAGGCGGTGACAGGCTCCATCAAGAAAAAGGGAACGTATTTCGGAGCAGAGCGCTGACGGCAAGCAATCTCCCATTCAAAATTACCCCGACTTTTTTTGGCCGATTCCTCGAAATTCCTCGAAAATTTCGGAATACCCCGGAAATACGCGAAATTATCCATCTATGCCGCTATGCCGGCATACCCCCTGTCAATCCCTTCACGAAACCTCTATCAAGTAAGTTAACACATAACACACGCCGCCGCCAGGATTATTTTAATAAAAATATTCCCTTATTTTGAAAATAAATAACCTTTATCGCAGGTTCGTTGGCGCCCTAGGGTTGGTTCTGCCCGGAACCTCGCCCCATCAGGCTTATTTTGCGCTTTGCCCTTTCGCGTTTTGGAATCGTAAAAGTGAAAATTGCTACAAAAGCCCCGCCCTGCCTTCCGCCGCCCAATTTCAGGCCCAGTTTTTGTAGCTCAATTCAGTCGCGACGCGGCCTTGGGAGGTGCGGTTGAGGTAGCCTTCCATGATCAGAAACGGCTCATAGACTTCTTCCAACGTGTCCGGTTCTTCGCCCACCGCCAC
>PLIU01000099.1 GCA_003140095.1 Verrucomicrobiales bacterium | reverse complement strand
GGCCGTGACGGAGAAAGTTCGCATGGCTTTAAAAGTCTCCGGTCGGCTGCCCGCTGAGGAAAAGGACCTTCAAGTTTTTGATTCGCTGTCATGGACGGAAGCGCAAAAGCGCGATGCGCGGCAATACCGTCCCGGCATGGCAATTCATTTTCACCGGACAGCACACGGTTTTGACAAAGACGAAACGGTGGCGGTGGTCGCCGTGGAAAACAATTCTCTGAAGCTGCGATGTCCCGATGGTTCGGAAGTGCTTTTCCAATTGGGTCAGGGCGCCGCCTTGTCTGCCTGCTTTGATGTGGGTGAGAAACGGGATTTGAAAGTGGCCGCTGGTGACAAGCTGTTGTTGCAATCAAATTGGCAAAAGAAATTCGTCAACGGTGAGTTGGTCGAGGTCAAAGCCGTTCAAGGCGATTCTGTTTTGCTGGCCGATGGCCGGGTGATTCCCGAAAATTACCGCACTTTCACGCACGGCTACGCCGTCACGTCGCACGCCGCCCAGGGCAAGACGGTGGATGAAGTCCTGGTTGTGGCATCGTCACGCTCGCTGCGCGCCATCAATCAGGAACAATTTTACGTCAGCATCTCGCGCGGACGCGAACGCTGTCAGATTTTCACGGACGATAGCGATTTGCTTCGTTCGCACGTCACCCGTTCTAGCGCGCGTCTGGCGGCCATTGAAGCCATGCCCGCCCGGCATCAACGCGACTTCCTCCAGACTATTTTGCAGCGGGGCAACCATTTCCTGAAACAGTTCCGCCAACGCAGTACGCAAGCACTTTCAACCAAAAGAAACATCCATGAAATCGAACCACTTCAACACCAACGAGAATCCACCCGCCACATCAGCCTCTAGCCCGCGGGACAATCCCTGCTTTCGCAGTGACGCCCAGACGGCCGCCTTGGATGTCTTTGCCGGCGATGGCACCAGCTATTTGCTGCCTTATGCACAATTCCTGTACGCTGAGCGCGTTCCCAATCCAAGGTTGGAAAAAGAGCCGGACGCCCCGCCCGAAAAGATGTTGATCCGCTTTGCCCTGGCGGAGGTCGTCGTGCTGGGTAGCGGACTTACGGCCATCGAGCGTGCCCTGCAAAAGTATGAATTGAAATTTGTAAAGGCGGCGGACCAGCGTCATGCCGCCACGTTGAACACCTTTCTTGCTTCTGTCGCCATCACGATAACCACGAAAAGTATATGAATCCCGATCCACCAAAAAGAATCCAGGCACTGGAAAAATTTGCCGTCTTCATGACCAAGGAGAAAGTGGCCGAGGCGCTGGGCATCGGCACCCATAACATTCCGCTGCTCATGCGGGCGGGCCTGCTCAAACCACTCGGCCATCCGCAGCGTTATTGCGTGAAGAAATTTTCGCGCGAAACCCTCGCGCGCAACATTGCCGACGAGACCTGGCTGGATAAAGTCGCGGCGGCCATCCACCGGCACTGGCGCATCCAAAACGCGCGCAAGCGGGCGCGGCAGGCGCAATTGAATGGGCAACTGGCGGCGCCAACGAAATAAAACGGACGCGTCCGTTACGCAGTTGCGACCGGCGGCGCGGCGACCCCAAATCCACGACCTCCCCTCACAATGATGAACGGCTGGCCTTCAGCGTCGCGCTGCGCCAGCACCGCCTGAAATGCCTCTAATCCCGTTCGAGGTCTGATATAATCCGCGCCCATTGTTCGTCAGTTCCTTTCGGTGAGAAATCCACTTTCAGAATGTCGGCGGCGGATTGAACGATGGCGTTTTCCCGTTGCAATTGTTCCGGCGTGACTTCGCCCGCCGCCAACCGCCGCAGGTCCTCGGAGCGTTGACGACCTTCAATCAACCGGATGTCAATCGCTTCATTCACCTCTGTGAATCTACCGTCGTTTCGTCCCGTTGCCAAGCTCACTTGCACCGACACCGCCATTCGCCCGCCTCCTTTGGTTTCTTTCAATCCATGTCCTCATCCGACAAATCGGATTCTTGGATGATGATCGGCGGTGGTGGTGGTGAGTGTGGCTGAATGAAAATGCCGATGCCGGCCCTGACGTGCGGTTGATTGGGGAATTTCCGGAGCAACCCGCCGCTGAACACCCAGGCCAGGACCAACACCGACAGCCATGAGAACGCGAGAAAAAGATAAACTCCCCATTCTGCGATGATCCAATCGAGAAACTGGAACACGGGGTTGAGCACTGTGGCAGGATTCAAGTTCATGTGATTTCCGCCGGTTATGCCTTGGCCATCACTGGCTCAAGGGTCTTGGACATTTCCCCGAACTTGCTGCGCATCCGTTCAAATTCGCTCAACGGCGGCAGTTCCACCTGTGCATTACGCGCGTAAGCGCGATGAATGGCCTTGCTGTTGTGTCCCAACGCCTCCTGCGCAAACCGTTCGGGATAACCGGCTTTTTTCGCGCGTTCCGCCCACGCATACCGATACGAATGCAACGTGACACCTTTGATACCCAAGGCCACGCATCGTTGGTGAAATTCCGTGGCCCGGTCGCCGGAACGAACCGTGCGCAGATACGGAAAGAGCGGACCTCTCCCCGGCAAATCCCGGAAGATTTCCGCCACTTCGTCATCGAAACGCATTATGGCAATCGAGCCTGTCTTTTTGCGCGCGAAACTGATGACGTTGTGTTCCCAATCAATGTTTTCAGTTTCGAGGCACGCCAGATCGGACTGCGACGCGCCCAGATGCCACGCCAGTTTATAGAATGCTTTACGTTCAGGATTCAGTTCGCGGGCGACTATGGCTTGGTGTTCCTCCCAGGTGATGGCGCGCTTGTCCTTGAACTGAACTTTCGGCCACTGGCGTTTTACGATGACCGGCCACGGCAGCCAGGTCATGTCCAGGGCGAAGTTGTGGATGCGCCGCAAATAGACGTTGGTCGAAACTTTTCCGATTTCGAGCGCGCGCAGAAAGTTTTCTGGCCTCGTTTCCAAAACCGGCAGGTGCCTGATTAGGTTGAACGCCTTGTCCTTAATGGCGGTCTGCCAGCGATGCTGGGTTTCGCCTTTTTTGAGTTTGACCATTTCCTCCATAACGAACTGCCAGTTGCGGCTGGCAATCTGCGGGTCGCTGGCCGCGAGATAGGCGCGGGCGATTTGCAGGTTTACGGCGGGCTGCTGCTCCGCTTCGCCGCGCGAATGGAACAACCGCAGGGCCGTGGCGCGGTCAGTGGTGTGCAAGCTGTCCTGCTTGCCGGTCACGTCATCGTGAATGTAGTAGCGTCCGCCTTTTTTGCGGCGGTAGAGCCGGTATCGTTGTCTCATTACTGTGTTCACAGCGATGAGGTTACGACAGTTGATCTCGACTCCGGTAGGGAGCAGGTGGGAGTTAAGCAGGGCAGGCCAGAGTTAAATCCTGCTGGCACTTCCGCTGGCACTCGTTTGTGGAAGCTTCACAAACCATTGCCGCACACACGGTTAGGTTTGGAGGCGAGGGTCGGAATCGGCCATTTTTCCCCGCCGTTGCACCCCAAATATGCCTGATTTTATTGGCTATTCAAGCAAAATCGGTCTTATCCGTTCCTATCGTTTTTAATCCGTTTGGTGTCCGTTTGCAACTTCTGATCTATGAGGTTGGGGTTCGGTTGGTCGCGCCTTGCAACCACTTCTTCCCTTCATCCGTGGTCTGATAACGCTGCAAGCGGCTTTGTGGTTTGTCTGGAATCGTTCGCTCAAGCCAGCCCTTGCCGATAAGCGCGTTGAGATAATTTTCGCGGAATGTCTGGCGGTGTTTGACGCCAACGAGCGACTGAATTTCGCCGGCCTTACGCGGTTGCTCACAGAACCGGAGAATCTGCATTGCGACTTGGCCGGTGACTTGGCCGG
>PLIU01000470.1 GCA_003140095.1 Verrucomicrobiales bacterium | reverse complement strand
CGGTCTTTCCTGCGCTCTTCAAACAATCTTCGCGGTCCGATGCGAGGCTGCGTTTTCATTCGTGGAATCGTCCGCGATGGGTGAGAGCCGTCCAGACGCATGGCACAGCGGAAGTGCTGGGGGGGCAAAAATATTTTGCGAAATACGTTGCAATCTCTGAATATGTGATGCATATTACACGATGACTGGTAAACAGACATACAAAATGAGCGATGAAAGGGCGAGGAAAAAGGGAAAAGAGCCACGGCGCGCCATGACTCAGCAGGACCGCCGCGTGAGGGCACGCGGCCTACAATCCGGCCGGCCTCTTGCCGCCACGAGCAAGAAGCAGCGGGAGGCATCCGCCGGGGACCAAGGATAACGCGCGGCACACTACAACTTGCTCCAGAAAATTCGAGAAAATTCGAGATGAAAAATACGACGCCGCCCCGTCAGCGCCACCGGCGCGCCACTCAACACCACCGACTCCGTCACCAACGCCCCGCAACGCTCTTACCGACCGGCGCTCTCACCGTGAGGCTTTGACCCGAATCATTAGCCCGCATATTTCACACCGTCAAAGGCCGCGTGAGGGCGCTTGTGCAAGCCTGGATTCTTATATAGGGTTCCATTGAGAAAAAATGAAGACGCGAACAATGCGAATGATGGCGGCGAGTTTGGCACTTGGCGTCCTCATCGCACTCGTTTGTGTTTTCCACGCGGAGACGGCCAGCCCGGAAGAGCGCCTGGCCGACGGATCCTGTTTGAGGATTCATGAGGTGGTCGTTGCCAAAGAACTCTCTTGCACCTTCCTCGACGGCAAGCCGGCTCAGCGGTTTTTGGGCCGAATCACGCCGGAGTGGCTGTCCTCCAAGTTGCCTTGGTCGTTACGCTCCAAATGGCTGCCTGTCGGCAGTGCTAGTTTGCACATGTCTAGTGATCGTAAAACCTGCCTCTTCATCGTCACCGCCAGAAGCAACCTGCCGCCCACGGGCGAACTCCTTCTTAAGCTCCTGGTCGTGGGCGACGAGCATGGGCAAGGCACGAACGCCAGCGAGTGTCTGACCACGGTGGATTCTTGGAATCGGTTCCAAGGTTGGGCCGTGGAGGATTTTCCCAAAAACAGCAGGACCTTGCGGTTGCGGTGTCTTGCTTCAGGAACGGACGGCGGTCTGGTGGAGGCGGCACAGTTCACTATTCGAAACCCGGCGTACGGCCAGCGGTAAAACAATCCGCGGAATAGCAGGCCGTTGGCTTGCGACTGGCAGGAATATATGGCCGCTTCCAACGCTCGCCTCCTTCAGAACACGCACGAGGCAAGAACCGCAATTCCACGACCGGCATTCAGCATCAATTCGGACGCCGCCATTCTCGGTCACCCGCTAACGCTTTCCGGCTCTTTGCAGCGGATCCCAATATCGGGAATTGATGAGCGACTCAACGCTTCCGTCAAACGGATTCGCCGGGGGGTTGATCAGATTGCTCTTGCGCCACTCGGAATGGCCGTCGTTAAACGACATCACCGCCATGCCGAGGTGACGGTTGGGCTCGACCCCTTCGTAGTCAGGAAACCCGCTGTGCTCCACTACCGCCGGGATCATGCAGGCGTCCTCCCACCAGAGGCTGCAACTCCACGAGGGCGGGTCTCCATAAGGTTCCTTGTCACCAATGACCAGGCTGTCAGAAGGGCAGACGATCCCGCTCCTTTTGAAGGAGTCGCCCCCCGAGAAATCGATCCCTCCTACACTAAGTTCCCAGTCGCCGTAGGGATGGTGTCCGAGAAAGAACCCATTGTAACCATAGCCCACCAAGTTGCAGTCGAAGTTCCATTGCCAGGCCGTCCCATTTTCCAGCATTTTCCCGGTGATGGCGGGGTCGTGGAACAAGTTGCTGCGGCCGCCGCCGTAGGTCACAACGTTGGCGCCCCACCAATTGGTCAGCGATGGCTCAGCGTCGCTGGTGTCGAGTCCCTGGTTTCGGTGCGCGGGAAAAGTATCCCTGTAATCGTCGGTGTACATCTGCATGAACACGCCGATCTGCCGGAGGTTGTTCAAGCAACACGTGCGCTGTCCTTCGGCCTTGGCCCGCGACAGCGCCGGCATCAAGAGCGCGGCCAGGATCGCGATGATCGCCACCACCACCAGCAGTTCAATAAGCGTAAACGCCGACCGGCTGCGGCAGACGGCCTTCATGGCCATTTCTTCATCAGCACGATGGATGTAAACTGGCGCCCCTTTGCTTTCGCGCCCCACTTTCATTTCAAATGCCTTCATATTCAGAAAATGTTGCAGGGACTGCAGTCGGATTTGAACAACTTCTGATGATCCCCGGCAATCTACGGAGTCATCCAGCCTAAAGAAGTTGCGGCAATTTGCTCTTCTTTTGCCCAATAATAAAGGGCTTTCAGTGAATTTCAACTATTATCTCAGTTTTCGCTCACTCTTTCGCAGGCAAGCCCCGTTCCTGATCGGGCTTAGAGAGAGAACTTTGCCGTAAAAGGAGCTGCCCATGAGCATCCTTTCTGAACGTTGTCCCACAACGAAATACAAACCTCAAAGGCAAAGACTACCCTCTGATTTCCTCGCCGCACGAAATAATCCGCAAAATTAACGCGGGCTTAACAATTTTCCCGCGTTTCGCCAATCATGGCTTAACACTCGGGTGGTCTATTGATATGCATGAGAGCAAAAACAAAAACAGGCTTGGCCGTGTGGCCCGGCTTTTGTATCAGTAACAAGAGCATAAGCACTATGAAAAAATTAGAACACAATATGAGGAGAATGATGCATGAAACTTAAATCGACATTAGCAGTTTTTGGGGTGGTCGCCGCCCTGTGCCTGGCCGGCGGAAGTCTGCTCGCCCAGGATGACAACCGCGGCGGTCCTGGTGGTCCGGGCAATGGCGGCCCTGGCGGGCCCGGCGACGACCGGCCGGGAGGCGACTTCGACCCTGCCCAATTCCGACAACGCATGATGGACCACATCCGAAAAAACCTCAACTTCACCAACGACGCTGAATGGTCCGCGATTCAACCGCTGGTTCAAAAAGTGATGGAAACGCGCCGGGAGGCCGACATGGCTGGCGGCATGGGCATGCGCGGGCCAGGTGGACCGGGTGGACCGGGCGGACCAGAAGGTGGTCCTGGTGGTCCAGGAGGTCCAGGAGGAGGGCGTGCCTTTGGGCCGCCAGCCAGCGACGAACAGAAAGCATTGCAGAAGGCGATTGCGGATAACGCGCCTGTTGCGCAAATCAAAGATGCGCTCGCCAAATACCGCGCCGCCCGGAAAGACAAACAAGCCAAGCTGGAAGCCGCCCAAGCCGAACTCAGAAGTGTCCTCAACACAGAACAAGAGGCGCAGGCGGTTCTGATGGGACTCGTTCCGTGACGAGCTGAAGAGGCCAAACGCGACGTTCCGGCAAGGAAGAAACGTGACTTCTTCCGGAGCGCGATCGTCCTTGGATGCCGGCATTGGCCCATTTTTCCTGTTGCTTTTGAGGGTTGAACGTTGTTCCTTTCAGCAGTGTCTGGCCGACTGCTCAAATACTGGCTCCCTCTGATCCTCTGGACGATCGTCATTTTTTGCGCGTCCACCCAGCTCGGAGCACCCTCTCATACCTCGCACTATTTCCGTCCGCTCCTGCACTGGCTCTTTCCGGCCATCACCGAGGAACAATTCGACCTTATCCATCACGCCGTCCGCAAGACGGCCCATTTTGTCGAATATACCATCTTGGGTGTTCTGGCCTGGCGCGCCCTTCATTTTGATCCGGCCTTCGCCTCGTTTCCTGCAAAACGGCAATACTGGCTCGCGCTTTTGTGCTGCATGCTCTACGCCTCGTCGGACGAATTCCATCAAAGCTTTGTTCCCACCCGCCAGCCGGCCGTCCAGGATGTCCTGTTGGATACCAGCGGCTCGGCCTTTGGTTTGCTGGCCATCTGGAGCTTCCGCCGGTGGCGCGCCGCCGCGTAAACTTATGAAACGTCCGCTGCTGCCGGTGGCGTGTTTATTGATCGGCGGCGTTCTGTGCGGCGAATGGGTTCGTCCGGCCTTGCCGCTATTGTTCGGAGCATCGTTTGCGGTGGTGTCGGCGGCGCTGCCTTGGGAGCGCGGCCGCGCCTGGCTGCTGGTCTTGCTTTTATTTTTGACTGGATGGACCGATGCCTGCTGGCATGACGCCATCCTTTCGCCCCGCGACTTGCGTTCGCTCCTCGGCGAACAGCCGCGGTTTGTGACGTTGCGCGGCGTTATTCAGGCGCCGCCTTCCCAGCGAATTTTCCAGCGGGACCAGCGCGAATTTTGGCATTCGTCCGCGATCCTTGAGGCGAAGGAGATTTTATCCAATGGCGTCTGGCAGCCGGCCGCAGGCCGGGTGCTCGCAGGGACTCCGGGGATTTTGCCCGCCAACGTCTTCGAGGGCCAGAAGGTGGAGGTGGCGGGCCTGATTCAACCGCCGCGCGGCCCGATTGCCGAGGGCATGTTTAATCCGCGCGCGTTTTACAGCCGGGAGGGCGTCTTTTTTCAATTGCAGACCTCAGGGCCGGGCGACTGGAAAACGCCGGCGGCGGCATTGCCCTTCTCGGAACGCTTCCGCCAATGGGCCATGCAGACTCTGGCCTTGGGCCTGCCCGAAGAGGACGAATCGCTGCGCCTGACCTGGACGCTGTTGCTGGATTGGAAGGCGCCGCTGACCGGCTCGGTGGAGGAACCGTTCCTGCGCGCGGGCACCTATCACATTTTTGCCGTGGACGGCCTGCGCATCGGGCTGCTGGCGGGAATTGGCCTTGGGTTGCTCCGGTTGCTGCGCCTGCCCCGTGCGCTCTGCGGCGCGCTGGTCCTGCCGACGCTTTGGTTTTACGCCGGGCTGACCGGCTGGCCGGCCTCGGCCGTGCGCGCCGCGATCATGGCCAGCGTCGTCATTCTCGGCTGGGCGTGCCGGCGTCCGGTCGATCTGATCAATTCCCTGTTCGCGGCGGCCATCATCGTTCTCTTGTGGGAACCGGCGCAACTTTTTCAGCCTGGATTTCAGCTTTCGTTCATGGTCGTGCTGTGCCTTGGCGTCATCCTGCCGCCGGTGCAAAGGAGGTTGCGCGCCTGGCTGTTCCGAGGCGATCCGTTTTTGCCCGACACGTTGCAACCGCGCTGGCCTGCTTCGCTTTACACCCCCGCCGCCTACGCCGTGGACACTTTGGCCATCTCCATTGCCGCGTGGATTGGCTCCATTCCGCTGGCGGCGTATTACTTCCACCTCTTTACGCCCGTCAGCGTCCCGGCCAATTGCGTGGTCGTGCCCGCGACGGCGCTGGCGCTGATGAGCGGCATGGGCAGCCTGCTCACCGGCGCCTGGCTGCCCGGCCTGGCCGGTCTCTTCAACAACACGACCTGGGCCTTGATGAAATTCATTACTTGGTTCAGCCGTTGTGCCGCGCAATGGCCGGCCGGCCACGCCAACGTCGCCGCCCCGTCGGCGGCTGCCTGTGTTTTTTATTACGCGGTTTTTTTGTTGTTGGCCACCGGCTGGATTTTCCGTTCCCGGCACAAATGGGCCGTCTCCGCCGTCCTGCTGGCAATTGGTCTGGGCGGGGCCATTCATTGGGCGCTCGGCTGGCGAACCGCGCGCCTTCAACTCTTGCCCGTCAACGGCGCCCCGGTGGTTTTCGCGGCCGCACCCGCATGGGAGGGCAAGCTTCTTATTGACTGCGGCAATGAGCCATCCGCCCGCGAATTCCTCACGCCGTTTCTATGCGCGCAGGGCGTCAATCATCTGGCGGGCCTGTGCCTGGCCGTCGGGCGTTTGGAGTATTTCGGCGGCGCCAGGCTTACCCTGTCCAATTTTCCCGCCGCGGGCATTTTTACCGGCGCGGCCCAAGACCGCTCGGCGGCCTTTCGCGATCTGCTGCGGGAGTTGCGCCAAACCCAGGGCTGGCGCGCCGTGCGTGACGGCGATTCCATCGATGGCTGGGCCGTGCTGCATCCCGGCCCAGCGGATCAATTCACCCAAGCCGATGACAACGCGATGGTCTTGCAGCGCGCGTTCAACGGCCATTCCGTCCTGCTGCTGCCGGCCCTGGGCCGCGACGGCCAGGAAGCGCTCATGCGACGACACCCGGACTTGCGCGCGGAATTCGTCGTCGCCGGTCTGCCGGCGCGCGACGAACCCCTTTGCGAACCGTTGCTGGACCTGTTGCGCCCGCGCGTCGTTGTGATTGCCGACGCCGCCTTTCCCGCCACGCGCCGCGCCCCGGCCAAATTGCGCCAGCGGCTTGGCCGGCGGGCCGCGCGCGTGGTGTATGGCCGCGACAACGGCGCGCTGACCTTGGAACTGGCCCCTGGCGGCTGGTCCCTTCGCACCGCCGATGGCCAGCCCGCCGTTGACCCGCCGCCCGCCGAGCCGGCCGAGGCGCAGTAAACGAAAAAGTTTGGACACGGCAACGGAAGTATCGACAATAAAATCTCACCCCACTAGTATGCCCCCATGCGCGATGAATCAGTTCAATTCCTGGAACGTCTGGTCAACACTCCCAGCCCCTCTGGCCATGAGGCCCGCGGCCAGCGCGTCTGGCTCGATTACGTCACCCCTTTCGCCGACGAAACTTTCAGCGACGCCTACGGCAACGCCGTGGCCGTCTTGAACAAAGGCGGCTCCCCGCGCCTGATGCTGGCCGCCCACGCCGACGAAATCTCGATGGTTGTCAATTATATCAACAAGCAGGGCTTCATCTATGTCCGCAAAATGGGCGGCATCGATCCCGCCATCACCAAGGCCCAGCGCGTCATTATTCACAGCAAGGACGGCCCAGTCAAAGGCGTCGTCGGCAACGT
>PLIU01000410.1 GCA_003140095.1 Verrucomicrobiales bacterium | reverse complement strand
CGCGCCAAGTACCCGCCCCCATCTTCCATGGCCGCTTTGTAAGTGGCTTCATTCTGGAGTTCCTGTTGCCTCCGATTCAATCCCGCTTGTGCATCGTCGTGCAATTTCGTGGCGTCCTTGTCGCTGCGCCTGAGCCTCAGCGCCATTTCCGCTTGCGCCAACGCATTCGTATAATCGCCGCGCGCCAAGTACCCGCCCCCATCCTGCATGGCCGCTTTGTAAGCAGCTTCATTCTGGAGTTCCTGTTGCCTCCGATTCAATCCCGCTTGAGCGTCGTCGTGCAATTTCGTGGCGTCCTTCTCGCCGCGCCTGAGTTTCAGGGCAATCTCCGCCTGCGCCAACGCGTTCGTATAATCCCCGCGCGTCAGATTGTTCGTGCCTGCCCTAAATGCCGCGTCGAAAAGGTCGTTCTCTTGAGCGATCACTTCATTCTTGAGTTTGGTCGCATCAGGGTCGGATGGTCGCAACCGCAACGCATCCTCCACCAGATTCAGTGCTCCAACAATTTTGGTTGGGTCGGTCTTACTTGCATCCATCTCCTGTTTGGCTCCATCCATGTATTTACCGTAACGCTCCTGTTTTTGCCCCTCTTTCCATTTCTCGAAGGAGCGCCAGCCAAAATATCCCCCTCCCAGAACCAAACAGAGCAGGACGGCCGCGCCGGCAAGCAGCGGAGCGTGAAGGGAGATGAATCCGGGACGCAGTTCCTTCTCGAGCGACTCCAAGTTCAGCGCTTCCAACGAGAGGCTTGGATCCAAGAGCCGATTGCAGAGTTGGCGCCAGCGCTCGCCGTCCTTGCCCAGCCTGTTCCACGCCGGCGAAGGGATAATCGGATAGTCATAGTCTCCCTCGCGCGTCATCAGCCGCACTTCAACCAATTGAAGAATCAATTCGCCGATGGCGCGGAGATCGTGCGCCTCCATCGTGGCTGCGAGCAGTTCCCCAATTTCCAGTTTGTGCTGCGGATCCAGTTGGGCCAACTGCAGCGGCGCCATCGGAAAGGCGTCGCCCAAAATCAGCGGGGTCTTGCGCAAGGCGCGCGGCTTGCCCGCTCGAAACACGTTGGTGGTTTTGAGGTTGCCGTGAGAACAGCCGCGGGACCGCTGCAAGGCCACGCAACCGAGCGCAATGCTATGAATGGTATGCCGCAACGCCGCGCCATCGACTTTGCCTCCCCGCGTAATATAGGACCAAAGCGTTCGCGGCAGAATGGGCGTGGCATCACCGTAAAAATCGGTCACGTACCACGCGCCATCGCCCGATGGTGTCAAGCCGAACTCGTAGATCGGAGTCAGACACGTCTGGCCCTCCGCGGCCACCTTTTTAATTTGTTTGACGCCTTCGATGAATTCCAGGCTTCGATGCTCTTCCAGCGCCTCTTTCGACGCCGCTTCGGCGCGGCGGCCGCGCCGCGGGATATAGCATTTCACCGCATAGCGGCGGCCGTCCTTGACGCTGATTCTGCACGCCTGCCAAACGCGGGTAAAATGGCGGCTTTCTTCCCGACTTTCGATGGGATCGTCAATGGTCTCGAAATCACCAAATGTTGGCATGAGGCGTCTGGAAGGCCTGAGCGACTTTGGCTCGGTTTGGTGCCGCCGCCGGGAGACGCCAAAGATGGCTGGCCGGCGCAGAGGAACGAAAGCGCGCGCGCAAGGGTCACTTCCCGGCCTGCATCGCCGTGACCACACGCACGCGATCGTCCTGAATATGGATCTCCAGAGTTTGCTTGGTGGCGTCCTTCCAAGCCCCCTTGGTCAACTTGAGGAACTTGCGGCGCGGGTCGTTGGGGGAGTTGTCATGCACCCGGGGCAGGTTGGCGATCACCATGATTTCATCGACCCCGGCGCCGAACCATTTCTTCCAGATCGGATCGTCATGACTCACCGCCCATTTGTCACCCGTCTCGAAATTGCTGGTCAGCGACATGTCCTTGTAGCCGCGCCGAATCAGATCATTGGGCGGCGGCGCCCACCAGTCATCGACCTTCATGTTCATCAACTGTGATTCATCGCTGGGTTGGACCCCGACAATGTCCACATCGATGGAGGCGGGCGTCTGCTTTGTCAAATCCAGATTCCACGCGGCAGGGGCAGGAGTGCCGCATCCTGCGCCGATCAGCGAGAGCACCGCGAATAGAACGGGAAACGTCCAGGATTTCGAATGCTTTGACTTCATATACAGTTATTGGAGTAAGTTAAGTGTTACGCATCTTGGGCTCTTTCTAAAACATGCCGGCGGCAGGGTCAAGCCAAAATGCAGGCAAAGACAAAGGCGATGGAATTGCTTTGCCACGCGTCTGCTTTTGGCCTACAAGAACCGTCCGATGGACAACGAACCACAAGCGGGCCATGGTCAAACCCAGCCGGGATTCACCTTTGCCCCCATTCATCCCGTCGGTCCGGCGTCGCCCCTGACTATTTGCGTGCTGGTCCGCGAAGAACCGGACCCCGCTTACGGCTCGTTCATACTTTTGCGCAGCTTGCCCGGCGCCAGTGTTTACTTGGGCGCTCTGTGCGATCATGCGGAGCGGGTCTTGCAGTGGATGGAAATCTGGGTCCAGACTCTGGACTTCAAAGACTGGGAACTGGCCGGCTCCCTCGACCAACTCTCCAATCACTTCCTGGATGAGCGCTGGAGTTCGGAGCAGGCTCTCTTTGAAACCCTCCTTTCCCGTGAAGTCGTGGCGACTGGCATGGAGAGGCGCAATCCGAGTCCATTGCTGATCCTGCCTCGCTCTGGCCAGACACGGACGAGTTTAGCATTGACTGAGGCCACGCCGTGGAAAATCTGCCAAGACGACTCCTTGCTGGTGTCTCAGGGCCTGCCGCCGTACTCGACTTCTCCTTTTCGGTACCTCTTTGATCCGACTACGACAGGGACCAAAACTTTCCTGGCCACCACGGAAAAGGCGCCCTCCAATTCCCACGTGCAGGGCCTGAATCGACTCAGTTCCGGCGCCAGCGGCGCCACGATTTTCAATCCGGGCGCCGGCTTGCTCCGAGTCACCCAGTTCCACCCGCTGGAGTTGGAGGATTATCTGCAAATCCTGGAAGGACGCCCCTGGGGCGGCGGCAACATTGGCGCCAACACGCCCCGCCTGGGGCTGCTGCCCAAGAGCATCTATGCCGCCTTGGAATCATGGTCCGCGCGCCCGCAGGGGCTGCCTTTCCTTCTCCACGGCACCGGCAGCCCGTCTGATCGGTTCAATGAAATCTTCTTTCTGAAGCTTTCTCTCTTGCGGGACGTCTTGGCGGAAGTCCGGGCTTACGTCAAGGCGCAACAGCTTCCCTTGTTGAACATTTTCCCCGCCAGCTTTCGTGTCTCGCTGCCGGAAGTGAGCGCTGTGTTCCCGGCCTTCTGGGCGGCCAAATCCGTGCTGGTCAAACCCGGGCAGGCCTATCCTCTGAAGATCAAATCCACCGAACAACGGTATTTTATTCGCTTGGGGCAATTTGAGCCTTCCCCATTTCTGCCCGAGGGATTGGCAGCCCATACGACCGGCGTTGGCAGCGTATTCATACGGAGTGTCACCACCGAGAACGACGGCGTGGTGCTCGACGGCAGGCTGGTGGCCGAAGATTATTTGGCAGCGGACTCGCATGACTTGCTTTGGTTTAAACTGCCTTTGGCCGACGAACGTGTGGAATTCTTCGCCCACGTTTACAAGTCCGAAACCGACGCGAACAAGAGCCGGGAAACCCGCTTCCGAACCGTCCCCGCCAAACTGGGCGAGCCTGTGGTGGCCTCCCTCAAGCGCGTCGTCGGCACTGTTTTTCCAAGATCCCCCTATGAGATTTGGCCCCTGCTCAGCTCGCCTTGCGATCTGTTCTCGCTCGGTGTCATCGCGGTGCGCGTTTTGCTCGCCAACGGCGGCACCAAGCTGCCGGTCATTCTGGACGAGACGCTCAGTTTGGCGCGGCTGCTGGGCAAACAGCCCGCGGCCGAAGAGGAGCTCGCGCCCAGTTTGTGGTCGCTGCTGGAAAAGGATGAGCGCCTGCTCGATTTGGTCAGTCCCCACTCCCTGACCGAGTCAAACGAATCTCCCGCCCAGGCTCGCGCTAAAATACACATGAAATTGTGGATCGAAACCATTACGCTTGTCCTGCGGTTGTTCCCCGGTTCGGGCGGACACAGCTTCTGCAAGGATTTCGGCGATGTCTCGCCGCTGGCCTTGGAAACTGTATTTGACGCTCCGATGCAGGAACTGGAAGCATTGCTGTTGCGACTTCGTGGCACGTTGGCGCCGAGTCTTTCCGCAAACGAGGAAATCGCCGCGATCATTCTCGAGCTGGCCGAGTCCGCTTAAGACATTCGGATTACTGGAGTGGTCAAACATTGCTTGTATTTTGAAAACATATTCGGTTGCCCGTTACCTGGAAGGCTTGCCCAAACAGACACGGACGCTGCTGCACAGTTGCGCCTATGGCATAGGGGCGGGGTTGGCCGCGGTAGCGTTTCAATTGTGCATCACTTTTTGCTACAAGAAGGGCCTTGTCGCGCTGGCCAATGAATCCAAACTGACCTTCGCTCTGGGCAGTCTGGCCATCATGCTTGTTTCTTCGCTGATCGTGGGCCTGCTCTTGAATCTCTTCTGCCCTGTTGCCGCTGGCAGTGGCATTCCGCAGTTGAAGCTGGCCTTTTGGAAGGATTTCGGGACGGTGCCCTTTCGCGTGGCTTGGGTGAAATTCGCGGCCGGCGTCCTGAGCATCGGCGGCGGAACCAGTCTGGGCCGCGAGGGCCCCAGCGTGCAATTGGGCGGCGCCATCGCTTCCAACCTGGCGGGGCTGGCTGGCGAAGCGAAACAAAATCGTCGCGCCGCCGCGGCTGCCGGCGCGGCGGCGGGACTGGCGGCCGCTTTCAACGCGCCCCTGGCCGCCACGACCTTCGTGCTCGAAGAAATCATTGGCGATTTGAACAGCCGATTGCTCGGCAGCGTGCTGCTCGCCTCCATGCTGGGCGCACTGGCGGTCAATGGAATCATTGGCAAACAACCGGCCTTTGCTTTGAAGGACGTCGATACGCCGACATGGCTCGCTTATGCGCTGACACCTGTGGTCGCGGCCCTGGCCAGCCTGGTCGGAGTTTATTTTCAACGCTTTTCGCTCGGCCTGCGCCAATGGACGAAAAGTGTGGGCTGGTGTCCGCCCTGGCTGTTGCCTGCCATCGGCGGCCTGATCACTTGGGGGCTGGGTGTGGGCGTCTTTTGCGGGACGGGAAAGCTGGGCGTGTTCGGCCTTGGTTACGGCGATCTTTCCCAGGCGTTGTCGGGCGGGGTGGCGTGGAACCTTGCCGCGCTGCTGCTCGTGGCAAAGTTCATCGCCACTTTCTGCTCTTACGGATTTGGCGGATGCGGCGGGATTTTTTCGCCATGTCTTTTTTTCGGCGGCATGGTCGGGATTTTTGTATCGGGCGTCGTCGGCCTGGAATGGCCGACGGCCCATGCCGACTCCACCACCCTGGCCGTGGTGGGAATGAGCGCGACGCTGGGCGGGGTGGTGGGAGCGCCGGTGACGGGCATCTTGATTGTCTTCGAAATGACGCACCAATTCGCGCTCGTGCCTGCGCTGATGCTCGGCGCGCTGGTCAGCCAGAGCATCAGCCGCAAGATGAACCATGAAAATTTTTATGACGCGCTGCTGGTGCAGGACGGCCATCGCATCGAAAAGATCCGTCCGCCGCGCGACTTGCAAAGCTGGCAGCAATCCTCCGTCGCTGGAATTCTCACCGACCGTCCCGTGGTCGTCGCCGATCTGTCGCCCGCCCTCATCCAGCAAACTCTCAAAGCGCACCCCTACGAGCGATTCCCCGTCGTTCAGGATGGCAAGCCGACGGGCATTTTGACCCGCGAGGAAGCGCAAGCCGCCCTGGCCGAAAAGCGCCCGCCCAAATTGGAGCCAGTCACGACCTGCCGGGCCGATCAAACGATCCGCGAATTGCAAACGCTCCTGATCAATTCCACCACTCAATTCGTGGTCGTGCTGGACGACCACGGCGGCGTTCAGGGAGTGATCACTTTGCACGACTTGCTGCGAGCCGAGGTGCAGAAAGCGGAAAGTTAATCCCATGGTAATACCGAGACCAGAGTGCCGGCCGCGAGGATTGTTTTGGGAGGGACATCCACCAAACCGTCCGCCCGGGCCATCGCGCTCAGGATGTGCGAAGATTGGGCGCCGGCGGAGCGCGCGCCGCCGCGCTCATCCAACGCCACGCGCATGAAGTGGCGCCGTCCGGCGTGATTGGCCAGCGGTTCGGACAAAACGGCGGGAACCGTCCGCGGCAAAACCTGGCGCGCGCCTTGCAGCCGCAGCAACGCCGGCCGTGCCAGCAGAAGAAAACCGACCAGCGCGGAAACCGGATTGCCGGGCAGCCCAAACAAAATCTTTTCCTGCCAGCGCCCAAAGGCAAACGGTTTGCCCGGCCTCATGGCCACGGTCCAAAAATCGATTTGACCGCCAATGGCCGACCAGGCCGCCTTGACCCAATCCATCTCGCCCACGGAAACGCCGCCGGTGCTGATGACCACGTCGCATTCCGCCAGGGCCTGCTGGAGCGCCGCTTTGGTCGCCGCCAACTCGTCCCGCACGAGCGGATAAAACTTGGGGATGGCTCCCGCCTGCCGCGCCAGCGCCGCCAAACCGATCCGGTTGCTTTCGTAAATCGCGCCGGCCTCCAGTGCCTGCCCTGCTTCGCGCAATTCGTCCCCCGTGGCCAGCAAGCCCGCCACCGGCCGGCGGGCCGCGCGTACCGCGGAAATCCCGGCCGCCGCGAGAAAGCTCAGGCGCGGGGCCGTCAGCCTCTCTCCGGCCTCCAGCAACTGCGCGCCCGCCTTCACGTCCTCGCCGCGCAGCCGGACATTGTCCCACAGCGGCGCGCTTTCCGCAAACCAGACGCTCGACGGGTCCTGGGAATTCTGTTTGACATCTTCTTGCATGACCACCGCGTCCGCGCCGCCCGGCAGCGTCGAACCGGTGAAAACGCGCGCGCACGTCCCACGCTCCACCACCTGGCCCAGCACAACCCCGGCCGGCGCCGTCCCGATGACCCGCAAAGCGACCGCCGCATCCGCGCGCGCCGCGGCCAAGTCCTCCGACCGAACCGCATAGCCGTCCATGGCCGAATTATCAGCCGGCGGCAGATCGACCATCGAACGAAGCGGTTCCGCCGTAAAGCGTCCCAGTGCCTGGTTCAAGTCCGCCGTTTCGGCCAGCAAAGGCCGGACGGCGTCAAGAATGCGTTCCCGCGCTTGCTCCAAGGACAACATATTCCATCAATTCCATTTTTGGGCTTGATTTTGGCCCAATCTTCGTTACCTTCCAGCCTCCGCACTCCGAAAAACGGGGCGGGAGGCTAAATTAACAATTTTTATGGCATCAGCAAACGATTTACGCAAAGGCATGGCAATCAGTTACAACGGTGACATTTCTGTCGTTCTGGAGACGCAGCATCGCACGCCGGGCAATCTGCGCGCTTTCGTGCAGGCCACCCTCCGCAGCATCAAGACCGGCAAGGCCTCCGACGTCCGCTTCAGTTCCACGGAAAAAATCGAGGTCATCCCGATGATGACGCGGAAATTGGATTTCAGTTACAAAGACGGGGACGATTTCGTCTTTTCCGACCCGGAAACCTACGAAACCACTACCCTCACGCCCGACATCATGGGCGAGGCCAAGAGTTACCTGGTGGAAAATGGTTCGGTCACGGTCACGTTTGTCGATGAAAAAGCTGTCTCCGTGGAACTCCCCTCCAGCGTGACGCTGACAGTCTCCGACGCGCCCGAGGGCATCCGAGGCGATTCCTCCAACAACGTGCAAAAGCCAGCCGTTTTGGAAACCGGCATCTCGGTGCAAGTCCCGCTCTTCATCAAAACCGGCGAAAAGATCAAAGTGGACACCCGCACGGGCAAGTATATGGAGCGGGCTTGAATCTAATTTGCAGGGCTATCCTATTGACTCCAGTGACCCACAATTTGCAGCAGCGACGGGCCAGAATGCCTCGGAATTTGGCGGCAAGAATGAACGAAAACACAATTTCGGCTCTAACTGGAGTCAATAGGATAGCCCTGCTAATTTGATTCCTAATCGTAATCCTAATCCTTCTCTACGGATTCGGAATGGCGGATCAGTTCGCAATTCTTTAACTTCGACTCATGCTGCTCACGCTGACGACAACGCACCGTCCAGCTACCGATCTCGGCTTCTTGCTCCGCAAGAATCCGGCGCGCGCGCAGTCGTTTAGCCTCTCATTCGGCACGGCGCATGTGTTTTACCCAGAGGCGACGCCGGAGCGATGCACGGTTGCGTTGCTCGTGGAAATTGACCCTGTCGGGCTGGTGCGAAATCGTCGCGGACCCTCGGGTGAAGGTGGTGCATTGGAGCAATATGTGAACGATCGTCCGTACGCCGCTTCATCCTTTTTGAGTGTGGCCCTCGCCGAGGTCTCTGGCAGCGCGCTCTCCGGCAAGAGCAAAGAGCGTCCCGACCTGGCCGACACGCCGTTGCCGTTGCGCGTGACATTTTCCGCATTGCCATGCCGCGGCGGGGAGGAGTTCCTGCGCAAACTTTTTGAACCGCTCGGCTACACCGTTTCCGCGCGCCAATTGCCGCTGGATGAAAACTTCCCGGATTGGGGAGAAAGCGCGTATCATCGCGTTGAGCTGGACGCCCGTCTGCCGTTGCAAAATCTCCTCTCGCATCTTTACGTTTTGGTGCCGGTGCTGGACAACGACAAGCATTATTGGGTTGGCGATGACGAAGTGGAAAAGCTTCTCCGCCACGGCGAAGGCTGGCTCGCGCTACATCCCGAATGCGAGGCCATTACCCGCCGTTATCTTAAGCATCAGCGCAGCCTGGTGGACGACGCGCTTGTTCAGCTCGCAGATGAAAGCGCCCCTGATCCCGATGCCGCCGCCGAGGTTCATGCGTTGGAAGAGGAGGCCATTGAGAGCGCCATCAGCCTCAACGAACAGCGTCTTGGCTCTGTGCTCGCCGCGCTGAAAGCCAGTGGCGCGAGTCGCGTTTTGGACTTGGGTTGCGGCGAAGGGCGGTTGTTGCATTCGTTGCTGAAGGAAAAGCAATTTGCCGAATCGTTGGCATGGACGTGTCGCACCGCGCCCTCGAAATCGCCCACGACCGTTTGCGGCACGACCGCCTGCCGCCAGTCCAGAAGGCACGCCTTCGCCTGCTTCAAGGTTCGCTTATCTACCGCGACGCAAGGCTGGCCGGTTTCGATGCTGCCGCCGTTGTAGAAGTGATTGAGCACCTTGACCCGCCGCGTCTGGCTGCATTCGAGCGCGTCCTTTTTGAGTGCGCCAAGCCGAAGACCGTCGTCATTACGACGCCCAATCGTGAATACAACGTGAAATGGGAAACACTTCCCGCCGGCAAGTTTCGTCACCGCGACCATCGATTTGAGTGGTCGCGAACAGAGTTTCGGGAATGGTCCAACCGCATGGCCGCGCGCTTTGGCTATAATGTGCGCTTTTTACCGGTCGGGCCGGAGGATTCTCTCGTGGGTCCGCCGACGCAGATGGTCGTGTTCGAAAGGAACGCCCAGTAGTATGGCGAGAAGCATTCACACTACACGACGCACTCTCAGAGAGTTACGTCGGAGGGAATTCTCCGATGATGAGAAAAAGCAACGCGCGCTGAAACAAGCTGCGGAATTGCTTCTTCGAAAGAGACGTATCAAGAGAATGGTCAGAGAAGAACGTCGGAGAGAGACCCCACCGCTCGCGACAACCGCTGTTAATGCCGTTCCAATCGAGGTGCGAGACCAAAGTGAGGTCGTGCATCATGGAGCCTCGCCAGAAGACATTCTCGCGATTCTAAATGCGGTTCCAGAGGGCGCGCGGTTGGGGATTTCACGAATCCAATTGTCCCTCGGCAAAGCAGAAATTGATGAAGCGACTGATGATCCACAAGGTGAACGAGATCCGTTTACCAAGCGATTAGGACACGAATTTTTGCCAGGCGTGTTTTGCGGAGAGATTTTAGGCTGCTTTGATGGCCGGTCGGGTTTGATATCCGTCCATGCTTTCGTTTATGACCCCAACCGCGTCTCGATTCCACTGCCATTGTGCGAATTCTATCTAAAACTTCATGCACTGAAGACAATCGTCCACGAGATTGCGCATCACCACGATCTCGCGGCGCGCACGGCTCGGGGCCGGTGGCGTTCCGACAGAAGAACGACGGCCGAGATATATGCGGAAAAGATGGCGCATGAGTGGACGCAAAACATCGTCCTGCCGTACCTGCGTCGCGTTTATGCGAGGAACGCTTTTGCCCTTCAAAATTGGGTGGCGCATCGGGGTGGATTGCGCGTTGGGCTGGATTTCTTGGCCGGAGATACCCGCCGGACCATGCGCAACGGCCTTGAGCGTCTCGTGCTGACGACCTCTGGCGGATTTGAGTGCTGGTTAGGCGAATTGTCGCGCTGCAAATCCCTCGCGGAATCACGGCTCGCGTTCGCGTGGCAACTTCATTATAGCGATCTGTATGAGGAATGCTTGAAGATTGTTGACGGTATCCTCTTCGCGGCTCCCGAGTGCGTTCCGGCTCTCACATGCAAAGCAGATACTTTGGTTCATCTCGAACGACTTGCTGAGGCGTGGCAGGCCGCACACCGTGCATTGGAGCTACAACCTTCTAACCCAGACGCATGGGAAACTCAGGGCGACGTGCTTGAGATTCAGCATAAATGGGACGCATTGCTGCAAAACTGCGAGGGCTGGCAGCAATCGGGAAGGCTATCTCGAAGCGCATGGCGCGAAAATTTGCTACACCGCGCAATCGCTCATTGCGGTTTGGACAATATTTATGCGATGGAAGAATGCGTCACGGCTCATCTCAGGCTTTTCAATTTCAAGACGCCGGAAATTGCCCGACGGCGTAGAAAATTCGTCATGAATCGAGTGTTTCGACGCGCCGATAAAACTGTTCCTGCCGAGTATTCGTTAAAACCAAAGTGAATATTACCATTCCAGAACTTTCCTTTGTCGTGTTGATTGGTGTGTCCGGCTCTGGCAAGAGCACGTTCGCGAGGAAGCATTTCAAGCCGACCGAAATCTTGTCCTCCGATTATTGTCGCGGGTTGGTTTCGGACGACGAGAACAGCCAAGCAGCGACAAAGGATGCTTTTGAGGTGTTGCAGTTCATCGCCCGCAAACGGCTCGCGGCGGGAAAACTTACCGTCGTGGATGCCACGAATGTGCAACCGGAATCGCGCAAGCCGTTCGTGGCCATCGCGCGTGAGTTTCACTGCCTGCCGGTCGCCATTGTCTTCGATTTGCCGGAACGCCTCGCGCACGACCGGAACAAGGCGCGCTCCGACCGCAATTTTGGCCCGCACGTCATCCGCCAGCAAGCGCAACAATTGCATCGCTCCTTGCGTGGACTGGAACGAGAGGGCTTTCGCCACGTCCACGTGCTCAAGTCGTTGGAGGAAGTGGAGTCAGTCATCATCGAACGTCAACCGTTGTGGAATAATTTGAGGAGCGAACATGGGCCGTTCGACATCATCGGCGACGTTCACGGCTGCTTTGATGAGTTGGTGGAGTTGCTGGCGTTGCTCGGATACACGGCACAACCTGGGGGAGCGTGGCAGCATCCCAGCGGCCGGAAGATGGTTTTTGTCGGCGACCTGGTGGACCGCGGCCCAAAGATTCCCGAAGTCGTCCGATTGGTCATGGAGTCGGTCGAAGCTGGTTTCGGACTTTGCGTGCCGGGCAACCACGATGTGAAGTTTATGCGGAAGATTTGGGGTAAGCACGTCCAGATCACCCACGGCCTGGCGGATTCGCTCAAGCAGTTCGAAGCTTACGAGAAAGACTATCGCGGATTCAGCCGAGTGGCGGCTGAGTTCATTGACGATCTCGTCAGTCATTATGTGCTTGACAACGGGAGCCTGGTCGTCGCCCATGCCGGCATGAAGGAGACGATGCAAGGACGAGGCTCCGGCGCGGTGCGGGAATTCGCGCTGTTTGGCGAGACCACCGGCGAAACGGATGATTTTGGCTTGCCCGTGCGTTACAACTGGGCCGCCGAATATCGAGGGGCGGCGGCAGTTGTTTATGGCCACACGCCTGTGCCTGAACCCGAATGGCTGAACCGCACCATCAATATTGACACAGGATGCGTTTTTGGCGGCAAGTTGACGGCGCTGCGTTATCCTGAACAAGAGCTTGTCTCCGTTCCGGCCAGACAAACCTACGCCGAGCCGCGCAAACCGTTTCTGCCGCCTGCGGACCAGGCGCCGGCCTTGTCCGCCCAACACCAGAGCGACGACTTGCTTGACCTCGCCGATGTAACGGGCAAACGCATCATCAGCACACGCCTGCACGGAAACGTGACCATCCGCGAAGAGAACGCCACGGCGGCGCTGGAAGTGATGAGCCGTTTTGCCGCCAATCCCAAATGGCTGATTTACCTGCCTCCGACAATGTCGCCGTGCGAGACGAGCCAGGCGCCGGGCTTGCTGGAGCATCCAGCGGAAGCGTTTGCCTATTTTCGCCATGCTGGCGTGCCTCGTGTTGTTTGCGAGGAAAAGCACATGGGTTCCCGGGCGGTGTTTATCGTCTGCCGCGACGAGGATGCCGCGCGCAAAAACTTCGGCGTGACCGGCGAAGGGATCGGCATTTGCCACACGCGCACCGGACGAAGGTTTTTTGACAGCGCCAACGTGGAAGCGGAATTCCTTGAGCGCGTTCACGCCGCCGCCACGGCCGCTGGATTTTGGGATGAGTTCGAGACCAACTGGCTCTGCCTTGATTGCGAACTTATGCCTTGGTCGGCCAAGGCGCAGGAATTGCTGAAGCGGCAGTATGCCGCCGTTGGCGCATCCGGACAAGCCACGCTGGCGGACGAAATGGCCGTGCTTGAGCAGGCCGCTGGCCGTGACCTCGACGTGGGCGAATTGCTGGCGCGGACAACGACGCGCCGCCAAATGGTGGACGATTATATCGCGGCATACCGGCGCTATTGCTGGCCCGTGAAGTCCATGGCCGACCTGAAGCTCGCGCCGTTTCATTTGCTGGCCACGGAAGGAAAGGTTCATGTGGACCAGCCACACGACTGGCACATGCGGACTTTGGCCCGCCTTGCAGGCGGAATCATTGTGGCTACGCCGTTCCGTATTATTGACGTGACCACTCCTGAGAGCGAAGTTGAAGGCATCCGCTGGTGGGAGGAACTGACCGGACGCGGGGGCGAAGGCATGGTCGTGAAACCGCTGGATTTCATCGCCAAAAATCGGCGCGGGCTTGTTCAGCCAGCCGTGAAATGCCGTGGCCGCGAATATCTTCGCATCATTTACGGGCCGGAATACACGGCGGCAGAAAACCTGGAACGCCTTCGTGCGCGCGGGCTTTCCACAAAACGTTCGCTGGCGCTTCGCGAATTCGCTCTCGGCATCGAAGCCATCGAACGATTCGCGCGGAAAGAACCGTTGCGGCGCGTGCATGAAGCCGTCTTTGGCGTGCTGGCCCTGGAAAGCGAACCCGTTGATCCGCGACTCTGAATGTCGCGCTTTCGGATTACGAGTAAGATTCATAGCGCGCGCCCCAGAATCTCCCGCTGTTCCTCCGTCGTGAGGACAATCGGGTTGGCCTTCATGCTGCCGGCTTTGGACCCTTTCTCCATCACGTCCGCGAACTCCGCTTGGGCGAATCCATAACTGCCCAACGCCGGAACGCGCAGATCGCGCACCAATTGGCGCACCCATGCCACGCCGTCGTCGGCGCTAGCCGCGCTGCGGCCCGTGAGCAAACGTCCGATTTCCTCGTAGCGGCGCAGGGCGTCGTGGCGCGGTTCGCGTTGGCGCAGCGCGCGCAGATTCGCTTCCATGACATGCGGCAGCAGGGCCGCGCAGATCGCTCCGTGCGGCGCGGAGGTCATCCCGCCAATGGCCCCGGCAAAACCATGCACGGCCCCCAAGCCCGCGTTGGACAGCGCCAGTCCTCCAAAAAGGCTCGCCACTGCCATGTCCTCGCGCGCCGCCGCCTGCCGGCCATCTTCAACCGCGATGCGCAAGGAGCGCGCCGCCCGCCGCATTCCTTCCACACAAAACGCGTCGGTGATCGGATTCGCACGGCCACAGACGTAAGGCTCGATCACTTGGGTCAGGGCGTCCAACCCAGTGTTCGCGGTCGCGGCCGGCGGCAGGCCCCAAGTCAATTCCGGATCGACAATCGCCACACTGGGCAGCATCCAGGGACCGCGCAGACTGATCTTCTGCCGATGCTCCGGCGACACCAGCACCGCATTGCGCGTGACTTCCGAACCTGTCCCCGCCGTGGTCGCGATGGCGATGAACGGCGCGGAAGGCTCGCTCAAAACCTTGCCCTCGCCGATCACTTCCATGTAATCGAGCAGGTCGCCCGGATTGGTCAGCATCGCGGCGATGGCTTTGCCCGTGTCCAGCGCGCTGCCCCCGCCCAACCCGACGACCAGATCGCAATCCTCCCGCGAGGCCAGCGCGTGGCCTTCCAGGACGGAATGAATACTAGGTTCTCCGGCGACGGGGAAAAGCGCGGCGCCGACTCCGTTCTCGCGCAACGAACCCAATAGGAATTGCGCGCGGCCGGTGTCGCGGCCGGTGACCACCAGCGCGCGTTTGCCGGCTTTCCGCGCCAACTCGCCCGCCTGGCGCGAAGTGCCGGGACCGAAAACCACGCGGCGGGCCGTAGCAAATTCAAACCGCATAATCACCCGTATGGCTCGTCCGCCGGAACGGGCGCGAGCTTCACGCTGGCGCGGGGCTCGGCCATCATGGGTGCGACGGCGTCCCGCCAGACCTGGTAGTGACGCGTTTGCCGATGCTGCGCCTGCGCGTCGGCGTGCCGGTAGGCCTCCACCAGGACGAAGCGCGTGGGATCCTCCTGTTCCTGGAGGCACTCGAAGCGCGCGATGCCCGGTTCCCGCCTGCTCTCCAACGCGTTGGCGACCGTCGCCAGCTGGAAGGCCTCGACGCACTCCGGTTTGACATGAACGTGAACGTGAATGACAAGCATAAGCTCCAATGGCGCAAATCAATCCGTGCCGGGCGGAGGTTGCTGGTTGGCGTACTGGTCGTCGTCCTTGACTTCCTTTTTCAGCCGGTAAAGCTCGGCTTTCAGCTTGGCCACGGTCTCTTGTTGCGCCGGGTCGTTGTAGAGATTATGCAGTTCGTCCGGGTCGCGGACCAAGTCATACATTTCCCATTGGTCTTTCTTCCAGAAGTAAATCAGCTTGTGCGTCATGGTGCGAATACCGTAATGCGCGCGGGTATTGTGGTCGCCCGGATCGTGGTAGTAGCGGTAGTAGTAGCTGGCGCGCCAGCCGGGCGGTGTCTCACCTTTGAGCAACGGCGTCAAGCTGACGCCTTGCATGTCCGCCGGCATCGGCAATCCGGCCATGCCCATAAAGGTGGGCGCGAAGTCCGGATTAATGGCCATCAACTCCTGCACCGTCCCCGGCTTGGTCACGCCTGGCCAGCGCACGATAAAGGGCATCTTCACCGACGCCTCATACATGAAGCGCTTGTCAAACAGCCCGTGGTCGCCCAGGAAAAAACCCTGGTCGCTGGTGTAAATGACCACCGTGTTGCTGGCCAGCCCGTTCTGGTCCAGCCAATCCAGCAAGCGCCCGACGCTGTCATCGACCGATTGCACGCAAGCCAGGTAATCCTGCATGTAGCGTTGATACATCCAGTCATGGAGCGCGTCATTTGTCAATACTATTGTATGGCCGCCGGCTTCGATCTCCACTGCCGTTGGTTTGACGCCCAGCCACTGGCTGCGCGCCGGGCCGGCCAGGTCGCCGGGCGGCTGGAGCTTTAGGTCGTTGCGCGTCAAATCGTAAAAGACCTTTTGCGTGCATTCCCGGATGGCATCGGTGCGCGTGGCATAATCATCCCGCAACGTCGCCGGTTCATGGATTTCCTTGCCGGCAAAATCCGCCCGGTATTTTGCCTCCGGCTCCCATGGGCGATGCGGCGCCTTATGATGGCACATGAGGAAAAACGGTCTGTCCTTGGGCCGGTTCTTGAGAAAATCAATGGACAAATCGGTAATGATGCCCGTCACATAGCCTTGGATCACGTGCCGCCCGCCGGCATGGATGAAGGTCGGATTGAAATAAACGCCTTGGCCGGGCAAAATCTCCCACTGGTCGAATCCGGTCGGATCGCTGCCGAGATGCCACTTGCCGATCATGCCCGTGTAATAGCCCGCTTGCTGAAGATACTTGGCGACGGTGGGCTGCGAGCCATCGAACCGGTTGAACGTCGGCACGCCGTTCAGATGACTATACTTGCCCGTGAGGATAGTGGCCCGGCTGGGGCTGCATATGGAATTGACGCAAAAGCAATGCTCGAAGCGCATCCCCGTGCTGGCCAAACGGTCTATATTCGGTGTTTGGTTCACTTTGCTGCCATAAGCGCTGATGGCATGGGCCGCATGGTCATCGCTCATGATGAAAAGGATATTGGGCCGCGTCTTGGAGTCGGCGTAAGCCGGCAGCAGCCAACAAACCAAGGCCGCGCAGAGCGCCGGCCAAAACCGGTCCAGGAAGCGAAAGCCGAGGTTAATCTTCATGCGGAACACTTTGCCGCCGCATTCCAACCGCCGCCAAGGAGAAACTCCTTTGGGGTTTGACTGGGTTTGACTGGGTTTGACCGGCCTGCATGCCGCCGTCCTCTTCCTTCATCATCATAATAATAATCTCCACTGCACAAGTGTACTTTCCATGAAAAAGTGGTCATCCTTGTTTTGCCTTCTCCGCGTATTGTGGTGGTTTTGAACATTGAATTTTGAACCGTCAACCTCGAATTCTGCACTTTTTTGTCTCCCGCAGGTTTGATTTGGTTGGATTTGGTTTGATTAGCCCAACCGGGTGCAATTTAGGCCACGGCACTAACATAAGCATCTCGCTTAGGATGGTCTTGTTTCGGTCGGGCCTGAGTCGAACCGGTTTGACCGGGTTTGACCGGGTTTGACCCATTTTGGCTATGCCGCCGTGAAATGTCCTCGCCGCTTCCTTCATAATTCCTAATTCATCCTTGTCCTGCCCCCCTTCCGCAGGTTTGATTCGGTTTGACTGGGTTTGACTGGGTTTGACTGGGTTTTGCCGACCACGGCGTTCTGGCCGAAAGGAGTGAAATCCGCCCCATTCGTAGCCCTTCCAGATTTCCAATACCCCGCGCAACGTGCCGCTCTTATCTTGTTCCGTCCGGCAAACGTTGCCCGCTGGATCGCCAGCTCGACTCCGACAAGCCGCCAGCGGTCGCAGACACAGCCTATTGGGAACCGGCCGACCTTCACCGACCGCGCCAGAGCCATTTCAATTCTCACACGCTGAATTTGCCATATCCTCGAAAAAACGCAAAACTCTCTGCTCGTTCCAAGTCTTGTCAGGGCTTTGGACAACAATCCCTCACTCCTTAACCAGCAGCCTGCGGATCTTGAGCAATTCGCGGCGGCGCCCTTCGTCCGGCTCCAGGGTGCCCATCTTCAAACTCTTGAGCACACGCAAGACGGTTTCGGAAATAATCAGGCGCCCGTTGGGTTTGTCATCGCTGGGAATGGCGTGCCAGGGCGCTTCCTCCGTGCTGGTGGCCGAGAGGCACTGCTCGTAGGCCTTCATATAATGCTTCCAGAACTTGCGCTCCTGAATGTCGGCAATGCTGAATTTCCAATTCTTCTCCGGCTCGTCTATGCGCCGCAGGAAACGCCGCTTTTGCTCCCCCTTGGAAATGTGCAGGAAGAATTTGACCACGCGCGTGCCGTTGCGGTGCAGCATTTTTTCAAAATTGACGATGGCCTGGAACCGGTGCTTCCAAATATCCTTGTCCTCCAGCAATTCCTCCGGCAGCAACTGCGCGCGCAGAATCTCCGGGTGAACGCGCGCGACCAATACCTCTTCGTAATAAGAACGGTTGAAGATGCCGATGTGTCCCCGTTCCGGCAAGCGGCAGGTCGTGCGCCAGAGGAAATCATGCTCCAGTTCCGCGGCGCTGGGTTGCTTGAAACTGGACACTTCGCAGCCCTGCGGATTGATGCCCGTCATGACGTGCTTAATGGCGCTGTCCTTGCCGGCGGCGTCCATGGCCTGGAAGATCAGCAGCACGGCGTAGCGATTGTGGGCGAAGAGCAACTCCTGCAGGGCGCTCAATTTGCGCACGTGCTCGTGCAAACTGTCCTGATAATCCTCCTCCGAACCATAGAACGGTTTGACCCGTGTCGGCCAATGCTTGAGGTTGACCTTCTTTCCGACAGGGACGGTAAACTTATCGATGTCGATTTTCATTTAATCAGTGGGCGCCTTCAAGAGTTCTCGCTGCCATTCCATAAGATCGCCCTGGTGCCGGTCCCAATCACCGGCCAGCGCGAGCAGCGTGGCGCGGCTGGCGATCAAGGTTGGGTCCAAGGCCAATTCCGTCCCCTTCTGGTTGCGCCGGCTTTCCATCTCCAAAAAGCGCCGCCGTTCGGGTTCCGTTTGCCGCCGGGAATGGGAACGAAGCGGCTGCGGGTGCGCTGCCGCCCCCAGGTGCAATCCCCTTTGGATCGCCTCCTGCAATCCGTCCTTGCGCCGGGCCGAGAAATGGCGCGGCAGCAGGCCGTCCATCGGGCTGTGATTGGTGGCGGCGACGGCCAGGTTGATGATCGTTTCGTGGCTCAAGACAAAAAAGGGCGGCCGGTTGGCGGCCAGGGCTTCCTGCTCGCGCCAATGCCAGATTTCGCGCAAGACGGCCAGCGTGTGGCAAGCCAGCTTGTTGCTGCCCCGCACGCGCCAGACCAGGTCCGGTTCGGGCGGGGTCGGAATGGCGCACTCGGCGATGAGGCGGTCGCAGGATTGCTCCAGCCAGGAGAGGCGTCCTTTTTGGCGCAACTGCTCCGTCAAAATGTCCGACAGCGGTTTAAGATAACGCGTGTCGTTGCGGGCGTAAGCCTCCATGCGGGCCGTCAGCGGCCGCCGGGACCAATCCGCCTTTTGCGAGCCTTTTTCCAGGCTGACGCCCAGATGCGTTTTGAGCAGGCTGACCAGTCCGAAGACCCGCTCCCCCAGCAGCCGGCTGGCCAGCATGGTGTCGAAGATGCGGTCCGGCACGAAAGCATGATTCTTGCGCAACAAGCGCAGGTCATAATCCGCTCCGTGCAGAATCAGCCGGTGCCGTTTCAATTCCGGCCAAAGCGGATTCAAATCGGTGCGCGTCAGAGGATCGATCAGCCTGTCTCCGCCCGCGGTGCTGATTTGGAGCAAGCAAAGTTTTTCCGGGTAGGCGTGCAAGCTGTCGGCCTCGGTATCCAAAGCGACCCAATCCGCCGCTCGGAGCACCGGCAGGAACTCAGTGAGGATGCCATCTGAATCAATCACAACCTGATATAAAGCCTGGCCTCGCGGGGAGAAAAGGCAAAACTTCCCGGCGCAAGAGGTTCATTTCTTAATTTTGTCCGCCTTGAGCGACCCATATACAGCGTGGCTCACGAAATGGTCGTAGAGCCATTCGGCGTCGCGCGAGAGGCCTTCAAAGGTGAATCCCAATCGCTCGGCCACGGCGCGGCTGCGTTGGTTTTCGGCGGCACAACGAATCGTCAAGCGGTGCAGATCCAGCGTCCCGAAAAGGTGATCCATCACCGCCCGGCAACTGGCCGTCATAATGCCTTTGCCTTGCTGCGGCGCCCCCAGCCAATACTCCAGGTAGGAGGCCTTGTTGGGCCAATCGATGGGATAACAGTTTATCATCCCGCACAGCTTGCCCTGCTGCCAGATGCCCACGTGAAGCGCCTGACCCACAGCGAATTGCTTCAGGCTGGTCGCAACGTAAGAGGCGACATCGCCCGGGGTGCGGCGTTGGTCCACCCAACTCATCCACGCCCGCAAGTGCGCCCGGTTGGCCTCAATCAACGCAAAAAGCTCCCGCGCATGCCGATGCTCCATCAGCGCCAACTCCGTCTGTTCTCCAATGCGTGTCCGAAACATATCAATTCGCTCAACCGCCCAGCGTGGCTGGATCGTTGACGTCGCCTTTGTTGAAATCAACGTAGTCCTCGGTCAGGTCGGCAGCGTAGATCAACGCCCCGGCGCGGCCCAGGTTCAAGTGAACATGCAGATCGAACGCGCTGGCCGCCGTGATCTGGCAGAGGGCCTTGAAAGGCACGCTCGTCGGCCGGCCGCGCCGCAACGAATACAAAATTTGCCGCTGGCCCGGCAGGCTGTAGCCGACATCGACTTTGTTTTCCACCACCCGCGCCGCCGAGTAGCCCAGCGCGCAAAGAATGCGGCCCCAATTGGGATCGCCGCCACACCAACTGGTCTTGACCAGCGAACTGTTGGCCACCGCCCGCGCCGCGGTGTCAGCCTCCGCCGGCGTCCTGGCCCCGTGAACATGAACCGTGACAAACCGGGAAACCCCTTCCCCATCGAGCACGATCTTCCTGGCCAGCTCCAGCGTCATATAATCCAGCGCGGCCTGAAACACAGGCAGCTCAGCCGAGCGGCCGGTGAGTGGGCGATGACCGGCGCGGCCATTGGCCAGCACCAGGACCGTATCATTGGTGCTCATGTCGCCATCGACGGTGATGCGGTTGAAGCTCTTGGCGACCGCTTCATTCAAGGCGGCCTGCAAGGTCTTGGCCTCGATGGCGGCGTCGGTGGTCAAAAAGCAAAGCATCGTGGCATGCAGCGGACGCAACGCCGGCGCGGCGCCCGAGGCGCTCATGCCGGGCTGGATCATCCCCGCCCCCTTGCACATGCCGCCGAACCGGACTGCGCGCCCCCCGATTTCAAACTCCACCGCCACTTCCTTGGGCCGCGTGTCACTGGTCATAATGGCCTCGGCGGCATGGCTCCCGCTGGCCAGCGCCGAGTCCGCCAGCGCGGCGGCTTGCTCGATTCCCTTCTTGACGTTGTCCATCGGCAGCGGCACGCCGATGCGGCCGGTCGAGGCGACCAGGACTTCCGCCGGAGATATTTTCAAGGCGGCTGCGGTGAACTTGGCCATTTCTTCGGCGTCGAGGAGGCCCTTCTGTCCGGTGCAAGCGTTGGCATTGCCGGAGTTGACAACCAGCGCGCGAGCCACGCCGCGCTGGACGCGTTGGACGCACAGCCGCACGGGCGCGGCGCAGATCTGGTTGGTGGTAAAAGTCCCGGCGACCGCCGCCGGCGATTGCGACACCATCAGGGCCAGATCTCGCTTTGGGCCTTTGTTGGAGCCTTTGCCCGTGCCCAGGCGTTTGATATCGCAGAACACTCCGGCCGCCACGAACCCCGCCGGCGCCGTCACTGAGCCCGCAATACTGTGGAACAAAGATTTTTTCACCAATGCGAAGGACAAAAGCCCAAATGGGCCGCGTTGTCAATGGGGATGGCTTCAGTCTATTGTTCCGATCATCCAGAGGAAATGGGAAATGGGATAAACCGCTTTGAAATTACGGAATGACCGTGCGATAGAACTGGTTGATTCCATTCGATATTGGAATCGACACGTCAAAGTAATTGCTGGCTCCAAGAGTGTTGGTTGCAATCGGCGTCCAATTGACGAGGTTGCTGGAGGCCAGCGTTCGGAAAGTCTGGCCGCTGGACGGGCTGGTGAAACGAAACCGCAGAACTCCGCCCGTGGTTGCTTCCAAAGTCAGGGCATCCCATTGATATGCTTCGAAATAGAGGTCTGACTGACTGGGACCAACGGTCACTGAAATGGACGACGGCACGAAGAGGTAATTGGTGCTGATGGGCGTTATCACATACTTTCCCGAATTTGTCAGTCCCAACTCGTACTCACCATCATCTTGGGTCGAGATCACGGTTGAGCCAACGCTCAAAAAAACCTCGCCAGACAACCCCGAGACAGCCCCGCTGATGACATAGGTGGTCATGTATTGATATTCAAACGCGCCTATGTCCGGCTCTGGACCGGATGGCCGCGGGTACCCTCGCTGGTCATTGGTTACGATGTCACCAACTCCGGCAGCGTTAATCGCCGGGCTGCCCGCCAGCAGAGGCATGGTCTGGGTTGGGCCGCCATTATTGCCCAGGGGGCCCAGCTCCGGGTTCGTGTTATTCATGCTGCCCGGCGCGGTGAACTGAAAACTTAAATCAGAACTAAGGTTGTCTCCGCCATCTGTCAGCGCTCCATAGGAACCGTAAAAATCGCTGCCGGAGGCATTCTCCGCCACGATGGAGTTTTGCAAGAGCAAGGAACCGTTGGTGGCGTTGATGCCCCCGCCGACCCCAACAAAACCACCCGCGCTATTGCTGGCAATCGTTAAGTAGTCAAGAATGGCAGTGCCGCCTTGGTTGAAAAGACCGCCCCCGTTCCCGGTTCCGGGATCGCCGGCGCTTCCACCTGCGCCACCTTGAGCCATGTTTTCAGTGATCGTATCATTCGTCGCGAAAATGCCGCCAAGGTTGCATAGAGCGCCTCCGAATGCATTTCCGCCAGAAAATCCGAAGAAGCCGGCACCACCAAAGCTGGCATTGCCAAAGAAGACGCTGTCAACCAGCACGACGGTGTTGCTATTGAACAAGGCGCCGCCGTACCCGGAGCCAGGGACTCCGAAAAAAGTCTGGAAAAAACCGCCATCCCCGCCGATCGCGTTGTTGCCCGAAAAGGTGGCGCTGACAATTGTCGCGTAACCCCGATTATGAATGGCGCCGCCCAAAGCCGAGGCGCCATTGTACAATGGCGTCCCCGTGGCGACGTTGCCAAGAAAAACGCAATTCGTGGCGTTGATCGTTCCACCATTAAAAATTGCGCCTCCAGAGCAGGATCCTACTCCGAGGTTGTCCAGGAATCCGATGTTGCCCCCGAATGCGCTGTTTGTCGCGAAGGTAACGCCATTGAGAATAAGCGTGCCGTCCTGCTGATAAATCGCTCCACCGCCAGTTTCACCTGGGTCACCCACAGCATAGCTTGACGAAACTACGGAATTTGAAGTGAAATCGCAATTGAGCATCGTCACTGTGCCGGCGGCAGTGTAGAGCGCGCCGCCGAAAGCGGAGCCCGTGAAGCCAGAGCCCTGGAACAACAAGAAGCCCGGAACCCCGCCGTTTCCCGCAAACGAGGCGCCGACCGCGCTCACCGCGCCGCCGTTATTGTAAATTGCGCCCCCGTAGATACTGCCACCCGCTGGCTCACCCCCATCCGCCGGCTCGCCGGTTGGTCCTCCCATGACCATGTTGGTTAGGAAAGCGCTGTTAGTGATATTCAAGGTTCCCCCATCATTGAAAACGGCGCCGCCGTAGGCTGGAGAACTAAGGCCGCCTTGGCACGCGTTTCCGGTTAACAGGCAATTGACTAAATCCACCGTCCCTTCCTCGTTGTAAATCGCCCCGCCAACAGCACTGGCTCCATCGGTGGAGAAGAAGGTGGAGTTGGAAATGGTAAGATTGATCAGTCGCAAATGAACCCCTGGATTGATATAGAACGCGCGCACGGAATTGCTTCCGTTGATGCCAACGCTGTGCCCGGTGGCATCCAAGGTCACATCGTTGGTAACGGTGACGGTCTGCGAAAGAGTGATCGTGCCATTGACCGCAAATGTCACATCCCCGCCAGAGGCCAGACCGGAAAGCAGTCCCGCTTGATCAGCCGCCACCACTTGGCCCGGCGACGGAGCTACGACCGTGATGGTTGCAGGCGAGCTCGTCACCGCCCCGGCATAGTTGCTGACCACCACAGAGTAAGTGCCCGACTGGTTAGTTTGCAGGTTGGTTAGGATCAATTGATCGTTCGTCGCTCCCAAAATGTTTGTTTCGTTCAGAAGCCATTGATAATCCAAAGGAGTCGAGCCGACCGCTCCCACGGCCAGCGTGGTGGTCTCTCCGGCCAAAAGCGTTTGGGTCACGGGCCGCGGCTGGTTCGTTATGCTGGGCAGAGTAAAACATTTCCCCGCCGAGCCGGCGCTGTAGATCGCTTGGATTTCAGAGGCCGTCAGACAGCCGCTGTAAAGCGAAACTTCATCGAGCAAGCCTGCGAAGTAGGAACAGCCGCCCGATGTCCCCATGGTGAACGGGCCGGTGTTGGACGCCCCCAAATTGCCGGGCCCGGTTCCAGCCAATACACCATTCGTATAAAAGCTGAAAGTGTTGGTCCCGTCGTATGTCGCGGCCAGGTGGACCCAGGTATTGAGCGGCATTTGCCCGCCGGTCTGGACCGAGCCGTTTTCGCTGTCAAATGCCAGGCCAACATAAGGATCAAAATAAATCTCGTACTGGACAGCGCCACAAGCGGCCACCCGTTTCCCCAGCAAGTGCATGGTGGTTTCAACCCCGGTGCGGTAAGCCCAAAGTTCGATTGAAATGGGAGCATTGGATTGAAAATCCAAGCCGGGCGCATCCGGAACCTGAACGAGGCCGTTGACGCCGTTGAAACTGAACGCCTGGCCAACTTCGCCAGCCGCATAGGTGGTTCCGCCGATCAGCGTGCCATTATGCCCCCCGACAACGTCCACCACGTTGTTTTCTGCTTGCCACCAGGCAATCAGGCCGGGTGGGGCCGGCGTGCAATCCGCCCCCATGGCAGCGATCGGCATCCACAAGCCTGCCCCAGCCAACAACACAGCCACTTTCCCCATACACCGTGTCCAACGCGTATTGGAGCTGTAGCTGGTGCAGAACAGAAACCTTGTTCTGTTTTTTCTCACTGCATGAATATATTTACCACACCAGCGGAAACGCGTCAACAAAAACCTGCCGCTTTGGCGCTTTGGCTTTGGGGCGGCTTCGAGGCGAAAGCTTCTGCACTTCCACCGAGGGTGGGGAGATGGCCGGCACCTTGATGTCCGGCGGCACTTCGGCCAGCAGTTGCCTGGAGGTGGGTTCCGTGGCGTTGAAATCTGTCAAATCAAGATTGGCCGGAATGTCTTTCTTTTGATATCGCAGAACACCCGGCGGCAACGACCCCGCCGGCGCCGTGACCGACCCCGCGATGCTGTGGAACAAAGATTTTTTCACCAATGCGAAGGACAAAAGCCGAAATGGACTGGCTTGTCAATGGGGATGGATTGACGGATGCGAACCGCCCCGGCGAAAAGAGAAAACGCTCCATTGAAACTAATGCGAAGGTTGACTTTGGGAACTTGCAAATATGCCATGACCGCGCCATAGTAATGGCATGAAAACGACAATTGTGCTCGACGCCTCCAACCGGATCGTGCTTTCGCGCGAACTGCGGCGGGCGGCCGGGATTCCCCGGAGGCAAAAACTCATGGTGTCCGCGACGCCGGGGCGCATCGTTTTGGAAATGGAGGCGAATGCTTCCGGCAGCGTCATCAAACGCGGCAAACTCAAGGTCTGGACGGGTGCCGTGCCGGCCACGCCGATTGAGGAGGCCGTTGAACAATCACGCCACTACACCCGATGACCTTTCTTGATACTGGAATAATGGTCGGGGCGGTCTTGAAGTCGCACACGGAACACGCGGCTTGTCTCGCGGCGCTGGAAGATTCCGTGCGGCCGTTTACGAACGCCCACGCGATCGCGGAAACTTTCGCCACACTGACAGGCTTTTACAAAGTGCCGACGGAGGCAGCGACCGAGTTGACTTTGAGTCTGCGGGATGCGGTTGTGGTGGAGGCCTTGGCTTTGGCGGACTACGAAACGGCGATTCGGGAGGCGCGCAGCCGGGGGGTCATGGGCGGGGGAATTTATGATTCCCTGCATGCGACATTTGCCCGCCGCAAGAACGCGGTCCAGATCGTGACGCGCAACCCGTCCCATTTTCAGCACGTGGCGCCGGACATTGAAATTCTGACGCCTTAGCGTGCAACAAAGATTTTTTCACCAATGCGAAGGACAAAAGCCGAGACGGGCCGCCTTGTCAATGGGGATGGATTGACCCAAATCTCGCCTGAGCCGGAACCATGCGGTCAGGTCTTAACGCCAAGACGCCACGCCACAACGCAGCCGATCCGCATCCCAATTCTCACCACGAAGGCCACGAGCACGAAGAAGAACCATGCCGGCGCCTACTGTGGAACAAAGATTTTTTCACCATTGCCAAGGTCAAAACCCGAAATGGGCCGCCTTGTCAAT
>PLIU01000394.1:11623-38580 GCA_003140095.1 Verrucomicrobiales bacterium | reverse complement strand
AAGAATTCTGTCTCACGCCCCAACACGACCAAGCTGGATTTTTGTGTTTCAAATAACGAAAAGCCGGTTGTATACTAAAATAACGCGTGTTGATTATGAACAACTTTCGACCTTCGATTTTGGTCGGGAACTGGTTCCGATATACGAACTGCCGTTCGTACATTAATATTTAGCCTCATTATGATGCTCTGGGCTTTCATGGCGTCCGCTAACTTCGGCAAGCTCGTTATCATTGTCTTCATCCTGATCGTCATTCTTGACTTGCCGCTGCTGCTTTATGCCGTTCACTGCGGGTTGGGCTATTGCTGCGTGAGGCACGCCCGCAGAATTTGCAGGCGAAATGGTTTGGAGATCCGCAGGTCGAGAGCGGGAATGGCCTTCAACCAGTCGGGTGTGAAGACGGAGTTCACTATTGTCGAACTGGATTGCCTCGATGGTCAAAAACAGCGAAAATTGGTTCGATTATTGGTTTGGGTTTTTGGTATTCGCAAGGTGCTCGACGATGAGAAATACCCCGAGTCTTTTGATGGGCAGTGGCCTCCGTCGAGAGGCTAACAAATTGTTGCAGGCAACCACCGGAACGAGTTTGATCATCCCGTCCGAGTTCGGTTCGTAGGCGAAAACCTTTCCCGGCTTCGCCTGCGGGAGCCGAATCCGCTGGCGATCATCCACGGTTAACTGAGCGCAATCGCTGAGGCGGGGGCGCGCTGGTTTTCCTTTTCGACCGGCGTCCCCTCAACGGCGGCTCGACTCCGGCGCGGACATTGGTTAGACTTGGCCCGTGCGAGTGGCATTCAAAGAATGGGCGGTCGTGGTCGATGCACTGTTGCGCGGCGGGCAGATCGTCGTTTTGCGCAAAGGCGGACTGCGCGAGGGGCCTGCTGGATTTCAAATCGAACATCCGGAGTTTCTGCTCTTTCCGACCCTCTTTCATCAACAGCGCCAGGCGGTCATACCCGCCGCCCAGGCGCGCTTCGATGAACTGGCCCCGCATTTTCCGCCGCCCGAAACGTTGCGCGTGGAAGGATTCGCGCGCGTCCTGGCCTGGCGACGGCTGGAATCCTTGGAAACGGCCCGCCAATTGCGCGGCCAGCACATCTGGCGCGACGACGTCATCGCCGAACGATTTGACTGGGGCCGGGACAAGCACATTCACGCGCTGGCCGTGCGTGTGTTTCGTCTTGACAAACCGGTGGAATTGCCCATGCGCCCGGCTTACGGCGGATGCAAGTCGTGGGTCGAACTGGAGGAGGAAGTCCCTCTGACGGCGGCGCGGCCCGTGCTGGGGGACAAAGTCTTTGCGGCCATGTTGGCGCAATTCCAAAAAGTGCTTGAACCAGTGTCATGAAAACTCCGCCGCTCATTCTCGCCTCCGCCTCCCCGCGCCGGGCCGATTTGCTGCGGCAGTTGGGCGTGGAATTCCAGATCGCCCCCTCCGGCGTCCGCGAAGTCGAAGCGGAGCCGTTGAGCGCGGGCGAAACCGCGCGGATCAACGCCTACCGCAAGGCCCGCGCGGCGGCCACAAAACATCCCGACGCTTTGGTCCTGGGCGTGGATACGGTCGTGGCGCTGGGCGGCGCGCTCTTCGGCAAACCGGGCACGCTGAGAGAAGCCGAACACATATTGTTGACTCTTGGGGGGAAGACCCACCGCGTGGTCACCGGCGTCTGCCTGCTTCATTTGCGGGCGCACCGGCACAGGATTTTTTTCGAGGAGACGGCCGTGACCTTTCGCCCGCTGACGCCCCAACACGTCCGCCGCTACCACGCTCGGGTCAATCCGCTGGACAAGGCGGGCGCCTACGGCATCCAGGAGCATGCCGAGATGCTGGTGGAAGCCATCTCCGGTTCATTCAGCAATGTGATCGGCCTGCCGCTGGAACGATTGGCGGCGGAATTGCCCGCCTTCGGCCTCCGCCTGCCGCGCGCCGGGCGGCACCAGGATTGAAATCTGATGCGCAAATACTGGCACGTCATTAGGATCGGCTTCGAGAACACGCTCGTGTACCGCGTCAATTTTCTCTTGCGCGCCGGCTTCGGGCTGATTCCACTGCTGGCCACCATCTACCTTTGGCAAACAGTCTATCGCGGACAAAACTCCCTCGTCGGCGATTACAGCCTGGCGGGCATGATCTCCTATTACCTGCTGGTCACCGTCGTCGATACCCTCACCGCCGTCAATGAGGACGATTGGCAGATCGCGGCGGACATCAAGGACGGCAACATCAGCCAGTTTTTGCTCAAGCCGATCGATTACCTGACCTACCGGTTGTGCCTTTTTTTTTCCGGCAAAATCATTTTTACAGTAGTGTCGCTGGCGCCGGTGGGGATATTTATTTTCTGCCTGCGCCAATACATGGTCGCGCCCGCCGGGGAATGGGCGCTGGCTTGCTTTCTTTTGTCCACACTGCTGGCCGGGTTGTTGCAATTCTTCATCTCCTACACCCTGGCGCTGATGGCCTTCTGGCTGTTGGAGGTTTCGACGATCATTTTCATGGCGTTCGCTTTTGAATACCTGGCGGGCGGGCACGTGTTTCCGCTGAACATCCTGCCGCCGGCTCTGGAGGCCGCCCTGAACTGCACGCCCTTTCCGTATCTGCTCTTTTTCCCGGTCAGCATTTATCTGGGGCAGGTGCGAGGCGCGGCCCTCTGGCGCGGACTGGGCGTCCAGGCGGCCTGGCTGGTGTTTTTTTACCTGCTCGCGAGGCTGGTGTGGCATCGCGGCATCCGCAAATACTCCGCCGTGGGAGGATGAAACGCAATGGACACCGAGCCTGTCAAATCCATTTCCTGGCCGCGGCGCTACGCGGGCATTTACGCCGCGCTGTGGCGCAACTCCGTCGTGCGGGAAATGGGTTTTAAAAGCAACTTCCTGCTCTGGATCGTGGTCGAGTTGCTGTGGTTTGCGTTACAACTCTGTTTCATCGGCGTGATCTATCTCCACACCGACCACATCGCCTCGTGGACCAAATGGCAGGTGGTCATGCTGGTGGGCGCCAGCCAGTTTATCCAGCAACTCTTTCAGGCCCTCTTTTTGTCCAACTGCATCCAGTTCTCCGAGTTGGTCCGCACTGGCCGGCTGGATTTCATGCTGCTGCTGCCGATGAACACGCGGTTTCTGGTTTCGTTGCGGGTGGTGGATCTGGGCGGGTTCGTCAACGGCGCTTCGGCGCTGGTGGTGATGGGTTACGCCGCCCGCCAGCTTCACCTCTCGCCTTCGGCGGGTCAAATTCTGGGCTTCCTGTTGTTGTGCCTGGCGGGAATTCTCATCCACTACTCCTTGATGTTTCTCCTCTCCAGCGTGGCCTTCTGGACGGTGCGGGCGCAGGGAATCATCTGGGGCTATTACAGCTTTTTCAATATCGCGCGGCTGCCGGACGCGGCCTTCCAAGGGTTTTTCAAGGCTTTTTTCACCTTTGCCATACCAATGCTGCTGGTGGCCAATGTGCCGGCCAAACTGCTCCTCAACAAACTCCAATCGCCGGGGTCGATGTTGCTGCTGGCGGGGATGGCGTGTGCCTGTTTTGTTCTTTCGGAACTTTTCTGGCGTTTTTCCCTGCGCCACTACACCAGCGCCAGCGCGTAGAATCAGGGCTTGGTGGGAGGATTCAGTGGAATAAAAACGGCTTGTTCATCAACGCGGGCCGCTCTTGATTTGTTCTGACCACAAGGCCCCCCAAATCCTCTCCCAAGACTCCAAATTTCATGGCTTAGGAGCACACGCGCCCCCGCGTGTTGCGGTCGGCGCCTTCGCCAACCGCTTCTTTCCCGTCATACGTGGTTCCTATTTAAGCATTCAGGCGCAGCACGTGCGTTACGAGGATTTGGGCCACCGAAAATAGCGAAGAATTAAAATCAGGGCTTGCTCGAAGGGTTCGCAGCCTTGCCCTCCGGCATCAAGAGCGCGAGGACGGCCAACGCCGCGGCCAGAATCACCAGCGCCGCGCAAAAAAGTCCGCGCGGCCACGAGAGAGGATGCGGGCTTTTGTAAAGGGTCACCAGCGCCAGAGCCACCAGCAGAAGGTCGCCGGCAAAGAGATACCATCGTGGAATGAGGGTCTTGGGCGCGGCTGGCGCAACTGTAGCGGCTGGGGCAACCGGTGCGGGCGCATTGTGGCCGCGCATCAAGGAGCGGACGCCCGCGCTGACGGGGGCGGCGGCTTCCTTTGGATCGCGCCCCATGAGCGTCCCCAAATCCCGGCCTAAACCTTGTTTTGCCATCGGCTGAAGCCTGTTCCAAGAACCGGCCCGACACAATTCTTTTTTTTCGCTCCCGGCAAAAGCTAGACTTTCGGCCAGAGGGAATTATTCCCTTGCTGAACAGCAATGAAACCTCTCATTTTGCATGGCCTTTCTCCGCGCCCTCTGCGACTCCGCGCGAGAATATTCGGATTCTTGAACCCAAGGGGTCACCGCTCAAATGGAGGATTTTTGAACGGCCGAGCCGCATGGGATGATGCAAGCTATCGCACGGGGCGAGCCTAACGGAGGCAGTCGAACGGTCTTTTTCAAAACTTCGTGCGCTTCGTGGTGATAATTGGGCCGCAGTCGTGGTGAAAAGGTCATCTCAGCTCAGAACGCCTGACTCTTGTAGAACCTCTGCGAGTTTGTCGCGGTCGCGTCGTTGAACTGGAGCACGCCGTTCGCTCCCGCGGTGTTCGTGCCGAGCGAAGTCCAATTGATGAGGTTCGTGGATTCCAGAATCGAATACGCCGCACCCGGCGAGGCTTGCAGCAAGTTGAGTTGAGCCGTTCCGTTTTGTGCGGCTGTTATTTGCAGCGTTCCCGGTAATGACAGCGTGCTGCCTATCCGAATGCCATTCCCAAAACTCGTCACCCATATTTGCGAGGGGTTGTAAGGGTTGAAGAAAACTCGCTCCGGCTGGCCGAAAGGATAGCTTGCCACCAGACTCAAAGTCGGGCTCGCGGAGTGGATGTTGCTCGAAAACAAAAGCCCATCTCCTTCCGTGGTCACATAAAGCTCATTTGTGTTCAACGAATTAAAGGTGCAGGAACTGACTCCGTCGTCGCTGTTCAACTGCGTCCAGGCCAGGCCGCGATTCGTCGTCGCATAAAGGCCGCCCAGACCATTGGGGGGGCCGCCCCAACCGCTGTAAACCCCGACATACCATGTGCTCTGCGTGGGGTCGCTCGGGTCCACCACCAGGTCCATCGTCCAATAATCCATGCTCGCATCGGACCGGTCGATCCACGAGGTTCCCGCATCGGTGCTGACGAATACTCCTGAACTGGCCGTAAATTCCTGCGGGCTCCCCGCCCGCCGGCCGGAATAAGTGCAAACCAGGGTGCCATCTTTTAACGGGTGAATATTGAACGGATGCCCTTGCGTCCGGGGCGGCGCGGCCAGGCGCTTCCAGGTCGCCGTCGGTCCGTTTTGAATATCTGTCGAAACATAAATTCCCGCCACGCTCATGTCGGTGGAGATCACGCTGGCAAAAAGACGGTTCGTGTTCACCGGGTCCAACTCCACCCAGATGACCGGATACGCAAAATCGTACATCGTCTCCCACTGGACTCCCATGTTGGTGGAAAAAAGCACGGCGCCGGTGTTGTTGCCAATGCTCGCATCGGTCAAATGCGTGCTTTGATACATGTCATGGACCGATGACGTGCCGGCATACAAAACCCCGGTATTTGTATTCTTGACGCAACAATACATCGTGTTATAGTCATCGCCGCTATAGCCGAACGACCAGGAATTGCCGCCGTCCGCGCTGATCGCCGCTTTGATGTCCGTATAGCCCGCCACGATATGATTACTGTCCGCCCAAGTCACCCACCAGCATGAGGTCGGTTCCAAGCCCACGCTGCCATAGTTTCTGCCTGTGGGTGTGGGCGCGTTGGTTGGATTCTCGTCCGCGGGATTCACATACGCCTGCTGGTAATACAGGCCTCCGTTGGTGCTCAAATGGACGAAACCCAAATCGCTTTCCGCCACCGTGCTGGAATCATTCGGCGCCACCGCCAAGCCCAGCGCGCCTCCGCCGTATCCCCAGTCACTATCGCCATGAGCGCCTTCCCAGCCTGTGAAAACATTTTGATTGTTGGTTATCAGCCATGAAAGTACCCAACTCGCGCCGCCGTTGGTCGTCTTGTAAAGCGCCGGATATCCATAATCGTCATTCTGCTGGCCGGCTATGTAGGCCGTGGAAATGTCATTCTGCGCCATCGCCACAAAAACCGGATCATCTTGCCCGCTGATGCCGTTGGTGGCCGGGCTCCAATTCGCCTGCCCCCGATCCAGCGCATACACGCTCACGTAGCCGGCATAAACGTCCTCGATAAACATTCCCGGATAAACATCCCCCGGATTCATCGTCGTGCAAAAAAATCGCGTCGTCCCGTTTTGCTTCGCCCCGGCGAATGAAAACATCGCCTCATTGTTCGTGTCGATGCCCCCCACCGACGATAAGGCAAAGGTGGCGCCATTGTTGGTGGACACCAGCAAACCCGGCCCCGTCCCCACGTAAATGTGCATCCCATCAAAGAACGCCCCGGCGACAAAACAACCGTTTCCATTCGGTCCGTATGTAAACTCCAAGTTGAACGTGTTGCCTTCGTCGCCGGAAAAATAAACGTCGCCATAATCCGAAACGATCAACCGGTTGGTGGAGCCGGGATCGGCATACAGCGCGTAGGCGCCGCCTCCCGTTGGGTCTCCGGCCAGTTGTTGCCACGTCGTCCCGCCGTCCAGGCTTCGGGTCGGAGTCGTGGCATCGTCGCTGTAATCAAGGGCAAACCTCACTTTCGGATCGCTCGTAAATTGGACTATCGCCTGCCTTCCGCCCTGGATTTGCTGAAAATCAACCACACTCCAAGCCGTTCCGTAGTTGGTGGAATGAAACACCTCGCTCATGTCGCAAGCCAAATAGATCTCGCCAGGGCTGAACGGACTGAAGCTGGGCGCAAAAAGTGCTCCGCCGCCGCCGGGGCCTGCGGGAACCAATTGCGCCGGTTGGCCCGCTGGAGCGGACGACACGAACCACGCCAGCCCTAAAAGGAAACCACTGAGAAACCTCACGATTCGGCAGGATCCAAAACAAGCTCTAAGATTCATAGTAAAAATTGTAATGCTGCCACCGCCAGCCCATCACCCGTTCCGGCGGTGATCAACTGCAAACATGCGCCTATCCAACTCAATTCCTTCCTCAGCGTCCTATCGGCATATCGCCATTCGCCTTGAGCCGGAAAAGACATGGCAATTGTCGGCCACTCGGGGGGACGTGTTGATTTCCCTATGGCTCAGGGCTGATCCTCGCCAACGCTGCCTTGAGCGGAGAGTCGGATATGAAGCAGCAGAAAACAAAATGGAATTAAGCGCCGACTTTCTCGATTAATCCGACAAGCGCTGAACCCGAAAGAGAGGGAGTGTCCGACAAACGCGTGAGCGTCAGATTGTATTTGGCCAGAATTTGAGCAACGCGATCCTCGCTCAGTCCCGTCTGACGGGCAATTGCGCGCATCGTGCTCCACGTGTATTCCGGTCCGTCCAAAGCCATGAATACTTTGATCTCATCTGCGTCGGTCACTGTCTTCTGCCAGTTCATGATTATACCGTGCCTCACTTATCCGATGATTTCAAGCATTCAGTTTTCACATTCGCCACAATCAAGTCCTCAATCTGATCTTTAAGCGCCGACGGCTCAAGAAGCGGTCTCCGATGCTCCTCCTTCCTGTAAAGCAAGTTTCTCGGGTTAAAAATTGCGAACAATGTCACCATCAGGAGGACCAGAGCCAAAACTGCGATCATCAACTCGAATCCGTCCCAGACGTGTTGTTCGCTCAGGTTGGAGTGCGAAAGCACGAGGGCGAGAGTGCTTTCGACAAATGAGCAGCGCCAGCACGTAAAAGCCAAGAGGCGTCCTTACCATGCTGATAAGTCCGCACGACCCTTGGGCTTGCTCGAATTCTTGCCCCGATCCATAGCGGTGAGGGCGTTAACTACGCTAATTCCGAACCGCAAGAAATCGTCACATGCCGTGAACTCACTTTTTGTTGGCCGAAAAAGGACAATCTTTGTATTTCCTTGCCTCCCGCTTAGCGTTAATCTTCCTGGCCATGACGCGCAATTATATTCGTTCAACGGGCGGCAATCAACCGCTGGTTCTGGCTGGGCTCCTGCTGGCCATGGTCTTTCCGGCCGCGGCCCAGTCGCCTGCCCCTGCGCCGGCGCCGCCCGGCGCCAATCGCTGGTCCACCAATTGGTCCGCTCTCTTTGACGGCAAATCTTTGACCAATTGGGCGGTGACCGATTTCGCCGGCCATGGCCCGGTTACGGTCGAGGCGGAACAAATCAAAATCGCCATGGGCGACGACCTCGCCGGCATCAACTGGACCAACGGCCCCTTGCCCAAAACCGATTACGAAATCTCCCTCGACGCCATCAAAGTGGCGGGCGGCGATTTCTTTTGCGGCCTGACTTTTCCCGTCGCCGATTCCTCGTGCAGCCTGATCGTCGGCGGCTGGGGCGGCGGCGTGGTCGGCCTTTCCAGCCTGGACGGCCAGGACGCGTCGGAAAACGAAACTACCCGCTCCATGTATCTCGAAACCGGGCATTGGTACCACATTGTTTTGCGCGTGACGCCCAAGAAAATCGAGGCCTGGCTGGACAAGGACAAAATTGTTGACGCATCCATCGACGGGCGCAAAGTGTCCTTGCGCGCCGGCCCGATTTCCATGTCCGAACCTTTGGGTGTCGCGACCTACTCGACCACGGCGAAGTTGAAAAATTTCCAGTTGCGGCTCATTGAACACTGACGCCATCAAGTCCCCCGCCGCCTCCTTCATTCATCAGCTGGTTTCGGTGGTCGAACCGCTGGACCTAGGGCGGATGTTTGCGCAGGCGCAGCCGTTGGAGATTGAGTTGGGCAGCGGCGACGGCTCATTCTTGGCAAACTACGCCGGGCGTCACCGCGAGCTCAATTTCATCGGCGTTGAGCGGTTGCTGGGACGGTTGCGGAAACTGGACCGGAAGGCGCTCCGGTTGGGCTTGGGCAATGTGCGCGCCGTGCGTATCGAGGCCGCCTATTTTTTGGAGCGCCTGCTGCCGCCCGCCTCCGCCGACGCGGTGCATATTTACTTCCCGGACCCCTGGCCCAAGCGCCGGCATCACAAGCACCGCCTCATCAATGACCGCTTTCCCCTTTTGGCCTGCCAGGCCCTGGCCGACGGCGGCGTGGTTTACTTGCGCACCGATGACGCCGATTATTTCGGGCGCATGAAAGAGGTCTTCGGAGCCTGCGCCCTTTTTGCGGAAACGCCGACACCGGAGGAGTTGGCGGCCACGTTGACCGATTTCGAGCGCGGTTTTTTGGACAAAGGCGTCCAGACCCTGCGCGCGGCTTTCCGCAAGATCAAACATCAATGACCGGCCCGCCGTCGTCATCCGGCGGGTGGCGCCCCGGCGGTTTGCCGGCGTGAACTTCCAGGCGGGAGGAACCGCTCCTGGTCACGGAATTGAGCAGCAGCGAAGTGAGGCTGATGATGAGCGAACCCCAAAACGCCGGGACAAAGCCGTCCACGTGAAAATCCTTGAGGATAGAACCGACGGACCAGAGCAGCAGGGCATTGATCACCAGCATAAAGAGTCCCAGAGTGAAAATGAGCAGTGGCAGCGACAACACCACCACGACGGGCCGGACGAAGGCATTGAGCAAGCCGAGCACCAGCGCTCCCAGGAACAGCCCCGGGCGCGTGAACGTAATCCCCGGCACGATATTGGCCGCCACCCAGACCGCCACCGTGGTGATCAGCCATCGTTTGAGAAATGACATCATACTCTGGGGCATCTCAGTTGGTTGCAAAACTTGTCCCTGATTTGGGGGACCTGCCTCAGCATCCCGCATCCCCCGCGTAAACACAAGGGAAATTTGCCAGGCTGTAATCCAGCTAATCCAGCGTTGCTCCGTGCTTAATATTAAAGTCAATACTAAATAACACCTGTCCCTGCAAATCTTATTTTGAAAATAGATTAAAATGAACGACCATCACCTCATCCTCAGGCCGGACGATATCACTTCTTTCAGAATCAAACCCGGTTCAAAGGTAAACTGCTCGGCGTGAGCAAACCGCTCTTGTGGCAAACCGGGCCGGACGGAAGGACAGCAATCCTGCGCTCTTCAGCGGTGAAAGATGTGCTCGCTCTGTCGCCGGCCGAGGCCCCGACCGCCCAAACCGGAGCATTGAGAAGATGCTTCCCGTGCGGCACCAATCCAAAAGCTAGGAATCCGTCCCCAATGAACTGGGCGGCTGGTAATCAATACTGGTGTTAAACAAGATTGCACTGCCCAAGATTCGGTAAGGGCGGATTACATAAACCGCGGACAGGCCTGGAGGTGGAGAAACTCAGAGCCTGCTGTTTCACAGCAGCAGAGCCTTCCGGAGCGGTTTGGCAACCCGTGATTCTGAGTGGCAATCAAACCAAGCAGTAGATTCGCCAGCAAAGGAATGCGCTGAAAAATCAGTGTAATCATTTTAATTTATGAAAGCGGGCCATGCAGCCTATCCTGTATTTGGCTGGATTGCGAACTGTGTCATAGCGGCTATTTGTTTTAATCCGCTCTACTTTTGGGTTGTTGAAGTGTGCCCAATTTTTCAAGAACGAACTTTTCCTTACCTGCTCGCCATTGCTTGCCTTCAGGGGCAGCAGGAATAACTTTACCTGATGGGAGTATTAGGCATCCATACTCGTTTAGATTGTTAAAATTGACCCGAGCCGGTTAAAGCGCTTGTGTTAAGGCTGCCGTGGCCGGCTTTAACAAAGTACATTGGTGTTTTGACTGTCCCACTTTTTCAACAGTTTCAAATCTCTCGAGTTGCTGATAGTGATAATCGTTCCCACTTGCGTAGACGGCTGGCTTTGCGTTGCGTCAGTGGAACCGCCGCTCGAAGGCGCGGTGAAGTGCAAACGTAGAATCTCCTGACTCCCTTGATCGGGGTGGACCAAAATCGGTCGGAGATGTTGGTGATTCGAATACGTATAAACCTCAAGCGAAACGTAGCGCGATTCCCCGGCGACCAGAACGAAGTGGAAATCCTCACGCCCAAGAGATGGCTGAAACCATGCCGAGGCCTTGGGCTGCGGAAAACACCAACTTCCGGGGATCCCCACGGACTTCTGAGATTAAGATTAACCACGTTTTACGCGGTAAAGATTACCGTGCCGGCGAGCATTCTCGTTTTCAGGAACGCTCTGAGAGCCAAAATTTGTTCGAGAAAGTGAGCGACGAGGGGAACTGCCATGAGTGGGGCGCGGAACTGCTCAAGGGAAATTTCCTGTTGATGGAAAAAGGCCAGCCTCTTTGTCTCGCGTGCGCTGACTTGGACCAATTGGTGTTTCTTCCCGCCGGCAATACGGCGACGTCCCGGCGGGCGCGCAAACACAGTTCGCCCGCGGCAGTGGTGCGATTCAGCCGGGCGCGCAAACGGTACGAGCGACAAGGCCTCATGAACCGAGCACTTTGGCAAGCTAGTCTGACCGGCAGCATTATCCGCTTTTAACTCCCCAAGAAAATGATCTATTTTAAGGAAACATCATGAATGCTTATCTGGCGGATTTTGTCGGCAAGGCCTTGCTTATCCTTTTGGGAGATGGCGTCGTGGCCAACGTGTCGCTGAACAATTCTCCCAAGCCTTTATGAAATATATCCTCTCTTTTGATGCCGGAACCACCAGCGTGCGCGCCATCGTTTTCGATCAGGAAGGCCGGATTCAGTCGGTGGCACAAAAAGAAATTCGTCAAATTTTTCCCAAGCCGGGCTGGGTGGAGCAAGATCCGCAGGAGATTTGGTTTACACAAATGACCGTCGCGGTGGAGGCCCTGGGGCGCGCCCGCATCCGCCCCAGTGACATCGCGAGTATAGGCATTACCAATCAGCGGGAAACCACCATCATCTGGGATCGCAAGACGGGCGACGCCGTCTATAACGCCATCGTCTGGCAGGACCGGCGCACGGCGGAAGCCTGCGACCAGCTTCGCGCTGCCGGTCACGATAAAAATATAAATGAGCGGACCGGTCTGCTGCTGGACTCCTATTTCTCCGGCACCAAGATCGCGTGGATCCTCGACAATGTTCCCGGCGTTCGCGCGCGGGCCGAGGGGGGCAATCTCCTTTTCGGTACAGTTGACTGCTGGCTGATTTGGAAGTTGACCAGCGGCCACCATGTTCACGTCACTGATCCGAGCAACGCCTCGCGCACGCTGCTCTACAATATTCACACTGGCCGATGGGACGAGCTACTGCTTAAGCTCTTTCGCATCCCGGCCAGCCTGCTGCCGGAAGTGCGCACGTCGAGTGAAGTCTATGGTGAAGTCAGCACGTCGCTCGGCTTGCAGAACGTGCTCATCGCCGGAATCGCGGGCGACCAACAGTCGGCTCTTTTCGGCCAGATGTGCGTGCATCGGGGCCAGGCCAAGAACACCTATGGCACCGGCTGCTTTCTGCTGCAAAATCTCGGCTCCAAACCGATCACGTCCCGCAACCGCCTGCTGATTAGCACCGCCTGCCAGATCGGCCAGAAACGCGAATTTGCGCTGGAAGGCAGTGTCTTCATTGGCGGAGCCGTGGTCCAGTGGTTGCGCGACGGATTGCGGTTGGTCCGGTCCGCCGACGAAGTCAATCTGCTGGCCAACTCCACCCCGGATAACGGAGGGGTCTATTTGGTGCCGGCATTCTCCGGTCTCGGAGCGCCACATTGGGATCCGTACGCGCGCGGTGCCATCGTCGGTATCACGCGGGATACTTCCGCGGCGCACATTGCGCGGGCCGCTCTCGAAGGCATTGCCTTTCAAGTGGCCGATCTGACCGACGCCATGCATCACGACACCGGCAAGAGGTTGAATGAATTGCGTGTGGACGGCGGCGCAAGTCACAGCGATTTTTTGATGCAGTTTCAGGCGGATTTATTGCAGATTCATGTGGTCCGGCCAGCCGTGACCGAAACCACGGCGCTGGGCGTAGCGTATCTTGCCGGTTTGGCGGTCGGCTATTGGAAGAGCATCGAGAGCATCGCCAAACAATGGCAAGTCGAGAAAGTTTTCAAGCCGAAGATGCCCCGTTCACAAGTGGACGAGATGCGTTCCCGCTGGAACGCTGCGCTCCAGCGGTCCAAAGACTGGGAAGTGCATGCGCCGGCTCAAGGAAAGCGAAAATCGGGCAAAAAATAATCGCCCGAGGCTGAGCCATCATCCCTGGAGATCCTATTATGAAACGAGACGAAATGTTGAAACAAGCGCGGGAACGTGTTCAACCTTGGGACTTGATCCTTGTCGGTGGCGGTGCCACCGGAGCCGGCGTGGCGGTGGATGCGGCGTCAAGGGGCTACGCGACTTTGTTGCTCGAACAACATGACTTTGGCAAGGGCACTTCAAGCCGGAGCACCAAGCTGGTGCATGGCGGAGTGCGTTACTTGGAACAGGGCAACGTTTCGTTAGTGATGGAGGCCCTGCACGAACGGGGCCTTTTGCGTCAGAATGCACCGCATCTCGTCAGCGAGCTGGCGTGCGTGGTTCCCAGCTACACTTGGTGGGAGGGACCCTTCTACGGAATGGGCCTCAAGCTTTATGAGTTGCTGGCCGGCAAATACGGTTTTGGAAAATCGCGCCAAATTTCCAAGGAAGAAACGCTCCAACGTCTGCCTAATGTCAATCCCGATGGCCTCACTGGTGGGGTGGTTTATTATGACGGCCAGTTTGACGACACGCGATTGCTCATCAACCTGATCGCCACCGCGGCCGAGCAAGGCGCAACGCTGCTGAACTACGCCAAAGTCACCGAACTGCTCAAAGGAAGCGACGGCGTTGTGAACGGGGTTAGCTGGCAGAACATTGAAACCGCCGAGACGTTCACCGCCCAGGCCAGAGTCGTCGTTAACGCCACTGGCACATTCATCGATTCCGTGCGCCGTCTCGCCGAACCTGACGCCGCCCAAATCATGGTGCCAAGTCAGGGTGCGCATCTGGTCTTCGACCGTTCATTTCTCCCGGGCGATAGCGCGATCCTCGTGCCGCACACCAAAGATGGCCGCGTCATGTTCGCCATCCCCTGGCATGGCCACACGCTGGTCGGCACCACCGACACCCCGTTGAAAGAGACATCATTGGAACCCGTCGCCCTTGATAAAGAAATCGACTTCATCCTGGAGACCGCTGGGCTTTATCTGGAAAAGAGACCCGCTCGATCCGACATCTTAAGCGTTTTCGCCGGAATACGTCCGCTGGCGAAATCCGGCGAGGGCGCCAATACGGCTGCGCTCTCGCGAGACCATGTGATTCACATTGATAAAAGCGGGTTACTGAGTATTACCGGCGGCAAGTGGACGACTTATCGCAACATGGCGCAGGGCTGTGTGGATCAAGCGGCCACTCTGGCGGATCTGCCGGAAAGGCCGTGCCTGACTCGCACCCTGAATATCCATGGCTATCATACCCACGCGGACGGCTTCGGTTCACTCTCCTTTTATGGTTCGGATGCGCCAGCGATTCGCAAACTCATCACCGATGACGCGACCCTAGGCCGTCAACTGGACTCGCAGTTGCCCTACGTAGAAGCAGAAGTAGTTTGGGCCGCGCGTGCGGAAATGGCCCGCACGGTCGAGGATGTTTTGGGCCGCCGCACGCGGGCTTTATTTCTCAACGCCAAGGCTGCCATGCGCATGGCCCCGCGAGCCGCCAAAATTATGGCCGGGGAATTGAGCAAGGACGAAAAGTGGCAGTCTGATCAGGTCAAGATGTTTAACCAAACTGCCGGCGGATACCTCGTCAGAGCGTAAACCCCCTTCGTCGAGGAGGAGTGAAACGACTGTTGTGATAACGGATTTCTCACCGTTCGATTGTGCCAGCCGCCATGCTGTATTTGACACTTTCCAGCCAGCGGTTTGCGACGGGTTCAAAGCAAAGCCCGGCATCGTGGGACAAAGAATTTGGCGCCGGACCTGTTCGCGAGCGTTCAGGCAATTCTTCGCCCTTGACAATCCGGAAGTCTGTCTTACCTTTTTGGTATGCGCGAGGGACTTGGATTGGTTCGTAGGTGCTCATCCAGAAGTCGTAATCGTTGGTCTCGAGTACGAGTCGAAGGACTCGGTGCTCGTCGCAATTATCCCCGCCTGAATATGTTCTCACCCAATGAACGGCTCGGTCCTTTTCACCCATGGCCCAGATAATCTGAAAACTCAGCCGCAATAAGCTCGTTCGCGCTTGGGATGCATCCGAGAATTTACTCGCCCGCACCGCAACGGGATACTTGGCCATTCGCGCTGCGACAATCTCAAGGGCAGATGCCTTGAGCGCAGTTGTCCTCAGCAAGGAAAGAAAAGACGTGTGCATCTCCGCGGTGGTGGACTCCTCCGATTTGACTTCCATCAGCAACGAGAGCGCATGGGGAATCCATTCAGCGGCGGGATGAAGTTGGGCATGAATCTGGAATATCTGCTCGAAAAAGTCAGGCCGCGGGACTTTGATTGCTTGGAACGGCGCGCTGGTTCGAAACAGATAGACTTGGCTTCCGCGACAAAGGATGCCGTAAAGTTTCTCCAGCGCGCTCGCAGAGGCCGGGCGGCTTTCGGATTGCGTGGCCAGAAGGCGCCAATCCTGAAACAGACGTTTTGCCACAAATCGCCATCGGCCGCGCTCGGCTTTAGATATGATGCTATTAGGGGCGAAATATCGGCTTGCGGCCGCGTCTTCCAGGAATTCGGCTGTCTCCATTTCAACCAAATCAAGATCCGGCATCTCCGGCGCTTTTTTTGCCCGGCGCGATTGTTGAAATGCCGACGGATCCGCGAGCAACAGGTCCGCCTCTTTCTCCGAGGCCATTTTCCTGGGAAGCATTTTGTAAAGCTGTTCGGCTACGCAACGCAGTTGGTCCGCGTCCAGTCGCGCCAGGTGTTCGCGCACTTCGCTCGTCTTCATGCTGCATTTAGTAAAGCGCAAAAACGCGCATCGACATGCACGGAATACGTCTTTCTCGTTCGCGCTGTGTGTTCAATAGGCATATCCAAAGGGTGGCCACACCGTAGCGCCAGTTCCCCAGGAAAAGCAATTCGCAACCAATCGTCGGACGGGGAGAGGCCTCCCCTCTTGCAACGTTTCAATTTATGGCGGTTCACCATTGGTTTAAGCCACTTGGCCGCCACCATTTCGGCGAACAACTGTGGACTGCCAAGGATCCAGGCGAACACGGGCGGTGAAATAAATACCGAAGCCGACTCGGAAGAGCCGGACTCGCGTCCTGCCGTCGAAACGCGCAGCAGGGATGTATGGCCACTAATCGCCTATTCGACCCCGTGCGTCAATCCTACCAATCCAGCGGTCCTATTGACAAATTCGAGATTTCTGATATAACGCATCCTGGATATGCGCTTTTGCCTTTCATAGTTTCTTCGCCAACGGCCGCTCTTTGAGCGGGCCTTTTCCTCTTCATTAACCTCCGCTCAGGATCGATCCATCCGTGAAGGCGGCGTGGGTGTTTTCGCCTTCGGCCGTGCTTCGGTCGCTCCTGTCCATCTCCTCGTCACGGGGCATTCGTCCGTGATGGAGCATGGTTGCGCGGAGAATTCACCAATCCAAGACGATGTAAGCGGCATTGTGCCGCGGAAGGCTGCGATGAAACTCAACCCTTGCGCTTTTTCAAACGAACCGGACAACGAGAGCTTTGGCAGGAGAAAGACAGAACAGAACGCAGTCAGAATAGACGCCGGGATCAAGACTGCGCTGGACGAACTGGGCGGGAACGAAGAACGCCGGGCCGCATTTCTACGCCTGTTGACGTGCGCNNCGCTCTTCCTGATTCAACGTCTGAAGAACCTGGCCGCGCGTCAGCGCCATTGGATCCGCCCGTGCGAAACGTGGCAACCAGAGGCCCAAAACCTCAGACCGGCCTTTCGCGCTATCGCTTTCCACCTGTTGATTCGCTACCCGGTCCCGGGCTTCATGGACTCAGTTTGGGATCTCCCAGCAGGACCGCAAGGCTTCCGCCAGCGGTCGTGGTACATCCGCCTCGGACGGGGAACCAGCTTCCGCGCCTTGAACCCGCCCCTGGTTCTCACCCGCAAAATGGAGCACTTCGTCCGCCAGGCGCCCGATCATTACACGGTGTCCCAAGCCCTGCGTTACGGCGAGACCCGGGGACTGGGAGGCAGTGAGGCGCTGGCCCATGAAATTGTCGCCAGCCGCCTCGGGCAAAAAATCGCATATCCTGAGTTCTGGCGCACAGTCCTTTGGTTTTTCCTGGCTCATCCTGAGACGGGGCGGGAGCAAGTAAACCCCATTATTGATTTCATTCAGGCCAACAAGTTTGCCGGCGAAGAGGTCGTGACCGAGAACGGAGCGGAATGCCGGACAGCACCGTGGCCGCACTTCTCCATGAAGGGGCGGACACTCAAGTCGATCCTGCGCCTGATCTGCGCATGGCACTCGGACCATTCAATGAACGAAAAAGGCCCGTCCTTCTCCTTGGCCAAGTCAGGTATTCAAAGCTATCGGTTCTTGGAGAGCCGCGCGCGTGAGCAAACCGATCTTGACTGGACCATCCAGGAAATCCTGGAAAGCCGGGCGTTGCAGGCTGAAGGGCGGGCGATGCGCCATTGCGTTTACAGTTACGCCAATCGCTGCTGGCGTGGCGAAACCACCATCTGGTCTCTTAGACTGCGCGTCAACTATCAGGAAAAGAGCATGGCCACCATTGAGTTGGACCCGCGCAGACGCGCCATCGTCCAGGCACGCGCAAAATGCAACATGCGCCCTGGCGGGCGATCCAATGAAATCATCCGTCAATGGGCGGTCTGGGCTGGACTACAATTTGACCCGCGTCTGTGATTCTGCGTGATGGACTCTTCAGCCCCACCGGCGTTAATACTCTCTGATGACGAATCTACATGATTGAACGGCATCCTTTGCCTCGCTGTTGGTATTTATGCACAATATCCCGTTAAACACCCCCCAGATTTGCGGTTGACCTTTACGCGCAGGCGCCGACCATAGGCGGCATAAGGCATGGCTACGATAAAACCATTAGACCGAAGGCTAATCGCTTCGATGTCAGCTTCCCGCCGAGTGTCCCGCCCGCGCCTCAAAAAATGAAATCCTGCAATTATTTGAACAAATCGATCAGCCACCTTCTTATCGTTCTCCTTGCGCTTTATTCTCTTGCGCTCTGCGACGCGGCGGAGACCGGCAACGAACCTCCCCAACTGCTCGCCAACGTGAAGCGCGAGTTCAGCATCCAGAAGCATTACCTCAACCTCCCGATCAAGAACGGCGCGCCCAAACGCAAGGTCACGACGATGGTGGAGGGCCGTGTCCAAGTCATCAACGACATCGAACTGGCCGACGCCAACCCGGATTGGTGGGCGTTCATGGACGTGAGCGTCTGGCGCGGCCAAACCCTCACCCTGGAGGTGGACCAACTGCCCGCGGATTCCACCGCGCTGAGTTCGGTGGAGCAAAGAGATTCGATCAAGGGCGCCGAGAATCTTTACCTCGAGCCGCTGCGTGGACAGTTCCATTTCTCCTCGCGGCGAGGCTGGAACAACGACCCCAACGGCCTGGTTTTCTTCCGCGGTGAGTATCACCTGTTCTATCAGCACAATCCTTACGGCTGGGGCTGGGGCAACATGCACTGGGGCCACGCCGTCAGCCCCGACCTGGTTCACTGGCGGGAAATCGGCGACGCGCTCGCGCCGGACGAACTCGGCCCGATGTTCAGCGGCAGCGCGGTGGTGGATTGGAAAAACACCAGCGGCCTCGGCCAACCGCGCCAACCGGCGCAAGTGTTGATTTATGCCGCCGCCGGCAATCCCTCCGTGCAGGGTATCGCGTCCAGCACCGACGGCCGGCACTACACCAAATTCAGCGGCAACCCGGTGCTGCGGCAGATTACTCCCGGCAACCGCGATCCCAAAGTCCTATGGTACGAGCCTGGCAAAAAATGGGTCATGGTACTCTACGTGGAGTTGAACGGGACTAACACCATCCATTTCCTGAGTTCACCCAACTTGAAAGACTGGACCGTGATGAGCAATGTCGAAGGTTTCTTCGAGTGTCCGGATCTCTTTGAACTGTCCGTGGATGGTGATGTCTCCCACAAGAAGTGGGTGCTCACCGCCGGCAGCAGTGAATATACGGTAGGCAGCTTCGACGGCACGACCTTCACCGCGGAAACCGGCAAACTCCCCGGCCATCGAGGCAACGGCTTCTACGCGGCGCAAACCTTTAGCGACATCCCCGCCAACGACGGCCGCCGCATTCAGATCGGCTGGCTCCAAACCGTCACGCCGGGCATGCCGTTCAACCAGTCCATGAGCATGCCGCTGGAATTGAAACTCACCGGCACGCCCGAAGGCCCGCGCCTCACTTGGTCGCCGGTCAAGGAACTGCAATCGCTCCGCATGCACTCCTGGAATTTCGGGCCGGCGACCCTTGCGCCTGAGAGCGCCGACCCGCTGGCCGGGGTGAAGGCCGAACTAGTGGAATTGCGCGCCGAATTCGAACCAGGCGACGCGACTGAAGTGGCTTTCAACGTGCGCGGCGCCACGATCATTTACGACGCCAACAAGCAGGAAGTCTCTGTCAACAATCATCGCGCGCCCGCCCCGTTGCGCGGCGGCAAACAGCAATTGCGGATCTATTGCGACCGCACCGCGCTGGAAGTATTCGTCAGCGATGGTTTGACTTACTTGCCCATGCCTTTCGCGCCCACAGCAGGCGACCTCACGCTCGGCCTCCACGTCAAAGGCGGCAGCGTCAAGTTCACCGCGCTGGATGTCCACGAGCTAAAGTCAGCCTGGCGGTAGCTCCAAGCATCAAATTTTCGTCCAGAACAAGGCCATTTTCTGAACCACTGTATAGTGGCGGCCACAGGAAGCAATTCCTCAACAACCGAGCGAACCTCGTCGAAAAGAGAGCGGATGGGAAATTCCATTACCTCAGAGAACCCGGCTTGGGTTTGCAACAGCCACGCCGACCGCATTTCGGAGGCAAAGTGTTCGCATTGATGAACGGCGGGACTTTTTCAACCATTTGTGAGTTTCTTTCGATGCTGCCGTTTCACAAGCGCGGGGCGTTAATCGGCGAAGAAGCGGCGGGTGGCTACTATGGCTGCACAGCGGGCTTCAGCTCGAAATCATTCTTCCACACTCGAAAGTCCGGTTATCCCTTGGGATGATTACTTACTATTATGCGGCGGCCGATTACCCACACGCGGACCGGGGCATGATTCCAGATTATCCCGTGCCCACACAATTGGCGACGTTCTGACTGGCAGGGACAAGGATATGGAGTTGGCGCTGGCGCTGGCCAGGGCAAAGTAACAAGGCTCAAATCTCGGACGAGCGCAGGGACGCTTCGAGTTGACGAAGGTCTTTGGGCAATTCGGCCCTCCAGGTCATCCGTTGCCCTGGCTGCTGCGGGTGTTCCAAGGTCAACACTTCGGCGTGCAAAGCCTGGCGCGGAAAAGCGATAAGCCCCTCGGCGCGGGGTGTTTGGCGGCACTTTGGATTATACGTTCGATCGCCAATCAAGGGCAACCCAACGTGGGCGGCCTGGGCGCGGATTTGATGTTTGCGGCCCGTTTCAAGTCGAAGCCGCAATTTGGTGGCGAAACACTTGCCGCCGAAGAGGGGATACTCGGCCACTACCTCATAGTGGGTGATGGCCTCTTGCGCGCTGGACAGGGCGTCGGCGGCCTTGCCTGCGGGCACGATCCGCTGGCGCAGTTGGTCCTCGCTCAATTCCAGCCAGTGCCGCCAGGTGCCTTTGGGCGCCGGCGCGCGTCCTTCGACAAAGGCCACATATTCCCGCTGCATCGTATGCGCCTTCAACTGTTCGATCAGGTGGCCGCGCGCCTTTGGGTTAAGGGCGATGCAAAAAACGCCGCTGGTGTACTGGTCCAGGCGGTGAACCGGCAGCGGCTGGAGTTTGCGATAAACCGGCGGCAATGTTCTTCCCGCCTCGCCGGGCGCCCAAGCTTTGAGTCTCCCAGCCAGGAAATCAGCCAGGATGCTCAGAGCAGAGAGATCGCGCTGAGCGGCCGGCACGGAGATGAGGCCGGGAGCTTTGTTGACAATGGCCAGGGCCGAATCCAGGAACAGCAACCCGACGCGAGGATGAATCTGCCAGCCGGAGCCGCAATCCAGCGTGGTGGCCTGCCGGTCCAGCAACTGCAAGGTGTTTCCCGGATCACGCAGCATTTGGTGAGGTTTGCGCACCACGACGCCCCCGACCCTCACGCGCCCGGCCAGGATCCATTGTTTGGCCCGCGTTTTCGGCGTGTCCGGATGCCTCTGCCGCAGCCAATGCAGCAGTGCCTGACTCTCTTCTTCGGGGCGCCCGTCATTCATTCATCAAATCATGGCCTGAATTCCGTCACGGTGCAGGACAAATTTGTGAGAAAACTTTCGCTGCATCCCCAAGGCCGCGTCATGCCATCTGGCGGAAGATCAGAAAAAATTATGAATGCAAACCAAAGGCCGCCGTCCAACAAGTAGAGACAGCAGAAACCTGGGGGAGCAGTAGAAATTTTGAAGTGAACCGAACAACGCGCAACTATGAACGAAGCATCTTCCGACGCCTCTAACGGCTGGCGGAAAATGCTGCTGCCGCTGTTGGTGTGCGCCGGACTGGCGGCGCCGGGCTTGCGCGGTGATGAGTTCACCGTCGCCAAAGGGGGCAGCACCAACATCGCCGTCGCCGCCGGCATTCGCAAAATTATCGTCGGCAGCGACGCCATTATTGCCGCAGGGCCTCAGCAGGACGGCAAGGCGGCGGTGGTGGTGGGGCTGGCCGAAGGGTCCAGTGAACTGCGCATTCAACAACTGCAAGGGCCGGATTTGGTCTATAAAGTGGCCGTTCATGCCGATTCGCAGGGAACGATCGACCAGATCAAGGAGTTATTGTCCGGCGTGGCGGGCTTGAAAATCAAAAGCGTCGGCGCCAAAGTCGTCTTTGAAGGCAAAATCAAGTCGCAAGCCGACTCCGAAATGATCAAGAAAGTCGAGGCCGCCTACCCCGGAGCGATCATAGATTTAATCGCCTACGAACAACCGGACATGCCCGAGGCGGTCAAAACCTTGATCCTCCACGACCTGCACGAACGAGGATTGGAATCGGTCACCGTGCAAATCGTTGGCGACACCGTCATCCTGGACGGCGTGGTGTTCAGCCCCGGGGACTTGGCCCAAGCGGTGGAGACAGCCAAGCTGCGCGCGCTCAACGTCAAAAGCCTGCTCCGGGTGCAGGAAGTAATGATCGAGACGGACCTGCAATTTGTGGAAGTTGACCAGGACAACCTCTCCTCCTTAGGCGAGAACCTTTTCGACAACAACGTCGTGCTCAGTCCGGTTGCTTCGGTGGGTGTCGGCCGGCCCAGTCTCAATCTGGCCGCCACCGCTACGTACAAGATCAACACCGCACTGACGGCCGCCAACTGCAAGAGCATTTACCAGGAGCATATCAGCGGCGCCAGCGGCCAGGAAGTAGCCTTCAAGCAGGGGCGCACCATCTATGCGGCCGGGCTGCCGGCCGTCCCTTACGGCGTCATTATCAAAGTCAAGCCCACCGTGCAGGGCCGGGATGGCGTCATGAGCGATTTATCGGTGGAGGTCAGCACCGCTGTCGCGGGCCCGGGCCAAGTCACGACCTCCGAATTCAGGACTGGCACCTCGGTCATGTCCAAAGTTGGGCAGACGGTGGTCATATCCGGCTTTGCGCAGGCCCTGCGCACGAGCAACAGCGATAAAACCCCCGCCTTGGGAGACATCCCATTGCTGAATCTGTTATTCGCCGGCAAATCCAAGTCCAAGTCCCACAAGGAGGCGGTCTTATTGTTGACTACGCGCCCGTGCTTCCCCGAAGCGGCCACCGGGCCGGCCTTCAGCGCCCAGAGCAAGAGCATCCTCAACGAAGCCCAGCAGCCTTAGCCTGCCGGTGAATTCGTAATTCAGCACCCATTCCGAGGCGCTGGGCTGCTGCAAATCAAAAATTGACAAGGCAAACCCTTTTCCATTGAATTGAGCGCATGAACACATCCAGAAGGATTTTTTTGAAAAACAGCACCCTCGCCCTCGCAGGGACGGCCGCATTCACGAGCAAGATTTTTGCCGCTGACTTGGGAAAAGATCTGCTCGGCATACAACTCTATTCGGTGCGCGACGACATGTCGAAAGACGCCGTGGGCACTCTGAAGCAGATTGCAGCCATGGGTTACAAAAATGTGGAGCATGCCAATTACGTGGATCGCAAATTTTATGGACAATCTGCCACCGAATTTAAGAAAACACTGGATGACCTCGGTTTGAATATGCCCAGCGGCCACACGGTCATGGGCAAACAACATTGGGACGACACCAAGAAAGATTTTACCGACGCCTGGAAATTTACTGTGGAAGATGCCGCCACCCTGGGTCAGCAATTCGTGATCAGCCCCTGGCTGGATGAAGGCATGCGCAGTAATGTGGATGATTTCAAACGATACATGGATGTATTCAATAAAAGCGGCGAGTTATGCAAAAAATCCGGGATGAAATTCGGCTATCACAATCATGATTTCGAGTTTAATACCCAACTTGACGGCAAGCGGTTGTATGATCTTATTCTTCAGAATACAGACCCCAACCTGGTCATACAACAAATGGATATTGGCAACATGTATGGCGCCGGCGGAAGACCTTTGGACCTTATCAAACAATACCCTGGCCGTTTCGCCTCCATGCACGTAAAAGACGAAATAAAAACCGGCAATGCGGGTGAAATGGGCGGATACGAAAGCACGGTTCTGGGAGCCGGTGTCATGCAGGTGAAAAAGGTCATTGCTGCAGCAAGAAAATCCGGCGGCACCATTGATTTTATCGTGGAACAGGAATCTTACCAGGATAAAACGCCGCTCGCTAGCGCCAAAGAAGATTATGACATGATGAAAAAATGGGGATATTAACTTTGGCGTGCAACAACATGTCGTGGTCGCGGGCGGCGGCGCCTCTGGAATGTTGGCGGCGATCGTCTGTGCGGAAGCTGCGCCGGGAGCCAGGATCGCGGTGCTGGAGAAAAGTTCGCAGTTCCTCTCCAAGGTGCGCATCTCCGGCGGCGGGCGTTGCAATGTCACCCATGCTTGTTTCGATGCCGGCGAATTGAGCCGCCATTATCCACGAGGCGGCGCCGCCCTGCGGGGACCGTTCGAGGTCTTCCAGCCCCGCGACACGATCGCCTGGTTCGAAGCTCGAGGCGTGCCGCTCAAGACCGAGCCGGATGGACGCATGTTCCCGCTCAGCAACTCCTCCCAGACCATCATCGAGTGTTTGCTGCGCTCGGCCCGGTCGGCGGGCGTGGAGCTCTCAGCCAATCGAGGCCTGGAACGCATTGACCGGCCAACCGGGGGCGGTTTTGCGCTGGCATTGACCGGCGGGGAGGCGCTCCATTGCCAGCGGCTCATGTTGGCCACCGGAGGCTGCCGTGGCGCCGCGGCGGGCCAATTGGCGCAGTCGCTCGGCCACACTTTGGAGCCTCCTGTGCCCTCGCTCTTCACTTTCCATATCGCGGTCCCTTGGCTGCGCGAGTTGGCGGGGATTTCCGTCGAGCCGGTCGAAGTCTCCCTTCCCGGCCTGAGTCTGCGCGAGCGGGGCGCCTTGCTGGTGACCCACACGGGCTTGAGCGGACCCGCCATTCTGCGGCTCTCCGCCTGGGGGGCTCGGGCGCTGCACGGGCTGAATTATCAATTCCCACTGCGAGTCAATTGGCTGCCGCACCTGGACTATGAGGCGGTGGCGGCGCTGTTGGAATCGCGCCGCGCCGCGCAACCCGCGCGGTTGGTAGTCAACACGCCCTTGCCGCCGTTGGCGGCGCGGCTCTGGGAACGCCTGGTCTTGGCGGCGGGCCTCGCGCGCCAGACCCGCTGGGCTGATCTCTCCCGCTCGGCACGGCATCGACTCGTCCAACAACTCACCGGCACCAAATGGGAGGCGGTGGGAAAAAGCCTGAACCAGGAAGAGTTCGTCACTTGCGGCGGAGTGCGTTTGCGCGAAGTCAATTTCAAAACCATGGAGAGCCGGCTCTGTCCGGGACTGCATTTGGGCGGGGAACTCCTGGATATCGATGGCCTGACAGGCGGGTTCAATTTCCAGGCGGCGTGGACCACCGGGTGGCTGGCCGGAAAGTCGATGTCCGCGCAAGTTGCAAGCCTCCGGCTTTGAACGGACCGAGGGGCCGGACCTGAAAGCGTCACGCCTTGGTTTGCCCGCCGGTTTCCCTTTCCACTGCACGGGAATAGAGGGCAACCAGCCGGGCGATCAGCACCGCCACATAAAGCACTCCAGTCGTGGATTCCACCATCAGCAGCATCCGGGCGACTTTGGACTGAGGCGTGATGTCGTTGCAACCCAGACAGGTCAGCGAAACAAAGCTAAGGTAGAGCGCATCAAATTTCTCCAAGGGCTGATCCGCGGCAAGGTGGATGCCCGAAAAGGAACCAGGACTTAATTGAGAAACCGTCAGGTAGGTGGATGTCCACCAGATGCCAAGCATCAGGTAGGCGGAGATGCCCGCGCACATCACCTCGGAGTTCACGCGGGATGACCGCAGAATGAACCGGAGAAGTTGAAAGACCACATAGCCCACGAAGACCATGCGTGCGCAAGCAGTTGTCCAGTAAGGCACCATTCCGGGCCAATAGTGATCCAGCCACGGCCCGGCCAGCGCTGGAAGGACCAACAGCACCGTCAACACCCGACTGCGGCCGCCCACAGCCAGCACGGCTGAGATCAATATAATCATCATCAGCGCGCTCTCGATGACCTCTCCGTGCTTTAGCTCAATGATGAATGGATACAACACCAGCAGAAGGATCAGTGCGACGAGAAACTGCCCCGCGGAAAAACGAAACAAACCCGGTCTGGCTCGAGTCTCACTTGCCCTCACCGGCCCGGCCTCTGCTTTTTTCAACTGTGGTTCATTCATAAATTGACTGCCGCAGGCGCATTTTCATTGAAATCCGACAGGACTTTCTTCTCTTTCTGTCCTTTGATGGTTTTTACTATGCATACTTATGGAAAAGGATCACGCCAAAAGCGGCGTGAAAAGTCAAACAGAGACGGCCGCACGTCCGCGCGGCCTTCCCAGCTGGGAATTGCCCAAAAAATGAGATGCCCCCTGCAGTGCGGAATCCGGTTTTATTAGCTTGCTGTAATGGCCTGAATTTCTAAGACTTTCCCACGTTGATTCGATAGTTATGGCCAGCAAAAAGCATCGCGCCGAACAAAAGGCAGCCAGCCGCAAAAGGCTGGTTGCCAGGCCCCGGCGCCGGCAGCGCCGCCGCAAGACTGTGGCGCCCGACCGGCCCAATGCGTCGTCGCCCGCAGTGGATTTGACGACGGAAATCCCGCGGGAGCCAGACTTTGTGCCGGTGCCCGACAAGGAGCGCGCCCCTTACGACGGGGATACGGCCATCAAGCTCTACCTCCGCGAAATCGGACAGGTCAAGTTGTTGACGCCGCAGGAGGAGATTGATTTGGCCGACCGCATTAAGAAGGGCGACAAGCGGGCGCGCGAACAAATGATCAAAGCCAATCTTCGCCTGGTGGTTAAAATCGCCCACGACTATGAGAATTTCGGCCTGCCTCTGCTCGACCTTATCAACGAGGGAAACATCGGGCTGATGAAGGCGGTCGAACGCTTCGATCCCTCCAAGGGCGGCAAGCTCTCCACTTACGGTTCCTGGTGGATCAAGCAATCGATCAAGCGCGCCCTGGCCAATCAATCCAAGACCATCCGCCTGCCGGTGCATTTGGTGGACAAGATCGCCAAGATGCGCCGCACGGCCATGAAGTTGCAGGAAGTCTTCGGCCGCGAGCCGACCGACGAGGAGTTGGCCGAGGAAATGGCCATGTCTCCGAGCCGTGTCGCCCAGATGCGCACCGCGGCCATACGCCCTGCCTCGCTGGACGCGCCCATCGGCGA
>PLIU01000394.1:0-11600 GCA_003140095.1 Verrucomicrobiales bacterium | reverse complement strand
GTGCGCCAGATTCAGAACATCGCCCTGAACAAGCTGCGCAAAATGATCCAGAAACTTGAGGCTGTCAAAACCTGACCCGGCCGCGTTATTTTAGGCCCCATGACAAACGAGAATGCAACCGTCGAGCAGCTAGCCAAAGCCATCCGTGACATCCCCGATTTTCCCCAGCCGGGCATTCTCTTCAAGGACATCACTCCGGTCCTGAGCGATCCCCATTTGTTCGCCGGCTCCATCGACCTGTTGACGGGCCATCTTCAACCGGGCTCCATCGACGCGGTGGTGGGCATCGACGCGCGCGGATTTATCTTCGCGGCGGCGGCCGCTTACAAGCTCCGGTGCGGATTTGTCCCGGTGCGCAAGCAGGGCAAGCTGCCTTACCGCACGTACGAGCAGCGCTACGATTTGGAGTACGGTTCCAACACCATCGCCGTCCACATCGACGCGGTCAAACCCGGCAGCCGCGTGGTGTTGGTGGACGATCTCCTGGCCACAGGTGGGACGGCGGGCGCCGCCGCCAATCTCCTCCAGCGCCTGGGTGTGGAGATCCTGGAGGTGACGTTCCTGATTGAATTGAGTTTTCTCCACGGGCGGGAAAGACTCAAAGGTTTCCCCGTCCGTTCATTGATCGTTTTCTAAAAACCATCCTCCGCGCTTTGCATGATCGGCTGGCTGTACTCCGTCGATGTCGGGTTGTTCCGGTTGATCAATTTGTCGTGGAGCAACCGTTTCTTTGACTGGTTAATGCCCTGGGTCAGCACTTCATCCTGGTTCACCTGCATCCTGATCCTGATCGCCCTCGGCCTTCTCATCAAAGGCGGTGCGCGCGGGCGCATCTGCGTGGTGATGCTGGCGCTGGCTTTGGTCCTGGGTAATTGGCTGGTGTGCGACTCCCTGAAACACGGTGTCGCACGGATGCGCCCGTTCCTGGTCATCCCCGATGCCAAACTGCGGATCGGCATGGGCGGCAGTTTCAGCATGCCGTCCTCTCACGCCGCTAATTGGTTCAGTGCGATGTTCATCCTGCTGGTCTATTATCGGCGCTCGATTTGGTGCATGTTGCCGCTGGCGGTGTTGGTGAGCCTGTCAAGAATCTACAACGGCGTTCATTATCCCAGCGACGTCGTGGCCGGGGCGCTGCTGGGCATGGGATACAGCGCGGCGGTGATATGGGGCGCGGACGCCATTTGGCAGTGGCTGGGGCCGCGCCGGTTTCCTCTTTGGTGGAAGCGGCTGCCCTCGCTGTTGAACCCGGTGGTGCGTGAGATGAAAAGCGAGGTTGTCCCCGCCAATGGTGACGCCCAATGGTTCCGGCTGGCTTACGCGTTAATCGCGCTCCTTTTGCTCATGCGGCTGGCTTATCTGGGGTGGAGCGGCATCGAACTGAGCGAGGACGAAGCCTACCAATGGCTTTGGTCCAAACACCCGGCGCTGTCCTACTATAGCAAGCCGCCCATGATCGCCTATGCGCAATGGCTCGGCACTCATCTTTGGGGCGACAACGAATTTGGGGTCCGTTTCTTTTCCCCGGTCATCGCGGCCGTGATGTCGGTGCTGGTGATGCGGTTGATCGCGCGTGAAGCCGGCGCGCGAGTGGCGTTCATGTTGTTTTTGGTGCTTACGGTCACGCCGCTGCTGGCGCTGGGCGCGACGGTCATGACGGTGGACCCGCTCTCCGTTTTGTTTTGGACCGCCGCCATGGTGGCCGGTTGGCGCGCCGCGCAACCCGGCGGCACGACCCGGCACTGGCTCTGGGTAGGAATCTGGACGGGGTTGGGATGTCTGAGCAAGTGGACCAATCTTTTGCAACCGGTCTGCTGGTGTTTGTTCTTTCTTCTATGGGCGCCGGCGCGGCGTCATTTGCGCCGGCCCGGGCCGTACCTGGCGCTGTTGATCACGGCGTTATTCTGTCTGCCGGTGCTGGTTTGGTTGCGGCAACACCAATGGATCACACTGGAACATCTCGCCACCGACGGCCAATTGGACAAGGCCTGGACCCGCACCTACGTGCGGCAATTCCTGGAGGAAGAAATGGGCTCGCTGAACCCGTTTTTCCTCGTGGCCGCGTGTTGGGCTGCGCTGGCGTTCTGGCGCCAGGGCCGGCGCGATCCCTTCCAGCTTTTCCTGTTCAGCATGGGCGTGCCGCTGTTTTTCGGCTGTTTTGTTTTGAGCTGGCACAGCCACGTGCAGCCTAATTGGATTGCTCCCTCCGTCATCCCGCTTTTTTGCCTCATGGCCGTTTATTGGTCGAAACGATGGGACCGCAATGCCGCCGTTCTCCAGCCGCTGCTGGCGGGAGGATGGGCGCTCGGGCTGGTTTTCGTCGTCATCCTGCACGACTCCAATCTCGTCAATAAAATTTTGCACCGGCGGCTGCCGCCCAAATACGATCTGCTGCACCGCGTGCAGGGCTGGAAGGAAACGGCCCGCATCGCCGGCCAGGCGCGCCAGGAACTGGCGGCGGAAGGGCCGCCCGCGTTCATCATCGCCGAACACTACGGGATGACCTCGCAACTCTCGTTTTACCTGCCGGAGGCCAAGCGCCAGGTCAACACGGAGCCGCTGGTTTTTTTCTACGCCAGCGCGCACCCCCTCAATCAATTCTATTTTTGGCCCAATTACCTGCAGCGCGCGGGGCAAAACGCCCTGTTCGTGCGCGAGATCGACCGCCCGGCCCTGCGCCCGGATTGGCTCGCCCGTTGGTGGCGCCAGGACCCTGATATTTTCCTGCCGGACCACCCGCAGGGAGGCCCGCTCCCGCCCGCAGTCCTGCGGCAATTCGATTCCTTCACCAACCTGGGCGTGCGCGAGGTGCTCTTCGACGGCAATATTGTGCGGCGCGTGCAACTGATCCAATGCCGCCATCTGCATTGATATGACGCTGTCGCGAGCCGCATTTTATGTCAAACATTACGACCTGGCGCTCACGCTCGCCTCCGGGCAGGCCTTTCGCTGGCGGCGCAGCGGGGACGCCTGGACAGGAGTCATCGGTTCGCGCTGGGTGCGCTTGCGCCAAGAGCCGGAGGCCATCCGCGCCGAGACGGCCGCGGCCGAGGCTGATTGGCAATGGCTGCGCCACTATCTGCAAGTCGAGGTGGACCTGGAAAGCATTCTGACGGCCTTTCCCGACGACCCGCCGATGCGGGATTCGGTGGCGGCCTGCCGCGGGCTGCGCTTGTTGCGGCAGGAACCGTGGGAATGTCTGGCCTCGTTCATCTGCTCCTCCACCAAGCAAATTGTGCAGATCGAGCAAATCGTCGGGCTGCTGTGCCGCCGTTTTGGCCAGGCACTCCCGGTCCCGCCGGGGATGGATGAAGCATGTGCGTTTCCGACGGCGGAACGGCTGGCGGCGGCTTCCGAGGCGGAGTTGCGCGCCTGCAAAATGGGCTTCCGCGCCCCTTACCTGTCCGGCGCCGCGCGAAAAGTGGCGGCGGGCGAAGTCGATTTGTCTCGGCTGGGCCTGTGGCCGCTGGAGGAGGCGCGGGCGGTCTTGCTCACGTTGCCGGGAGTGGGGATGAAAATCGCCGATTGTGTCTTGCTCTTCGCCTACGGATTTCAACAGGCTTTCCCGGTGGATGTCTGGATCATTAAAGCACTGCAACAACTCTATTTTCCCAAGCGCCGCCCCAAGCTGCCGCGGCTGCGCCGCTTCAGTCAAACACATTTCGGGCCATACAGCGGCTATGCGCAACAATACTTGTTCCACTACATGCGCACGGCCCGAAAAGGGCGGTCGATCCAACGAAACCTTTTGACGGTAGGGCAACACTCTGTCGAGCCGTGACTTTTTCCCACGAAATCGAGTTAGGGCTCGACGGAGTCAGAACAAATTAAGAGCGGCCCGCTTTGCGGACTGTTTCGCCCTACCATGCGACTGTTCGAGCCCTACGCGCTCAACTTTCATTGGACAAAACTATGGGTGACGCCTCTAAAGACCGGGCTTCCTTCTTAGGATGGACACATCCACGCGCGCGTGGATCTCGCGCGCCGCGGCATCCGGCCCCCAGAAATAATCCGTCCGGTCGGGCCCGGAGAAAACGACCTCGCCCGCCAGGTCGTAATACTGCCGCGCGTAGCCGTTGCTCCAACCGAAAAGGGCCGGGTCGGAATTAATTGTCCTCGCCCACGAAGTAGGCGCGTAAACCATCACTAAATAGAGCGGCTTGGCCGCTTCGATGTCGTGTCGCAATTCCGTCTGCATCGCCGGCGCATAAGGACTCAGTTTCATCAAATCATACATATACATGTAACCGCTGGCCGAGTGCCGGTGGGCGTAGAAATAAATTTCCGGCTCCGAACCCAGAACCTCAATCGAGTCCCCCGGCGCGGAATGTTCCCGAATGTAGCGGCCGATCTCCCCCGCCTCGGGAAACGGCTCTCTTTGATACAAGGACCGGCAGACCGCATCGGGGGTCATTTCGAACCAGACCGCGCGGTTGGCAAATATAAAACCGGCGCACCCCAGCGCAAAGGCGCCGCCCGCGGCCTTCCATCCCGCTTCCCGCGCCGCGCCGCGCACGGCGACGGCCACCAGCAAGGAGGCCACCGGCAGCAGGACAATGAAATAGTGGCGGAAAAAATAGAAACTCACCATCAGAGCCATCAAGGAAAAACCCAGCAGGCAGACCAGGATGAATTTGGCATCTCTCTGCGCCTTGTCAACAAGCAGGCAAACCAGGCCCGCCGCCGCCGCCAGCGCCCACCATTCCAGCGCGCCTGCCCGGCGGCTGAATTCGTTCAATTGCCACCACACCGATTCCTCGCTCAGATTGCCCGCATGAAAGGGCGCATAGACCATCGTCCAGAACCAGAATCGTTGAAAGGTGCCCGCCCGCCACATCCACAGGCACGCCGCCAAAAACGGAACGGCCACGCCGACACAGAAAATCCCGATCTGGCGCAAGCGCCAGGCCCGTTCCGAAGCGGGCGCTTGCGCCGCGTCCCGCAGCAAGAGCGCGCCGCCGAATATCCCGAAGAAAAGGCCCGGTTGCTTGCAAAGAAACGACAACCCAAAAAGCACGCCGCTCCCGCAACAAGTCCAGCCCCGGCCCGAGGCACGCGCTCGCAATAGCAGCCAAAATCCGCCCAAAGCCATCAACACGACCAGGTGAGTCGCGTGTCCCTGCAAGCCGAGGACGCCCGGGCTAAGAGAAAACAAGGCATAACAGATGCAAGCGATGGCGGCCTGCGCCGCATCCAGCAACCGGCGGGCGATCAGGAAGAGCAACGCCAGTGTGGCCAGATTGACCAGGAGAAAGCCGAGATGAATCCCCGCCGTCGTTTGTCCCAACACACCCATCATCACCGCGTAGGCGGCATAAGTTCCCGGCAGTTTGATATTAAACGCCAGCTTGTAAGGCGGGATGCCTTCGAGCATCAACTGGCCGGCGTAAGCATATTCGCCCTCATCCCGTTCCAAGGGGATGGACAGCAAGCGCAAACGCACGACCGCCGCCAGCAACACGGCGATGGCGAGGGTCACAGCAATCCAAGGCTGAAGTCTAAAGGCTGAAGGCTGAAGGCTGAAACGCATTTCCAAGATGCCTAAGGTTCTCCTTTTGAACGTTTGTTGATCGTCGTGAGGATCGCGATGAGTTAGCGGGGTTCAAACTATTCCTCAGTCACAAGTTGATAACGGCGCATCTCCAGAACAACAACTTTCGAGAGTGCCTCGGCTGGCTCGAACTCCACAAAGTCGAATAGTTGGAGGCCGCGCCGCATGATGCCGATGGGACGGCAAATCAACTTCGGAAACCTAGCTCGCGCAAATAAGGTCAGTGCCACCGCCTTGTCCACGCCCAGTTTTTCCCCCTCCTCTTTGGCCTCGACGGGAAGGACAAAGCCTTGGCCGTCTTTATCCACGCCTACGTACAATTCGTCGATCTCCACCTGACCGTGGTCGGTTAATTGAGTGCGAATGTGTGATTGAAGATGAAAGCAGGCCAAGCCAGTAAAGACGTCAAGAAGGCGATTGTAGCGGACAACGGTGAGCATCCCTTGCTCATCGCGGGCCAGATTGCGCGCAACGATCTCAGGGACAGCATACGGAATCGGGTATACTTTCAGCGAGTCCGGGATGGCGACGGTTGTTTCGCCCCTTATTTTGACGAATGCGTACAAGCCTGAGCCTCGCGCGGCAATGACCCAGTTTCCAGTTTTGAGAATCTCTTTTGGCATCGGGCGGCGCGACCGATATGTGTAAATAACGTCCGCCAGATTCTTCAGCCTCAATCCAAGCTGGCCGGCGGCTTCGATTACTTCGTCTTTGGTGAAGGGGACCTCTGTCAAAGAGGAATTCCATTTGCTTTTGAAAACCGCGTTCAGCAGTTGGTCGTATTTGTTTGCGTTGGTGGGTGGCGATTTCATGTTCAGGCCTTTTGCAGGAGCAAGATTTCTTCGCGGACGCGAACAGTTTTCTGGTTCGTCGGCGAGTTTCGGACCTTGGTCCCGATTCGCTCCCGCCACAGATCACAGCCAATGGTTTTGTATCCCTCGGCCTCGGCCACCTCGGCCAGAAGTCGAGCCGTGGCAATGGGGACCAAAAGGAAGGAAAGCTGGTCGCCTACGACGTATGCCAGCCGCGCTTTGGCGCGAAGCTTCGGACGAAGGGAACGCAAGTGCCGGCGCATGCCGCCAAAATAGTGCGCCACAACCTTGTGATAAAGGCGCTCAAAGCCGCTATCTTTGTGCAACTCGATCCGGCGGGCCTCGATCTGGCCGCAAATTTTTTGGATCGACGCAAATTCGCGCACTTCCTCGCCATCCCGATCATTGACGAAAATGTTACGCGTGTTGGAGCGAAGCAAAGATTCTTTGACTCCACGCAGACTGGCCTTATCGGTCATCAGTCGCAAGAGGATGGATTCGACGCGGGTTGTGCGCGTGTAATCTTTCTCGTTTGGATACGGCGGCGAAGTGATGACGGCTGAAATATGCTCCGGCAATTGCGCCAATTCGCGCGCGTCAGTGGAAAAAATCAGCGATGAGGCGGCCGCCAAGCCGGAGGCTTGCACGGCGGCGATTTCCAACGCCATTTTCTCCGCGTGCCGGGCAAAATGGCCCAGCACGTCGTAATCCGGTTTGGGCTTGGTGCGGTAGATTTCGGGGCCGAAGGCAAAGTTGCCCGCGCCCTGCGCGACGACATGGGCCAGGGCAACCAGGAAAAACTCCCGCATCGCTGGCGCCTGATCCTGGGTTTGTTGTTCGATTTCCTGGCGAAGAATCAACAGCCTTTGCAGAGGGCGTTGGCTCAAAAAGCCGGCAGGCAAAATCCTCTCTTCTTCTTCGGTGAGACGAAACCCATTGAGAGAGGCACTGGTTTCCTGCAACAGGAGCGCGTCAAAGGAGAGAGGGGTCAAACCGTGTTCGGTGGCGATTCCTTCTGTGCGCTTGAGGATGCGGCGCAAGAGAGACCTCAAGATTGTGGCCTTGAGACTCCAATTGGTCTTCACGCGCGAAACCATGGCCGCAAATGGATGGGCGTCACATCCTATGCCAGGGATGCCCGCTTTCTTGGCTTCCACCAGTGTCGTTCCGGTTCCGCAGAAGGGATCGAGGATGACGTCTTTGCCGTTCAAAGCAAAAGCACCCATGTACCGCCGGACCAGGTGCGGGGGGAAAGAGAGGACAAAACGGTACCAGCCGTGGACCGGCAGGTCCTCTTTCTGAACGGCGTTGATGGCGCCCGTGCGTGAGGGCGCTGGCTTGCTTAACGTCGGCTGCATCCAAAAAGGATTCTTCACATTTCCGGCGATGATGCAACAGGAATAGAAGAGGGCCGCCTTGGCCCATCTCCAATTTCACCTGTTTGTTTCTCTTGTGGCGCCGGGGCGGGTGTGATACGATTTTGCTCATGACCACTTTGGCGGAGATCGAGACGGCGGCCGCTGCTTTGTCCGACGCCGAGAAACAGCAGTTGATGCTGTTCCTGGCCGCCCGTCTCCAGGCCCAAGGCGCGCTTCTGCCGGAAACTCTCCGTCTCTCCCGTGAGATGATGACCGATTGGATGGCGGAAGACGAGGCCGCCATGCGCCGCATCCCCCCCAGCGCCCCCCGTGCGCAAGGATGATTTGATTTGTGCGCGGCAGCGGGGTAGTATTGCAGCATGAAGACCTGTTGCGGCCTAATGCTGGTTGCCGCCGCCGTGGCTCTGGGCGGATGCGGCAAGGAACAAAATGCACCTCCACCTACGGCCACCCCGGCCAAGATTCCGGCCGGCTACCTTGGCACCCTGGTCAAAGGCCAGCAGATTGCTGTCAAGACCATTGATGTCACCGCGCTCAACCAAGACATCCAACTCTTCAATGTGCAGGAAGGCCGCCTGCCCAAAGACCTCAACGAACTGGTCACCCAGCATTACCTGGGCGCGCTGCCCAATCCGCCGGCCGGCATGAAACTGGTCTATGACGCGGGGCAGGGCAAAGTAAGCGTCGTGCCCCAATAACTTCCTCCGACCCCCGTGCGCTCGGCGCCCCACACGCTCTCCGAAGGCGCCTTTTCGCTGGTCGAACTGCTGGTCGTGCTGGCCCTGCTGCTGATCCTGACCGTTTTGAGCGCCAGCCGATTGACCACCTCGGCCCGGCGGCGCGAACTGGCCGCCTGCGGGAACAATCTCCAAAAAATATACGTGGCCCTGAACTTTTTTCGAGCCGACAACGGCGCCTACCCGTTCCTACCGGATGCGCAAGCCTCGGCCGAGCCGCTCAGTCTGCTGATTCCAAAAGGCACAACCGACACGCAAATTTTCATTTGTCCCGGCAGCGGGGACAAGCCGCTGACCGAAAGCGAGCCGTTCGGCAAACGCCGCATCAGCTACGACTATTACATGGGCCGCGCGACCAATGGCGATCCACAGGACATCATCCTCTCGGATTGGCAAGTGGACACGTCGCCCAAGCCAAAAGGGAGTCTGATTTTTTCCCTCAATGGCAAGAAGCCGGGGAACAACCATGACGCTGTGGGCGGGAATCTTTTGTCGTGCGGCGGCGCGGTCGTGTTCACCGGACCGAAAGCGGCGCAAGACCTGGTTTTTCCCTCCACAGTCAGATTGCTGGGTCCTTAATCCAATGAGCATTTGTAGCGCGCCATGACCATTAAGATCCAATGCCCGTGCGGCTCCAAATACTCCTTCGAGGTGGATCCCGTCGAGGGCCGGATGCCTTTTGCCGTCCACTGCCCGACCTGCCATGCCGAGGGCACGGAAACGGCCAATCAAATCATCGCCGAAGCGGCCGGCAAACCGAAGCTGCGTGTTCAAACCGCCGTCGCTGCCGCCGGTGAGGAACCACCGCCGCGCCCGCCCGCTCCCGTCCGCGGCAGCGCGTTGGAACAATTGCATCGAGAGCGGCGGCAGTTCCGCGTCGCCGGCTGGATCGCGGGCGCCGTGGCTGTGGTGATCGTGGCGTTGCTGGGCGCGTGGGGTTGGTTTGCACTCGTTGGCTCCAAACCGCGCCTGGCCTACTCCGTCAAAGTTCCCGGCCCCGAGGCAGGCTGGCACACCGAGTTCCTGGGCCCGGGCGTCGTCTTGCTGGTCAATCCCGATCGTGCCACCGCGCACGATCTGAACACGGGCAAGGATGTGTGGTCGGTTTCCCTGTCCGAGAAGGAATCCGCCGAGGGAGCGCGCCCGCAGACTTACATGGCTAAAGACAGCATCTGGATTTGCCTGGGCGCGCGCGTGGCGCGCCTGAACCGCGCCACGGGCGAAATGAAGCAAAGCATTCCCATCGCCGGCCAACTTCAGAGCTTCACGGCGTCGGACACCAGCCTGCTGGTCGTTTCCGCCAAGAACGAAACCACGCGCCTGGTCTGCCGGATTGACCTGGACTCGGGCGAGGTTTCAACCGACGAAATTACGGTGCCACGCGCGGAAAAGCACGCGCTGCCCAACGAGCTTCCGCCCAATGTGCAGCCGACCGCCGGAGTGTTGCTGGCGCAGGCCCTGGATGAGCAGAAATTCAACAAGCCGCTGGAGGCCATGAGCAGCGAATTCTTTTCNNGACGTGGCGGAGGAGGTTTTCAACGACCTCAAGCGGGATCAAACCGGGGGCGTCAAAGGCATCGACGAAAGCCGCTACGAAGCGACCATTCGCCGCTGGATCGGCGCCGCGCCGGCGGAGTGGAAGGGTGAGGTCACCGGCGTGCCGATGTTCTTTTCCCTCAAAACGGTGGACTTGCTGGTGGCGGGCAAGCTGCTCACTGTGTTTGACAAGGAGAACAAGAAGCTCTTTGACGCCCAACTGGCGTATCCCATCAATAACCGCTACCAAGCCGAGCGCTGGGACCGCCATTCGGTCCCGGCTGTGGAAGGCAACGGCGGACTTTACTTTTTTGATGAGGGCGTTTTGACCGCGTTCTCCCTTCCGTCGGGCGAAGTCCGATGGCGTTTGACCAGCGTGGGCATTAGCAAAGCGCAGTTTGACGAACACGGAATTCTCTATGTCGATTCCACCTCCGGCAGTCCCGATGACATCCAGTATTCGGAGCAGATCAGATTCGACCAGACCGCGCCGGTGCTGCTGAAAATCGATCCGTTGTCTGGAAGAATCCTGTGGCAAGCGGCCCAGGAGGGCCAGGGCTGTTTCCTGTCCGGCCCGTTCCTCTATACGGCCAGCGCGCAACAAGGGGGCATCGCCATGGCCAACGGCCTGGCCGAGGCCCTGAACGCGCCGCGGCCCGACGCGCCGGTGTATTTTCATATTTACAGGCTTGACCCGGCCGACGGCAAAGTTCTGTGGGACTTTTACCGCGAGCAGGCTCCAGCCGAATTTTCCTTCCAGGAAAATCGTTTCCTGGTCCGCTTCGGCTCGGAGGCGCAGGTCTGGAAATTCCTTACTTTTTGACATGAATGAGCCGTCGCCGGGGATCAAGAGCCGGTACTTGAGCCAGGAAATGAGCGAACTGATTTTCTGGACAACGTTTGGCTGGCGGGGACACTTTCAAGGTGTTGCTTTCAGGGCTGGCAATTGTGGCCGGATTACATCATCCACACCATCCATTTGCGCGTGCCGAACCATGTCAAGGAATTGTCGGAAAAGAAATAAACTCGAATATAGCGCGCGTTGTTCTCGCGCGTGGCAGCGGGGGTTCCGGAGCAATCATGATCACAGAAATTGTTCAGCCAGCGCGGATAAAAAGTGAATTTGACACTTCACTTTTTGCATGATAAAATGAAGTCATGAAAATTATAAAACGGGGGTCTGTATGACCCGGCTGGGTAAAATAGCCAGGTTGCCGCGCAAGTTGCGCGAAGAGTTGAATGTCCGCCTCCAGAATGGCGAGGTGGGAACGGAATTGGTGGAATGGCTCAACGGCCTGGAGGCCGTGCAGACGGTGCTGAAGGCCAGGTTCGAGGGACGGCCCATCAGCGAGCAAAACCTAAGTGAATGGAAACAAGGTGGTTACGAGGAATGGATGCGGCATCAGGAGAACTGCGCTTACGCGGCTATGCTGATGGAGATGTCGAGCGACCTGGAAGAGGAGGCCGGGGAGAAGGGATTGGAGGAGCGGCTGGTGGCGCCCCTGGCCATGGGGCTGGCCGGGCTGTTGCGGGAGGCGGAGGAAATGCCGGCCGGGCCGGAGCGGCATAAATTGATCCTGGAGGT
>PLIU01000214.1 GCA_003140095.1 Verrucomicrobiales bacterium | reverse complement strand
CATCCAGATGAAATGACCCTGTGTCTTATTATCAAACAAGTGTATTGTCCTTGCCTCCGTCGTCCGCAACGTGAGATAAATTATGCCTTGCGGTTTTGCAGTTGAACGCTTTCCCGCGAACAACCTTAACTCTACAATATATATGAAACGAAAGCTCTTCCTCAGTTCAGCCGTCATCCCCGCGTTGCTGGCCTTTGGCGCCATGGGGCAGGTGGTCAATTTCCAAGACGGCTACAATGGCTTCGGACTCAATACTGCTGTCGGTCTTGCTGGTGGTTCCTACAACGAGCTTTTCGCCGGCCAGGGGGCCTATTCGGACCCCGGCAACGATGTTTGGAACGGCTACGGTATGGTCAACGGTTATGGATCCACTTGGTTTTTTTCCGCGAGTGCCGGTGCTTCCGGCTCTAATTGGCCTGAACCAGTTGGAAATCCCGGAAACCCCTATGCCGCTTACAGCTACGCAGGCAGTGGTTGGATCAGCTCCACCGGCACTTCTCTTTTTAATGCTACGCCATTTGGCTCGGGAGGTCCGACCGTTAATGGCGACGCCGACTCCAGCGGTCAATGGACGCCGATCACGTTGTCGGTGGCAGGCTACGCAGGAGATACTTACATCACGCCGAATCTTGTGCCGAATGGCGCGCCGGTTTTTCTGTTTAGCTCTGCGGCCTTCATTCCTGCGATTGGTCCCACCTACACTGGCCCCTTCTCAAATATAGTTTTTTCCTTGCAGAATGTTCCCCCAGGCACCTACGGGCTTTATCTCTATGGGGCAAGCCCCGAAAATAACGGCGGCACCGCTTTCTCGCTTAACAGCGGCAGCGCCCATAACGGCGTCGCCGCCACTCTCAACAGTGGCGTGAGCGGGGCGCCGGCTCAAACGTTTGTCGAAGGACAGAATTTTGTCATTTTTGAGAGCGTCACGCCGAATGCGAGCAGTAACATCATCATTACCGCCTCGCCCAATCCCCTGAACGGGGTCGGCAACAGCAACTTGGCCGGTTATACCTACGTCAATGGCTTTCAATTGATCTTCAATCCGCCGCCAACGGCGGTGGGAAGCACCGCGGCGCAAAACGTCTGGGCGGGAGGCACGGCGAACTTTTCGTTTTCGCCCGCCTTTGCCGTCAGCCCTTCCTTCCGCTGGCAATCCATCATCGGCGGTGTCACCAATACTCTCTCCGACGGCGGCAACGTCTCTGGGTCCGGGACCACCAACCTGACCATTAAAGACGTTGCTATGGCCAATGTTGGCTTGTACGAGTGCCTCATCACCACGGCCACCGCCACCAACACCAGCCCGGCGGCGCCCTTGACCATACTGACAAACACCGCCACCGGCCCATTGCTGGCAGGCGATGCCACCACGATCGTCGGCAACGTTTTGCAACCCAGCGACCTTCTGTCCGATTTCAACAACACCAACGGCTATCCCTTCAACTCGGTTCCGCCCCCCTTCAACATGACCGTCATCAACGTGGAGGACAACACTCTCGACCAATACGAGAATTTTGGCACGCATGGCAGCACCGCGCCGTTCGACGGTCCAGTCGGTTTCACCGTTACACCCAACAACGGCCCCACGATCGTGACAGCTATGCGGCTCTTTACCGCCAGCAGGCATCCGGAAGATGATCCGGCCGATTACCTCCTGCAAGGTTCCAACGACGGGGGCACCAACTTCACCACCATTGCCGGCGGCCTGTTGGCACTGCCCGCGCAACGCAATGCCGCCGGCGGCGCCATTAACATCACCAATCAAGTCCTGCAGGAAATTGACTTCGACAACACCACCGCTTACGCCACATATCGGTTGACCTTCACCAACGTGAACGACAACGACACCGCCTCCAACGGCGTTCAAATCGCCGAAGTCCAGCTTCTTGGGTCGCTGGCCGCCGTCAAGCCCACCATCGTGCAACAACCACCCGCCAGCGCAGTCCTTCTGCCTGGCAACACAGTCAATGCCAGCCTGACTGCCAGCGGGCCTGGGCCTGGGCCTCTTACCTACCAATGGTACTACAACACTTCGACCCAGATCCCCAACGCCACCAATGCCGCCTTGAGGCTGACCAACGTGCAATCAGCCAATGACGACAGCTATACTTGCGTCGTCAGCAATCCTTATGGCTCCACCACCAGCACCCCTTTCATCCTCACCGTCCTGACGCCCACCCCATATGAAGCGGCCGTCCTGGCAGATCGTCCGCTGGCCTTTTATCCGCTGAACGAAACCAGCGGCACCACAGCCTTCGACATTATGGGTGGCTACAACGGCGCCTATTTAAATGCGCCGACGTTGGATGTTCCAGGTCCGTCTTCGTATCTTCCTACAGGGGTCAATTTTGACGGCAGCAACCAATGTGTTTTCATACCAGACACGCCCGCTCTGAATTTCGCCGGCCAGATCACCCTGGAGGCTTGGGTGCAGCCAGATGCCACTCAACCATCAGGCTCATTCGGGGACATCATCGCCAAGGGTTATGATGGGAGTCAAAACGATGATGAAATACAGATCAGAGTGCAATATAGCACTTCCTTTTTCGGCGCCTATTATAGTTCCTCCGACGAAGATGTTGGCGCGGGTGGCGGGGTCGTCACCACAAATTGGACCTACGTGGTTTTAACATGGGACGGCGCTTATTGGAATCTGTACGTAAACGGAATTGTGGAGGGTACGGACCAGGACCCTATTGGCCTGCTTTATTTTAGCGACCCGTGGGCGATTGCCGATGGCACGACAAGCGGCGACACTAGATACTTTGGAGGGAATATTAGCGCGGCGGCCATCTACGATCATGCCCTGACGCCCTCACAAGTGGCGGCGCACTATGACATCGTTGTGCTTGGCACCACGAATTTGCCTCCCGTGGTTACCGTTCCGACTGCCGCGGTCATAGTTTCAGCAGGCGGAACCGGCTACATTAGCTCATCGGCCTCGGGCCCGCCACCCATCACTTACCAATGGTTTTACGCGGTGAGCGGGACCACGAATTTAATCGCCGGAGCCACCAACGGCACGTTGACTCTGACCAACATCCAGGGAGTTCAGGTGAACTATGATTACTACGTGGTGGCGTCCAATCATTACGGTGCCACCACCAGTTCCATCGTTACCCTGAACGTCCTCTCAGGGGCGCCGACCCTGGTGGCTGATGTCAACCCACCGCTGACTATAGTGCCGGCAGGGACTCCGGTTACCTTCTTTGTCATGGTAGTCGGGACCGAGCCATTCGCTTACCAGTGGTCCAGTGGGAGTGGCCCCATTGCAGGCGCCACCGGCTCCAGCTACACGTTCGACGCGTTGGCAGGCACTAACAATTATAGTGTCGCCATCAGCAATTCAGTCGGTCCCGTCACTAGTTCAACGGCGGTCGTGGTGGGTTTAACCGCGGCTCCGCCCATCGTTACCTTCGCTGGCAACGGCTCGAACTGGACGTTCAACCAAGGGGTGAATTGGCCGGGATCTCCCAGTAATCCCAGCATCACCAATGATGTGCTGACGCTCACCGACGGCACCAATTCCGAGGCTTGCAGCGCTTTCTTCGATATTCCGCAGTACGTCGGCGGTTTCATTGCTTCCTTTACTTACACCGCGGGTGGAAACAGAGCCGCCGACGGCATCACGTTCTGCTTGCAAGACTCCACCAACGTCGCCTCCGGCTTGGGCGCAACTGCGGTCGGCGCAGCTGGCGGCGATTTGGGCTATTATGGCATCAGCAACAGCGTCGCCTTTGAGTTGAACCTCTACACGGGATCCAGCGGTGGAAGCGGGATTCAACTCGGCACCAATGGCAGCACGCCGGACAGCGCGAGCCCGAGCGCGCCTTATTTCTTTCCAGGACAGGTCAACATTGCCAGTGGCGACCCCATCGACGTCCAGATCTCTTACAGCCAAAACGTCCTGAACGTATCGCTGGCGGATGCAACGGCAGGGACGAAGTTCACCACTTCTTTCATTGTGCCCAACCTGCCCGCCATTGTCGGCGGCAGCAGCGCGTATATTGGTTTCACTGGAGGCGACGGCGACGCCAACTCCATCCAGACGGTGTCCAACTTCGTGTTCTCTTCCGTCACGCAATCCATTCTCTCTATCACGCGCGAGGCGCCGGAGAGCGTGGTCATTTCCTGGCCGGCGGCAGTATCGAGCCAGTTCGTGCTGCAACAAAGCACCGCCCTGAACGGGACGTGGTCGAACGTGAGCGGGACGCCAGTGGTCGTCAACTCCCAGAACCAGGTCACGTTGACCATTACCAACACAACCTTCTACAGGCTCATCAAGCCCTAGGCTGAAGCCGCAGTAATATTTCATCAGTGCGAGCCGGGAGCAATCCCGACTCCTTTTGTTTTATTCGTAACCGAAGGCTTTGACGAAGGGCGCCAGCGTCTCCAACCACGGTTCGAGGTGCTTTTGATAATGGCGCCAGCGTCCGACCGCGCCCTTGGAAATTGGCTTGGCCACGGCGGCGTAGGTGGGCGAGCGCACCAGCTTTGCCCGCGCGTGTTCGTCAAAGCGCAGCACCCGCTCGTCCCAAGACACTCCCAAAAAATCCAGCGCGCGGCGGGCCGTCCCCTCCAAGTCCGCCACCATGTCCTCGTAGCGGACTTCCAGAAAGCCCTGCTCCAGGCACGGCGCCACCGCTTTCCACAAACCCATGACCGAGGCGTATTCCAGGACGGCGCCCTCCAAGGTCAGAAAGATGGAACTGACTTGCCCCAACGGAAGAGGCTGCATGAAACAACTCAGGCAAACGTCGCGCGGATCCCGCAACGCCACCAGCAATTTTGCCTCTGGAAACACCCGGATGAAACCAGGGACCAACCCGGTCAGCGACGGGTTTTTGTCAATCAACATCCGGGAGTCCGGCGGATGGCCCAGAAAACGCGCCATGTATTGCACGTAATTTTGCCGGGCCTGCCGCAAGGCCTCGGGCGAGGCTGATTCCAGAACCTCCAGCATCAGAGTGTCCGGCGGCAGGCCGCGCAACAGAGACCAGAAGGATTCGCGCATGAAAATCGATGTTTCCTCCGCGGAAACGAATTCCGGGTGCGAATCCAGCACCTGTTCCAGCAGGGTCGTGCCGGAGCGTGGATGGCCACAGAGCAGGGCCAGGCGGCTTGGTTCGGAGGCGGCGCCTTGCGCCCTCCATCGGGCCACCATCTCCGCGTTGATTTTCTCCGCCACGATTTTCAACCGTGATTGCACCAGCTTTTGAGTGGCGATAAATTGCGCGGCGTTGGGCAGGATCATCGTCTTGGCCTCCAGAAACGCCGCCATGGCCTCGTCGTAACGCCCTTGCGCGTCCAGCACCGTGCCCAATTCATACCAGCCGCGGATGCGCGTGGACCAAGTGTCCCGGCCCGATTGCGCGAGCAAAGGACGCAGGCGACGTTCCGCCTCTTCTCTCCGGCCGCTCAATCGATCCAGCCGGGCGCGCACCAGTGACGCCAAGGCGCTGGCCGGGTCCAAACGCAAAGCCCTGTCCACCAACTCGCAGGCTTCTTCCAGCAAACGGAATCGCTCGTAAATCTCCGCCAGTTTGACATACGTGTCCAGCGACGCTCCCGGTTCCTTGACCGCTCGTTCAAAGTAAGTTCGAGCCATTTCGTAGCGATCGAATCCCCGGCATTGGGTTCCGGCCATGACCAGAGCGTTATTGCGGCTGGGGGCGATGCGGACCGCTTTGTCGAAACAGCGTTCCGCCGCGGTGTAGTCGTAGCGCATTCCATACGCAGCGCCCATATCCAGCAGGAGGCCGGAATTGGCGGGATCCTGGCGGCTGGCTTGTTCCATGATTTTGAAGTACTCCGCATAATCCTGCCGCCGCCAGGCCTCCAAGGCACCCTGGCGCAGGCGCGCCAAAGCGCCCTCAGAAATCATGCGCATGCGTTTCATAACCGTCCCGGAGCATAATTCCCCGCGGCTTTTTCCAGCAAGGAAATGTCAGCCTCACCCGCGATCCTATTTTTGCATCTCGGCGGCGTGGTGATATTCAATCACGCTGAAGAGCAGCGTGGCGATGCCCAGGAAGATCACCGGCGCGACCAGGAGCGCGCCAACCGCGGTGGCCACCTTGCCCGATGGCCAGGCGTAAAGGGCATACACGGCCGCATTCTGGGAAAGCAAAGTCTGGAGATGGCGAACGATCGAGAGGATGTTGATGTTGGTGGGAATGCGTCCGATGCCCATTTCGACGATGGCGCCGTAAAGCAAAGCCGCCGCCATGTAACGGGTCGTCACCTGGCCCAAGAACAGACCCAAGGCGCTCCACGCCGGGACGGCCAGCATCTGCACGCCCAGCACCAGCGGCAGCAGAGTGCCCAGAGCAGGAACCTCCCGAGCCGCGCCGGCCGCAAAAAGCAGCAGAGTTTCCAGCAGCAGGAGGATTTCGAGCCACGCGACTTGCGAGGCATACTTGAGCATCAGCAGTCGCGCGCGGCTCACCGGACGAGTGATCAGGAAGCCCAGCGTGTCCGCCTGCAATTCATCGCGGATGAGCGGACCGCATCCGCGCACGCACGTCAGCGGCAGGATGAGGAAGAAGTAAAAATTGATCAACCAATGATAAAACGGTTCGGTCCGGCTCCAGGGGACCGAGACTTCGGTCAATTTTAGGAGGACATGGTCGCGATGCCGTTGTTGGACGACCTGGAATTCGGCAAACTCGCGGTCATCCAGCACGGCCTTGGCCCGGCTCAGAATCCGGCTGTCCCAGTTGGCGACGTGATCTTTGAGTCGCTGCAAGCGCGCTTCGGGGCTCTCGCTCGTCCACTCCTGCCAGGTCAATTCGCTTTGTTGCGTCTCGTGGTCCAAAATGTCTCCGAGGGCTTTGCTGGTTTGCACTGTCGCGGGTATCCTCTCGCGCTTGAGGCGCTGCAAGAAATTTATCAACTCCTCGCTGGATTTGCCCAAATCGACGCGCCGCAGCGCCCACTTGTCGGTCGATCTCACCGTCATGTAAACCAGGAGAGGGAGCACCAAAAGCGTCGCCAGCCGGACCGGCAACTGGCGCAGGGTCAACTGGCTTCTCCACGTTAAAAGCCAAAGCCCGCGAAACGCGCCCGCCAAACCGGGCCGGGCATGCGTGCCGGTGGCACGGAAGGAGGAAATGGGAGGGCTTTCGTTCACGTGGTCACCTTGTCATAAATATTTTGAAGCGACCGGCTCCGACTGCGGATGGCGTGGACCATGGCGCCGCTCTCCAGCAGCAAGGCGGTCCATTGCTCGTAAAACGAGGCGGCGTCCTTGACGCGGATGCGCAGCAGTCCTTCTTCCGGGGACAAATCGAAGCCCGCCAGCACGCCGGCGGCGAAGAGGTGGCGGGCCAGCTTCTCCGGCGCATCGCACTCGATCTCCAGTTCTTCGGGCCAATTCTTGATGTCGCTGCGGATTTCTTTTTGACTGCCCGAGGCGAGAATGCGGCCCCAATTGAGGAGCAGGATGTTGTTGCACAGCGCCTCCAGCTCGGCCAAAATGTGGCTGGAAATGAGGATGCTGACGCCGCCGGCGGAAAGTTCCTTCAACGTTTGCGCCACTTCCTGCCGGCCCATCGGGTCCAGGCCGTTCATCGGTTCGTCCAGCACCAGCAACTCAGGGTCATGCAGGAGGCCCTGCCCCAGCTTGACCCGTTGTTTCATGCCTTTGGAATACTGGCCCAGGCGTTTGCCCCAATGTTCGCGCGGCAATTTCACCTTGTCAAGAATCGCTTCCGCCCGGCCTTTGACTTCATCCGCGCGCAGGCCCGACATCAGGCCCAAGCCTTCCAGCCACTCCAGCGGGCGCAATTCCTTCGGCACGGCCTCGCCCTCCGGACAGTAGCCGATGCGGCGGAGCAGCGGCGGATTGTTCCAGGGCGCCAGGCCGAAAACGGTCAGTTGGCCCGAACTGGGCTTGAGCTGGCCGGTGATGATTTGAATCAGCGTGCTCTTGCCCGCGCCATTCGGGCCAACCAAGCCGGTCAGGCCCGGTTCGATCTGGAAGGTGACATTGTTCAACCCCATGACGATGCCGTACCACCGGCTCAACTCCTGTGCTCGAATCAGAACGGTCATTCGGGCACCACGCGTTTATTGACGATCAGGGCCGCCGTCAGCAGCATCACCGCCAGGCCCATGACGGCGCCGCCGAGCAAGGGATGATCCAAGGCGGCTCGCGTTGCGGGGGGGACTTGACGCAACAATTGGCCAAGAATGGGAATGCTATCCTGCGCCGTCTGCAGTTCCCGGCCGAGATGGAAGACGGCCAGTGCGATTTGTTTCAAGTTGTATCCGAAACTCAGGTGCCGCAGCCACTGCAGGGTGTGGAGCGCGATGGGCTGGATCGCCAGGCCCAGCACCCACCAGGTGAACCAAAGCGCGGGCGTCGATTTTTCCCGGCTCGATACCGCCGAGACGCCCAAGGCCAGCAGGCTCAGCACGGCCATGCTGCTCAACCCGAAAATCAGCACGTGGATGAGCGCGATGCGCGCATGCCAGAAGAAGGTCCAATCCGGCGCCAGCAGATTTCCCACAAACCACGCCCCGCAAAGCGGACCCAGCCAGGTCAAGGTCATCACGCCGAACGCGGTGCAAAACTTTCCGAGCAGATAATCGCCGCGGGTCACCGCCTTGGAGGAGTAAATAAGAATGGCGTTGCTGGCCAGATCGCGGGTGATGAGGGCCGGCAGGGCCATGCCCAGCGCAATGATGCTCAGGGGCATCGAATACACGCCGTAATAATAAAACAGCACGTTCTGCGTGGTGCCAACCGAGACTTCCGGGTGGTCCTGGAGCCAGGACGTGAACATGCGCACGAAGGCCCGAATGTCTGGACTTATTTGCATCACCCACCGCGTCATATTGCTGTCCGGCACGAGCAATTGCCCCAGAAAAAACAGGAAGGCGGCCATCAGCAATCCGCCCACCCAGGATACCAATACGACGTAGCGCAGCAATTTGGAGCGCAGGCAGGCCGAGAGTCCGTTTTGGGCGATGACCCAGCGCCGGCCCCAGATGCCGGTGTGCGCCCCACCCCAATGCTGGTAATGGGCGTCATGCAGCGGCATGGGAAATCTCCAGGGCTTGCACGAACGTTTCCTCCAGCGCGTTGGGGCTGGGGATGACCTCCAGCGGCGGCAGTTGCAGTTCGTGCATCAGTGTCAACAATGGATTGAGCGTGTCCGCCCGGTGCTCGATGCGCAGATGGCCGTTGGGCAGCAAGTCGCAAAGCCAGTTTTTCCCGCGGCAGGCGGCCTGCAATTCGCTGTGACCGCGGGCCAGCACCACTTCCGCCGCGCCGCGCTTGCGGGCCTTGAGGTTCTCCAACGTGTCATGCACCAGAACCCGTCCGCGCGCAATGATGATGATTTGTTCGCACACCTGTTCGACATCATGCAAGAGATGCGACGAGAGAATGACCGTGATGCCATGAATGCGCCATAATCCTTGCACCAGTTCGAGAATCTGCGCCTGTCCCTTGGGGTCCAGCCCATTGGCAGGCTCATCCAGGAAAACGATTTCCGGATCATGCACAATGGCCTGCGCCAGCTTAAGCCGCTGCTTCATGCCGGTCGAGTAACTATCGACCCTGCGGTAACGCTCCTGGCTCATCCCGACGAAATCGAGCATTTCATGCGCCCTTTGCCGCGCCGCTTGGAAAGGAAGCCCGGACAACTGGGCGCAATAAGTGACATATTCGCAACCGGCCATGCCGGGGATGTGGCAATTTTGTTCCGGCGCGTAACCCACCCGCTTGCGGATTTCCCGTCCTTCCCGGCCCACCTCGCGACCCAGGAGTTTGGCCGATCCGGCCGTGATCGGCTGCAATTGCAGGAGGCATTTCATCAAGGTGCTCTTGCCCGCGCCGTTGGGACCGAGAAGGCCGATGGAACCGGGAAAAACCTTCAGGCTGACATTATCCAAGGCGCGCTGCCGCCCAAAAGCTTTTGAGAGGCCCAATGTTTCGATGACTGGCTCCGACGACATGTTACGCGCGGACTGTGCAGAGAAACTTTCCCTTTGGCCAGCAAAACTTTCAGGCTTGGGCCTTCTTCCCTGAACCGCGCATAAGCAAGCGACGGATCAACGACCGGTCAATTGCTCTAGCTTTGCAGGATACCGCGCCCACTCCACTTTAATCTTTGACGCGGCATTTTCGATGCCACGGAGATCGTCCGGCGTCAGTTCGACTGCAATTGCTCCGATGTTTTCGTCCAAGCGATGCAGCTTCGTTGTGCCTGGTATTGGAACAATCAAAGAACGTAACCCCGCGTTCGACGGCCGCTCGAAGAAGTGCGGTCATCTTCTGCTTATCTTTGGGCGGGCCGTAGGAAAAGCTCATTCCCATGCAGCCGAGTCCGAGGGCCGAGACTTCCAGATTACTTTTTCCAAGTTTGCCCTTTTGCATTTTTGAATCCTTTCATTCAGTTAGACTTGCTTCAATGCAGCCAATGAGCCGCCGGTTTGGAAAGGAATTGTTCCAAGGCAATGCCCTGTCCGCCCACCAGAAATTGGCGTTTTGGCTTGAATTGCCGGACAAAGGCTTCGATGCTGGGGAGCGATTCGCGTCGGCCCCCGCTTTTGACTTCAATCGCAACCATCGTCTTGCCTTCCTGCAAGATGAAATCCACTTCATGGTTCCGTTCGCGCTAGCAGGTAAAGTTGATGTTCGTGCCGAAACTGGAATTGAACAAATGCGCGCCGATACAGGATTCAACCAGCCGTCCCCAGTGGTCGCCGTCCTGTCTGGCCTAGGCGAGCGGGCGGCTGTCCTGGGCGCTTATCAACGCGGTGTTCAACACTTGCAGCTTGGGGCTGGAACCGCGCTGGCGCATCTGCCCGCGAGCATACTTGGCCAGCCCGGCCAGCCGGCGGATGCGTAATGGGCGGGTATTTTCGACGCCTCCATGACCTGCCGGACGACGGTGGTCTTGCCGACCTGCCGGGGGCCTGCCAAGACCTGCACAAAGCGGCGTTTTTTCCTTGAGCCGTTTCAACAATTCGTTATGGATGGCCTGACGTATCATACAATTTACTCAATACACTGAGTAATTTTGCTCAATGTGTTGAGCAAACGCAAGTCGTGTTTTGAAAGGCCGATTCTTTTGGCCGCCTCGTTTGGCTACGCGAGCTTTTTTGCCCCGTCGCGCCTTCCTGCACCATAAGCCTCAAATACCCCTTTGATTTCATCGCGCCCCTGACGAAATATTTTCAGGATTTCTTCGTCGCTGCCTTCGGCTTTGGCGGGTCGCAAAATGCCCAGTGATAACGGTTCACCTGGCCGGGAAAAATCGGGCAGGCTTGGTCTGCGTTGCCGCAAACGGTGATAACCGTTTCAATCTTCCGGTCTAAAAACTGGCTCAAATGCTTGGACTGATGCTGTGAAATATCAATTCCCGCTTCCTGCATGACTTTAATTGCCAGAGGATGAACGCAGCCCGCTGGCTTGGAGCCTGCGCTTTGCACGTCCAGAATTTCACCGGCGGCGGCGCGCAAAAATCCTTCCGCCATGTGGCTGCGGCAGGAATTGCCGGTGCATAAAATTAAAACGATTGGTTTGATAGATTGCATATTTGCATCGGTCGGACAACAGGCAGAATCTTGGCAGCCACGGCAAGCGAACACGGCGAGACACGCGCCGATCAGCGGCGCGGCCAGATAAATCCAAAGGTGTTCCAAATGTCCTGACAGAAGGGCTGGGGCCAGCGAGCGGGCAGGATTCATAGATGCGCCACTGATCGGCCCCGTGAACATCGCTTCCAAGCCAATTACCGCCCCCACGGCCATACCCGCCGTTACGCCCTTTTCCTTGGCTCCGGCGGACACGTTAAGAATCACGAACATCAAAATGAGCGTCAGAATCAGTTCCAAAACGAAGGACTGCGTATCTGAACCTGCTGGCAAGGTCGCCCCAAGGGTCCCGTGAGTCGGAAAAAGGAAAAGCAATATGCCGCTGGCTGCAATCGCGCCGAGGCATTGGGCAAGGACGTATTGCAACACCTGTTGTCCTGAAAAACGGCCTGACAGCCAAAAAGCGCCGGTTACGGCAGGATTCAGATGTGCGCCTGAAATGTCGCCAATGGTGTAAATCATGGCGAGAACGATAAGGCCGAACGTCAAGGCAATGCCGACGTGAGTAATAGCGCCCCCGCTCACGTCGTTAATGACGATGGCGCCGGTGCCAGCAAACACCAGGGCAAACGTCCCGATAAATTCAGCAACCAGTCTTTTCATTTGTGAAGCTCATATTTGCTTATGCGTATTTAATATGGGGCTTGCATTCAAATATGTCAATGCGTATATGTGTAGGGATGCGTGGCCTTTCTTTATTTTTCGCGGCACTGGCGGATGAAAACCGCCTGCGCCTGCTCTATCTGATGAAAGAGGGGGAAATCTGCGTCTGCTACTTGCAGGGCGTCCTGCAAACCAACCAGCCTAAAATCTCCAGGCATCTGGCCTATTTGAAAAGGGCTGGTTTGGTCGAGGCAAGACGTGACGGAAAATGGATGCACTACCGTTTGAAGAAGCAGGAAAGCAATCAGGAAAAAGTCCTTTCCGAAACCCTGCGTCATCTCGAAATGGAACCCGCGATACAAAAGGACGCGCGAAGGCTCAAACAAATACAATGTTGCCCATTACGATATGGAATTTCCTCGGTTGAGCCAAAGCGCGAGGCATGCAAAATCTGATTAAAGTTTTTGGGCTCAATTTACTTGCATTTCCTCGTAAGTCATTGATTTAGAATGGAGCGGGTGAAGGGAATCGAACCCTCGCCACTATTCCCACCGAATGTTGCATGGCCTTGCCTTACCGACCTGTGTTCATGGTTGCTTGAACTCATGTTTCTCTTTCGCCTCCGCCGCTGCGATTTCCACCAAGGAGGGCGCGCGCCAGAGGTGCAGAAGCCCATATTGTTGCATAGAGCCTAGGACGTTGCCGTTGGGAGAAAACTTGGGCGTCCGGAAGACGTCGGTGCTAGCTCCAAGGGTGAGCAACTCCTGTCGGCTACCAACGTCCCAAATCTTAAGTGCTTCGTCGCCGTCGCCTCCGGCCATCAATCGCGTGCCATCCTGCGAAAAGGAGACGGAGTGGGCGCCGATCAGAAAACTTCCCAGCGTGGCCGCCGGCCGCAGCGTCGCGAGATCCCAAAGTCGGACATAGCCTAGCTGACTGGCAACCGCAACGAACTTCCCGTCAGGAGAGATTCTCGAACTTCGCGGGTCTTGAATTTCCAGAGTTGGACGTCGTTCGCGGCCAGAAGCGATTTCTCGGAGCAGGCATCCACCGTCATATCCGCAAGCAAAATACCACCGTCCATCCGGGGATATGCAAGAGGGGCCATTGATATCCTTCCAGGACTGAGTTTCCTGAAACGAAACCAGGTCCCACACATGCGCTGCAAGAGGAAAGTCGGCAGTCCCTAACAAAAGGTTGGTTTCTCCCGGCAGAAATTCAACAATCCAAACAGGCTTCGTATAGTGGCCGAAATGGCGCAGCTGGATGCGTTTGTCCAAGTCGTACAGCTCCACGGTCCCGTTGGTCAAGCCAACAGCCAGCAGCCGGCCATCTTTGGAAAACTCCGCATTGTTCCAGCTTTCGTTGATTTCAATAAGCGGAATTTTTATTTCGAAATCATTTCCTTGCCATTCGGCAACTTGGCCCTTTTGATCGATGGTAAGTAAAGAATTGCTGTCGGCGGCAAATTGCCATCGCCGGACGCCGGGCAAAGTCACGTATGTTTTGCGGTTTCGTATCTCGGCCGTATTAAATGCCAGAACCGAGCCACCCCAACTGCCGCTCACCAGGGTCTGGCTATTCGGCAGCAAGGCCAGCGCCATGATCGAACTGGTGTGGCCGCGCACAGGTCTGCCGCGTGGTTGCACATGTGCCGGGTCGCTCACATCCCACAACCGAATGGTCTGATCGAAGCTGGAGGAGGCCAGTGTCTTGCCATCGGGCCAGAATACCAGTCCGCTCACCACGACGCGATGGTCCTTCAAAGGAGTGCATAACTCCTTCCCGGAGGCGACATCATAAAAGCGAATCGACGCATCAGTTCGTGGGCGACCGCACCCTACGGCAAGGACCTTGCCGTCCGGAGAAAATGCGAGGTCCCCGAAATAGAGATTACTGTCCATGACGCTCCAGCGTTCCTTTCCCGTGGACAGATCGATAATCCTGAGACTGTCGCCGGGAATCGCCGCCAAGTCCAAGTCCGGCGTGACGGCGAGATTCTGCCCATCGAATGAACTGTGAGCAACTGGGTATGAGGCAATCATTTTCCCTTCCGGGACCTGCCAGAGAGCGAGTTGGTCGTTGAATTTGCCGTCTATCCACCTCTCTATCCACGTGACCAGCTTGTGACCGTCTGCGGAGAAGGCCAAACCCTGGCACCGGCCTTCAAATAAAATGTCGGCGCGCTGCTCTCGGGTCTCAGGGTTCCAGAGGTGTATGCGCGACTGCCAATTGGTCGCCATAATGTTGGTCGCGATCGAGTACGCCAGCAGCCCTCCGCTGGTAGAAAACGCTGGGTTTTTACCGTGGGCAAAACGGGCCACCTCCCTCGGCGCGGATATGTCCGAAATGTCCATTACCACCACGGACGAAGGGCTATACCCCTCTTGGAGAGCAAGCCATTTCCCGTCAGGCGAGGGTGCCAGCGCCTCAATAGAGTTTGTCCCATGCAGAATTTCCGACGAGGCGTCGCCTCGGCATTGCTTCCAAAGCCAGCGCCACTCCCAGCCGCGCAAGTCCTTTTCGCCGGACTGCGGACGGTGCCGGTCCAGGGCTTCCCGGGCGCGGCCGAGGTTATCCGCCGCCAACGCTTGCTGCACCAGGTTCATGTCCGAAGCGTAAGCCTGGGCTTCGGCCTTGCGGCGCTGCGCAGTCTCTTCGGTTCGGGCATTCTCGGCATCTTGCCGGTCTTTTTTTTCGTTAGCCTGAGCCTGCCGCGCCTTTTGCTCGTTGAGCTGTGCTTCTTCGCGCAGGCTGCTTTGTAATCGCTCGGCGCGGGTCGCCCGCACGGCCTGCCACGCGCTCAAGGAGGCGCCTGCAAGCAACGCCACGGCGACTGCCGTACCCGCGGTGAAGGCCAGCTTGTTCCTGCGCACCAGCTTCTGAAGGCGGTAAGCCGCGCTGGCGGGACGGGCGATCACCGGTTCGGTTTTCAGATGGCGCTGGACGTCCATCGCCAGGCCGTTGACCGTGTCATACCGGTGCGAGCGGTCTTTTTCGATCGCCTTCATCACGATCCAATCCAGATCGCCTTTGAACACTTTCGCCAACGCGGAAATCTCAATGCTGCGGTTCTTGGCCACCACGGTTCGCTCCTCCTTCTCCATGGTGCTAAGACGTGTCGAGGGCTTGGGCGGTTCACTCTCGGCAATCACCTTTTGCATCTCTCCGTAACCAAGACTCAAGAGTTCCTTGGAAGGGAACGGCGTAGTTCCGGTCAGCAATTCATAAAGCAGCACCCCAAGTGAATACACATCCGTCCGGGTATCGACGTCCAGTCCGCTCATCTCCGCTTGTTCCGGACTCATGTAAGCGGGCGTGCCAATCATTTGCGCATAGTTGGTAAAAAGAGTTTTCTCCGTAAGCCGTTGGTTGGTGGCCTTGGCAATGCCGAAGTCAATAACTCGAGGGACCGGTTTGCCGTCGTGAAGCGTGACCATCACGTTGGAAGGTTTAATGTCCCGGTGAATGATTCCTTTCTGATGGGCGTGCTGGATGGCCTGGCAGACCGGTATGAACAGGTCCAAGCGCTCTTTGGTGGAGAGCTTGTTCTTGTCGCAATACTCGGTGATCGGCACACCGCGGACCAGTTCCATGACAAAATACGGCCGGCCGCTGTCGGTGGCGCCCGCATCGAGCACCTTGGCGATGTTCGGATGGTCCATCAGGGCCAGCGCCTGGCGTTCGGCCTCGAAGCGGGCGATGACGTTGCGCGTGTCCATTCCCAACTTGATGATCTTTAGGGCAACCTTGCGCACCACCGGTTCTGTCTGCTCCGCCATATAAACGACACCCATTCCGCCCTCGCCGATTTGCTGTAGCAATTTGTAGCGGCCAATGACCGTGCCCGGATGTTCGGAAGGCCCTGCAGCAACACGAATTGTCCCTTCCGGGCCTTTGTCAGGGATGAAGCCCGCAGCAGAACCATAAGCACGCAAAAGGGACTCGATCTGGTTTCGCAGCTTTTGGTCGTGCCCGCAGGCACCCTGGAGGAAGGCGTTGCGGGCCTCCGCCGAAGGCATCTCCAAAGCCTGATTGAAGATTTCCTTTTCGCGATCTGTTGAGTCAATCATACAAGCTATCCATTGTTAAACCGTCTTTGCTTAACAGTCCGAAAAAAAGGGACGAACCGGGCCAAATATCTTTCCGTTACAGGCTTTTTTGCATCTCGCGCATCAACCAGGCACGAGCGAAAGCCCAGGTGCGCTTGGCGGTGCGCTCGGGAATACCCAGAATAGCGGCGGCCTGATGATTGGGCACGCCTATGAAAAATCGCAACTTGATCAGCTCCGCCCCCTGGGGGTCTTTAAGGGCGTAGCGTTGCAGGGCTTCGTCCAAAGCCAGCAACACGTCGCTGTTCGAATCCATGGCGAGATCGACGCAATCGAGATCCACCCGCTTGAATCCGCCGCCGCGCTTTTGCGACGCCTTTTGCCGGGCGCGTTCCACTAGGATTCGCCGCATGGCTTCGGCGGCGGCGGAGAAGAAGTGGCCGCGGCCATTCCATTCCTGCGGACCCGAACCGATGAGCCGGACATACGCTTCATGCACGAGCGCCGTGGCCTGCAAGGTCTGACCCGGTGGCAAGGCAGACATCCGGGCGGCGGCAAGTTTGCGCAATTCCTCATAGACCAGCGGCAACAATGCTTCCGCAGCCTTGGGGTTGCCCGCGTCGATGGCGCTCAACAACTGAGTGACTTCTGCCATGATGAGACAAACTACACGGAGCCTGGCCTAAGGGCAAGCTGATGCGGAGTGCGTTGAAGTTGGCTTAAGGACCCAAAAATGGATTAATTCTTCCCGCTTTAGTTTAGGTCGTGATTCGATTTTTGAGGCGAGAAAGAGAACGGTCGGCTCTCCTGCTCCGAGTTTAGGTCATTTGCCGAGTAGTCGGCGGCCCGACATTCATCCATTCTGCATCAACGATTTAAATTTCTTGGCTCCGCGCCTTGGGGCCGCCATGGAGAAATACGCAAGCGGATCGCACGAACGCAAGAAGGCAGCAGGACGTCTCGATTGCCGCAAAAACATTGTTACCATTCCAGCATGAGCGGCATTTATCTATAGATGCAGGAATTGGACGACATTTCGTTGTTGCGTGAATACGTCAATCACGAATCTGAGGACGCCTTCGCGGCGCTCGTCGCGCGCCACGTCAATAAGGTCTATTCCGTCGCCTTGCGCCACGCGCGCAATCCACATCAAGCCGAGGAAATCACCCAGGCCGTTTTTGTCATTTTGGCAAGGAAAGCCCGGCGGTTGGGCGGTCAGGTCATCCTCTCTGGCTGGCTGTGTCGAACCGCGCAACTGACGGCGGTGACTTTCGTCCGCAGTGAAATCCGCCGCGCGCGGCGTGAACAGGAGGCTTATATGCAAAATCCGTTGGTCGAAACCGACTCTGATGTCTGGCCTCAAATCGAGCCGCTGCTGGACGCGGCGATGGCTGGATTAAGTGAAGCCGATTATCACGCGGTGGTGCTGCGGTTCTTCGACGGGAAAAGCATGAAAGAAGTGGGCGCGGCCCTGGGCGCAAGCGAAGGCGCGGCCAAGATGCGTGTAAATCGCGCTGTGGAAAAGATGCGACGGTTCTTTGCCAGACGCGGCATCGTTGTTTCGGTCGCGATTTTAACGGCGGCGATTTCCGCGAACTCGGTTCAATCCGCGCCCGCGACCCTGGCGAAAACGGCGGCTACGGTCGCGTTGGCCAAAGGCGCGACGGCTTCCACTCCAACCTTAACCCTCATCAAAGGAGTTTTGAAAATTATGGCATGGACAAAAGCAAAAACGGCCATCGTGGCGGGAGTCGCCACGTTGCTCGTGGCAGGAACCGCGACCGTCGTCGTCAAAAAGCTATCACACCCGATTCGTATTTCCGCTGACCCCGTGACGGTCGAGTTTCCCCTTAGTCCGCGAGGTATGGGCCGCCCGGGTCCAGACGGTGTGGGTCCGGGTGGTCCTATATCGAGACCCAACCCGAATACCCGGTTTGCCGAGTTAACTCCCGAGCAGCGGGTCCAACAAGCCCGCCGGCATCTCCCGGAGTCCATCGATGATTTACGGAAGTAAACCTCAACTCCCATTCTACCTATGAATAAAAAATCTGCAGGCTTCACGCTGATTGAGTTGCTCGTGGTGATTGCGATTATCGGCATCCTGGCCGGCCTGCTGTTGCCTGCGCTCGCCCGTTCGAAAGCCGAGGCACACAATGCGGTCTGCACGAGTAACCTCCGGCAGCTCGGCATTGCCACGCGGCTTTATTCCGAGGACAACGGGGGGCGTCTGGCGAGCGCCGAGATCCTGCCCACGGACCCGATAAATCCCGCCGGCCCTCTGCCTCTTATCTGCGACGTGCTTGCATTCTACATCGGCAGGGCCTCTGGCACCGATACAAATCGCGTGACCGTGTTTAAATGTCCCTCCGACAACGCGGGCCTGTTCACGACTGAGGGCTCCAGCTACGAATGGAACGCGGACCTGAACGGCCAGCGCATCGACGAAACCAGGACGAAAAACGAGTTCATGATCATGATCCCGGACGACCAGAACACCGGCCAAGCGGCATTCAGCACCAACTGGGCGCTGTTGTTGCCGCCACAGACGACTCCGCTTCTGCTGGACTACGAGGACTTCCATCCTCGCCCGCCCAAATCCGGTAAAAATGTTGTTTATATGGACAACCACGTTGCGCCTCTTGATGTCGCACCTCACTCTCTGTCAACTCCGACGCCGGACTATGGACAAGGCGGCTGAACAGTTGCACCGTAGGCCGGCGCTGGCGGTGCGCGAACCTGATCGGGAAGACAAGTCGGCGCAAGGGTGATCGGGGTTGCAGGATAATTCTGGCGCATCGGTCAGAAGGTTTTTTGAGGCATGCGAGGGCTCTGAAACAAGGTCTGGCCGATTGGCCGGGGAGGCGTTTGGCCGCCCCGGCGTTGGCCGACGACGTTTCGTCGCCCTCATCCAGTTATCGGCGGCAGAGCGAAATAATCTCGGCACGCGAGAAGAATCTGAAACCAAAACGCTCCAAGTGAGAGGAAATGCCTTCGCGAAGACTTCTTAGGAACCGGCGGCGAGGATCGACACGGCAGAAAAATGGAACCCCAAAACAGGGCTGATTAGAGGTTCTCTTGGGTTCAAATTACTTGCACTTTACTTGCACTTTTTGGTAAGTGCTTCATTATCAATGGAGAGGGTGAAGGGAATCGAACCCTCGTGATTATTCCACAGATTTTCTGTCACAGTTTCTGATTCTAAGCCACTCCATAAGCGAGTATGAAAATAGATATGCCGTCGGATCACCAAATCTTAGATGATGCCGGGCTGGTAGGATTGGTTTTGAATGGCAACCGCGATGCGTTCGGCCCGCTGGTTGCGCGCTATCAATCCTCTGTCTGCGGTTTGGCTTACAGCGCTTGCGGAAACATATCGCAGAGTGAAGACCTGGCGCAGGAAGTATTCATCATCGCCTGGCGAAAACTCGGCGAATTGGAGGATCCCGCGAAGTTCAAGTCATGGCTCTATGGGATCGCGAGAAATCTAATTAACACCGCGTATCGCAAACGAACGCGCAATCCTCTCGCCGCATCAGAACCATTGGATGAAAGCGTCGCCGCCGCCGCACCGATTTTTAATCCGAGTGAGCAAGTGATCGGCAAAGAGGAGGAAGCTATTTTGTGGCGCTCGCTTGAGCAAATCCCGGAAACCTATCGTGAACCGCTGATTCTGTTTTATCGGGAACATCAGTCCATTGAACGAGTTGCCGCCATCTTGGAAGTATCCGAAGAAGCGGCAAGGCAACGATTATCGCGGGGGAGAAAATTGTTGCAGGAACGTGTCACTGCCTTTGTTGAGGGCGCATTGGAACAAACCGCGCCCGGTCATGCTTTCACGCTGGCCGTCTTGGCAGCATTACCGGCCATGACATTTTCCACAAAGGCGGCGGCGGTCAGCGCAGTGGCCAAAGGCGGCGTCATTGCCAAAGCTTCCGGTTTGCTTGGGTTGTTTGGCGCGATTGGGACTCCGTTACTCGCGTTGTTTGGGATGTTCGTGGATTATCGAGTGAAAAAAAGGGCCGGCCTTTCGGAGGGAATGCTCAAGCCACTAAAGGTCTATTACCTGGTGATCGCGGTCAGCGTTATCATCGTTATTTCGGGGGCCTGCATTCTCATGGATCATGGCCCGGCCCTCGTAAAAACAAGTCCGGCGCTATTCGTCGCATTGACGCTGGGTTGGATTGCTGGCTATCCATTGATCATCGCCGCTTTTGCCCGGCGGTTCTTTCGTGCTATGAAGAAGACGTCGGCGGACCCATCGGTCGCCGGGATCGCGGCCAAAGGCATAGGTTCAGTTTGGGAATATCGCAGCCGGGTTGAATTGCTGGGTTTGCCTTTGATTCACATTCGATTTGCCTCGTGTGCTGTTCAACCGCAACGGAAGTCGGCCGTCAAAGGGTGGATTGCGATTAGCGAGGGTTTTTCGTTTGGCGGATTATTCGCTTATGGCGGGGTGGCCATTGCGCCGGTAAGCATCGGGGCTTGCGGCATCGGTTTGCTTTCCTACGGCGCAATGGCCATAGGCGCTGTGGCGTGGGGCGGATTTGGTTTTGGTGTATGGGCCTTCGGCGCTTTCGCGTTCGGCTGGCAGGCGTTTTCGGGTGGCTGCGCGATCGCATGGAATTTGGCCTGGGGTTATGAATATGCGCTTGCGAACGATTATGCGCTCGGCGCCGGAGCCGTTCACGCGGCGCAGGCGAATACGCCTTTTGCCGAACATCTGGTCAAATCGTCCTGGGGCCACGATTTTGCGACGGCGCTTGCGCCTTATTTCTACTGGCTGATGTGGGTTTGGGCGATTCCCATGATGATTGCCATGGTTGCCCGTTTGATTTGCATCGGCAAACGTCCGAAAACTTCCGCAGAAAGCAGCATGTAATATATGCGCAAAAAAATACTCACCACATTTCTTACATGCGCGATGGCACTCAACTTATTCACCGCAATCGCCGAACCTTTCTCGGATCGAATGACTTTCACCGTGCGTGGAACAGGGCCGGATGTGCTGCTGATTCCGGGACTGACTTGTTCCAGCGCTGTGTGGGATGCGACGGCCAAGCGCCTTGAAGTGCATTATCGTCTGCACCTTGTTCAAATCGCGGGCTTCGCCGACTCGCCCTCGCGCGCGAATGCAACAGGACCCATCATCCAGCCGACGGTTAACGCGCTCGATGACTACATTAAATCCAACAAGCTCGACCATCCCAGGGTCATCGGCCATTCGATGGGCGGTTTTATGGGACTAATGCTTGCCCTTCAACATCCGGAAGACTGCCGCAAGCTGATGATTGTGGATTCGCTTCCTTTTTTTAGCGTCTTGTTCGGGGCCAATGACGTAGCCGCTGCCACACCACAAGCCGCGGCGATGCGCGATATGGTCCTTAACGAAACGCAGGACGAGTACGCGCAAGGGGAAAGACAATACCTGCCTTCTCTTGTCAAATCGCCGGAAGGTCTTAAGGCAGCAACGCAATGGGCCATCACATCGGACAAGTCCGTTGTGGCTCGCGCGACCTATGAGCTTATGACCACCGATCTGCGCCCAAAACTGGGCGAGATCAAAACCCCAGTAACGATACTCTATCCCTGGGACCCTGCCAGCGGCTTCGCGCAAGCGGACACCGACCGCGTATATCAGGGGTCTTTTGCGGCGTTGCCGAACAAGACGCTTGTGCGCATCTCTAATTCGTTCCACTTCATCATGCTCGACCAGCCTGCGGCGTTCGCGGCGCAGGTGGACTCATTCCTGAAATAACTAACCAGGCAAGAAATCTTCGTCCTAACCTAACTTCCTTCCGACTCAGGGGAGTTTCCCAGTGAAGCGGCCCCGGTGTCGGGCTACAGGCGCCGTCTCACCACGCGCGCCCTCATTTCCCCCACGCCGCAAGAAGAAGTTTGACGGGTGATTCAGTCCGCCGTGAAAGGGAGGATTTTGAGATTTATGCGGCTGTAAAATGAATATAGATCGATTAGATTCACGCTCCCCGGCCGCCGACCACCGCTTTCGGACCGGCTATTTTTCAGTCGCCATACCAACGGTTTTGGCTACATTCCGGCTACATACTTGGTAAGTGCCTGCGCTACAATGGAGCGGGTGCAGGGAATCGAACCCTTGTATTTATTCATAAGGAAACTTGCACCCGGTCTCTCGTCTCAGATGCTCTCAGAGATTAGCGATTCTTGTTGATGGCATAACTCCTTGCCGCACTTTAGCGCTTACTCGGCGCCAGGGTAAACAGAGCTTCTTTCGTGCCTCGGGCTCAGGGCTGCTGGCGTTGCTTTTCAGCGGCTTCCGCGGCGTCGATCTCGGCCAGTGTCGGCGCCCGGTAGAATTGCATGGAGTCATTGTCGCTGCATACTATAACATTTCCGTCAGGAGAAATTATCATGTCTGGCCTTCCAGGAAGTGAGATCAGCTCACGTTGTGTTTTGATGTCCCACAGCCGAAGGATCTCCGAGCCAGCGTCGCCAACACCTTTGGTGAGCAATCGGGTTCCATCGGGAGAAAAGCTTTGCACCGTCATCTGGCGCCGGGGATCGCCCATACTGGCCAGGAGTTGGAACGACTCAGTATCCCAAATGTGCGCATAACCCAGCCGACTGGAGGAAGCAAAGCGGCTTCCGTCCGCTGAGAAGCAATTAGGACCGTCCCCTTGATTGATGTTCAGTTGGGGATTCACAATCTGCCTGGTAGTGAAGTTAACGAGGGTAAAACTCCCGTTGCGGTCCGAAGTCAGCAGCCGTTGTCCGTCGTTTGAGACGGTGGAAGGATAAGGGAATCCGGACACCTTCCATGACTTGATCAACTGAAAGCTATCCAAGTCCCATTCGTCAAGGTCAGCGCCGTTGAGAAGGTGGTCAACGTTGTCGGCATGATACAGAAGCAGCTTTTTCGGACGAACGAACCCACGGACCGCGCCAGGATACGAGCCGAATTGGCGGACAAGGGTTCGCTCCGCCAGGTTGTAAACCTGGACGACGCCGTTGCTTGTGACGTTCACGAACTGCCGGGCGTCTTTGGAGAAGTCGCCCCAGAGAGTGCCATCGCGGGATACGTCAAGCAGAGTGGTCCTGACGTCGAAACGCGTCCCATGCCATTGCACAACCAGGCCCTTTACATCGAGGGTGAAAATAGACTTGCTGTCCGACGCGAATTCCCAGGTTCTCCCTTGATTTGGCCGGGTGACCTGCCAATGGGAATCGTCGGGGCGCGCCCCGGAAATATCCCAAACACAGACTGAGCCATCTTCAGCCCCGCTGAAGAGGGTTTTGCCGTCCGGCATTGCTGCAATCGATATGGCCCAGCTCTCCTGTCCGAGAAGGGGATGCCCTTTTGCGCGTACATTCCGGGGTTCGCTGACGTCCCAAAGACGGATCGTGTAATCTCCGCCACCAGAAACCAGAGTGCGTCCATCCGGCAGAAACCGAAGAGCCATGATAAAACTTTCATGCGCGGCCAACGGCGCTCCAAGCTCATCGCCCGTCGCCAGGTCCCAGAACCGTATGAGCGGTTTAGGATCCCCTTCCGCTGAAACTAACAATTTTCCATCCGGGGAAATGGCAACTGCTTCGAAAACGGAACCTTTGCCGCGGGTCTTTGCCACCCAGCGATTGGTTCCTCCGGTCAGATCCACCACGTAAAGATTGTTCGAGGACCCGCAATAGGCTGCAACACCTAAGTCGGAGGTTGACGCGAGCCGTTCGAAAGCTCTGTCGGATATGCCGAAAATCAAAACACTCGCCAGCTTGGCGCCATCCGAGCAACGCCAGACAGCCAGTTCGCCGGCGGAAGTCAGAGGCTGAGGCCCTGGAACCAGAGTCATGAGCCTTTGACCATCCGAAGAGAACGCCAAGCCTGCGCAAAAGTTGGTCAAGCGCCAGGTCAGAGTCTCCGATTGTGTTTTGAAGTTCCAAAGGTGAATTCTGTGGATGTTTGTCTCGGACAGTCCATCCGAATCGCAATAGGCGAGAATCGGTTCGCGAGGGGAACACGCGAGTTCAGTGTTAAATTTCGCACCCCGCAGTTCGAAAACCATTCGCGGCGCGTTCGGGACGGAAATGTCGAAAATGGGAATCTTCGTGTCAACCAAGCCCGCGACTGCAAGCCACTTCCCATCGAAGGAGACTCCCACGTGGGAGAAGCCGTTTGACTGGACCGGGAACTTTAGCAGGGCGTCGCTGCGGCACTGTTGCCACAGATACCGCCACTCCCAGTTGCGCTGGTCCGGCTGGCCGGATGCCGGACGATGCAGGTCCAGGAGCTGGCGGGCACGACTGAGGTTGTAAGCATCCAAGGCTTGTTGCGCCAGGTTGATGTCCGCGGCATAGGACTCACCTTGCGCCTCGCTGCGGGCTTGTTCGGCTGCACTGCGCTGAATTTCCGCTTCGGCCTGTGCTGAGTTCGCCTTGTCACGTTCCTTCTGCGCGGCAAGTCGCTGTTCCTTTTCCGCGACCCGGGACTTCTCAGTTTCACTCAAGGCGCGCAGAGCAAACTTCGCCTGCCAAACGCTCACACCGGTTCCGACGACCAATGCCGCAGTGATGGCGAGGGCCGCCGCGTATGCCAGCTTGTTTCGGCGAATCGCTTTCTGAAACTTGTAAGCGGCGCTGGGGGGGCGGGCCAGGACTGGCTCGTTCTCCAAGTGTCGCTTGAGATCGGTGGCCAGGCCATTTGCCGTCTCGTAACGACGCGTCCGGTCCTTTTCCAGGCACTTCATCACGATCCAATCCAGGTCCCCCTTGAGTTGGTGGAGCAACTTGGCGGTGTCCGCGGAACGGCGCTTGGCTGTGGTCGTTAACTCCTCGCCTTTGAGCGCTGCCAGGCGCGTGCTGGGGCGAACCGGTTCCTTTTCACGGATCGTCTTGCGCATGACATCGATGCCTCGCGACATCAACTCGGTCGCGTCGAACGGCGTGCTGCCGGCCAGCAACTCGTAGAGCATTACGCCCAGGCTGTAGATGTCGCTGCGCGTGTCGATGTCCAAACCACTCATCTCAGCTTGTTCCGGCGACATGTAGGCCGGGGTGCCGATGAACTGCTGGAGCTGCGTGTAAAGTGTCTTATCCGTCAGCGTCTGCCCGACGGTGGCCTTGGCGATGCCGAAATCAATGACCTTGGGCACCGGAACGCCGTCGTGCATCGTGACAAGTATATTGGAAGGCTTGATGTCCCGGTGGATGATTCCCTTCTGATGCGCGTGTTGAATCGCCTGGCAAACCTTGATGAACAGATCAAGCCGTTCTGTGGTGGTTAGACTGGCTTGATCGCAGTATTCCGTGATGCGAATGCCGCGCACCAATTCCATGACGAAGAATGGGCGGCCAGCTTCTGTGGCTCCTGCATCCAGCACTTTGGCGATATTGGGGTGGTCCATCATCGCCAGCGCTTGTCGTTCCGCCTCGAAACGCGCAATGACCTGCTTGGTGTCCATTCCCAGCTTGATGACCTTAAGCGCGACACGACGGCGCACCGGTTCGGTTTGCTCCGCGACATAGACTACGCCGCAACCTCCTTCGCCCACCTTCTCCAAAATCTTGTAGCGCCCAACGGTCTTGCCTATGGATTCATCCTCGGCTTCCACTAGATCGAGTTTGATTGTTGCCTTCGCGGTAGGCGCCTCCGAGGAATTCAATGCTTCGGTTTTGTCGTGCGCGGCAAGCAGCGCTTCCACGCGCTGGCGCACGGCAGGGTCACCTCCGCAAATAGCATCCAGTAACGCCGGGCGCTTGTCAGCTTGCTTTTCCAGCGCGAGCGCAAACAGTACTTCTTCTCGATTTTGAGGTGTTGGCACGTCGGATTGAGATTTTCTCGTCCGAGACTAGCCGTGGATTCGACAAACTGAAAGCATGAATAAATCTTCCTAGACTGCCGGGAACCCAGACGCGGCCGCCTGGGATGAATAAGGTGCAGTGACAGCGTTGTGCGGCGAGTTGGCAGCGCCGTAGTGGCGGCAGCGGTAGGATTCGACTCCCCCGACGACAGCACCGACCAAGGCCGAAAAAACAACAGATTGCAGAAGCCTCTGAAGCCTCGCTGCAAGTAATAAATCCCTGCTGCTTGAGCAAAACCGTAGTATTTTACTTGCACTTTGCTTGCACTTCTTCGCAAGTCGTTGATAATCAATGGAGCGGGTGAAGGGAATCGAACCCTCGTTTCGACGTATCCCGTTTTATTCCTCTGCAAACCTCTGTTTTACGAGGGGAAAGCTTGCATTGTTAGGTTTCGTGAGCTACATTGAGCTACACTCAAACGAGTGGAAAAAACGAAATTATTGACAAGGAGCAGAGAAAATTATGGCCTCAAAATATCCAAGAGCGCATTCGCCGATCTGGTGGATCAAATAAAAAACGCCCGAAGGCGACTACCGTTGCGTGTCCTCCGGCCTGCG
>PLIU01000340.1 GCA_003140095.1 Verrucomicrobiales bacterium | reverse complement strand
CGGAGGTGCTCATCGCACAGTTCACATTTTTAGTTTGCGAGTCATGTAAAGCGAGGTCTTGGGCACCGAATCCAAGAGTGCCGCCTTTTCGATCGCGAGGAATAGATTAACAGTGAAAAAGTCCAAGGTCATTGGTAATCTTTGATCTGGAAATCGTTCAGCATACAATGAAGCCATTGCAAATTGTCGTGGATACGAGTGTTGTCATCGCGGCTATGAGATCGAAGGGCGGGGTTTCTAACGCCTTCTTGCGGCTGCTGAACGATCCACGAGTCAAGTTCCACATTTCCAACGCGCTGTTGCTTGAATATGAGGAAGTCTTGCGACGAGAACAGAATGCACTCGATTTAACTGACCAGGATATTGACGACCTGCTGGATGGCTTCTGCGCCATGAGCGAGAAACATTATCGACTTTTCACCTGGAGGCCGGTTTCTGGCGATCCAGACGATGACTTCGTCGTGGACCTCGCGCTGAGCGCAAGGGTGGATTACTTGGTCACATATAATCCGCGGGATTTGCAATTCGTCGAGAAGTATGGCATAAAGATACTGACACCCCGGCAGGTGTTGGATATATTGCGAAACACAACGACATGAGCGAATTGACGGTCAGAATCCCGGATTACTTGCGCCAGAGGGCGGAAGCCGTTGCTGGGAAGGAGAAAATGAGCTTGGATCAGCTCGTGTCGCTCGCCTTAGTGTCGCATCTTTCTGGATGGATGGCGCAGGACGAAATGGCGCTGAGAGCCAAACGCGGGAGTTGGGAGAAATTCCAGGCGGTGTTGGACAAGGTTCCCGAGGACGAACCGGCGGAGTACGACAGGCGCTGAATTCTTTCTCCAAAAAGGTCAGGTTCCTTGATGCTGGCTCAAACCCACCCGGCAAGTTTGCCGGCCTTCGGTCACGGCCTCGGCCAGCAGATGATCGTTGGCGGGAACTTTCGAGCGGTCCATCGGCGCATGCCATAAGTGATAGCAGAGCGCCCACCCCCGAACGTCCATGCGCAGCACTCCGTTGTTTGTCAAACGCACGGCCAATTCCGAATCTTCCCGGCCCCAGCCGGTGAATTCTTCGTTGTAGCCGTTTACTTTGGCCAGGTGTTCGCGCCAAATGGCAAGGTTGCAGCCGCGCACCCCGCGCAGGTCGCGGCGCACGCGCCGCAGCGGGGCCGGCCAGCGAAAGGCGTTCTTCCAGCCGCTGACGTCGCCGCCCAGCAACGCTTGCCGGCGCTCTTTGCGCCAATCCCCTGCGCCAAAAGTCCGGGCGGCACGGCGGCCAATCAAGGCGCGATGGCCCTGCACGAATCGTTCCGGCTGCGCTAAGTGCTGATGGTCGGCAAGGAAGCGCGGATGCGGCACGGTATCCCCGTCCAGAAAAACCAGGTACTCGGCCCGCGCCCGCGCAATGGCTTCGTTGAGGATGCGCGCGCGGCGGAAACCCTGATGTTCCTGCCAGACGTGTTCGCTCCGGCCAGACTGCGCCGCCGCCCAATCTTTGAACACTTGGGCGGTGCGTTCATCCGAGCCGTCGTCAGCCAGCAGCACCTCCGCCGGCACGGAAACCTGGCCGCTGATGGCGCGCAATACCCGCCGCAAATAATCCGGCTGGTCGTAGGTGTTGATGATCAGGGCGATGGACGGTTTCACTTCTCGGATGACTTCTTTTGCGCCTCCAGCACCTTGCTATATCGAGTCAACGTGGAAAAAGCGGTCAATGACGCGATGTAAAACCCCTGCCAGCCGTCCAGAAAACCGCGGCGTAGCACGTAGGCGCGGAAGAATCGCCAGGCGGGCCGAAACGCCAGGTCCGCCATGCCGGCGCGGCGGCCGTTTTGCAGGCGGTGCCGAACGAAATCGGCGCTGAAGGGAACGATTTTCGAGATTTGCTGATCGATGCTCTCGTTGCTGTAATGGAGCAAATCATGCCGCAATTTCACCACCGGTCCATCCACCTGCAACTCAGCGTGCGGTTCCACGCCGCCCGCCCGCGCGCGGCCCTTGGCCCACAGCCTGACGCAACGGTCTGGATACCAATCCCCATGGCCAATCCACCGTCCAAGATAAAAGCTGCGCCGCGGAAAACTGTAGGCGGCTCCCGCGGGCGTCTGCGCAAACAAGCCGATGATTTCCTGGCGCAAAGAGTCCGAGACCACTTCATCGGCGTCCAGGCCTAGCAGCCATGGCTGGCTGGCTTTGTCCGCAACAGAATTCTTTTGTGCGATGTAGCCGCGCCATGGCTCCCGAAAAATCTTGGCCCCGAAAGCCGCCGCCGCGGCCTCGGTTCCATCGGCCACTTCCTCATTGAGGACGACGACGATTTCGCTGGTCCACTCCGCGACGCTGGCCAGGGCGTTGCCGATGCGGTGCGCCTCCGCGCCGGAAATCATGCAAACAGAGATGGGCAATCTATTCACCGTCGTTTTTTCCTCGGTTTGGAGGGTTTGATGCGGGTGAAAGGCTGGTTGTGACGGGTGATCTTTTGTTCCAGCCGGGCGATAATTCCCGGTTCCTCCTTCAACTTCACCAACGGCTTCAATTCCGTCCGCACCAGCTTCAAATCCAATTTATTCCACTGCCGCGCCAGGATGCCGTCCACGTCCAGCCAATCCTTCTCTCGGTTGGCAAAGCATTTATGCACCAGCAAATCCTCGGCCGAGCAAGTGATAAGAGATTGGCCAGTGGGAAATATAAACGGCGAGGATCGTTCAACGGTGTGTGCTTCAAATGGGTAGGCACCGAGGGCAATGTCCAACCCCACGCCTTTGGCATTCTTGAGGAGCAGAACGCGGTTGCGAACAGCAAACTGCGCGGCGTCCGATCTTCTGGGGACGAATATCTGGAGCAGCGCCTCGATGAATGCGCTTTCCGAGCCGAAACCGGTCATCAAAGTAAGGTCCGCATCGTCGGTGAACCTTGGCTCGCTCCATCTCTGCACCGCAATTCCGCCAATGAAACAAAATCGCCAACCCTGTTTCTGGCAAACTGTCTGCAACTCAAGGGCGGCGGCGAAGACATCGTTCATTTCCGGTTCCATTTGTGAAACCAAGCCTGCTGTTTGACCAGGCCGGAGGTGCGCGACAACCGGCGGTAATGAGGCGCGAGGGAAAGCAGCGACTCAATGGCGCGCCAACCCTCTTCCTCCGTCATATTGGCCAATTCATCCCGTTTGACTTCGTCCAGGTAGATGGCGGCTTCGCGCCATTGCCGCATCCATTGGCGCATTTCCTCGGGAGTAGTCGCGAGTTTCATATTTCATAAGGTACCCCATTTTGCACCGCAAGTCAGTCACAAAAACAGGCCGCTTTTTTATCGCCTGCACGGGAGCGAGGGGATAAATAGTGCGCCATGCCAGCCGGCCCAACCCTGCCCAACTTTCTGGAACGAACCCGCGCCGCGAGGAAAATCATCGTGGTCGATTTTGGTTTTCTGGGGGATTCGGTGCATTTGCTGCCTGCTTTGTGGGAGATCAAACGGCAGTACGCGGGGGCGGAACTGCACACCTTGTCCGCCCCGGTGGGCGCGGAGGTGCTGGCGATGGCGCCCTGCGTGGATCGTCCATGGCCGTTTCCCCTCGCCGCCAAAAGCCCGCCGTGGTGGAAGCATTGGGACATCCTTCTGGCTCTGCGCCGCCAACGGTTCGACGCCGCCTTCAATTTCACCGGTTCCGATCGCAGCATTTTCACCACCGCGTTCATCGGCGCGCCGTGGTCGCTCGGCTACGAAGCGGGCCGGCGCCACTTCTGGAACGGCTGGCTGGTGAGTGATTGGGTCCAACGCGCGTCGCGGGAATTGCCGGTTTTTGAACAACGTCGGCAGATCTTGGCAGCGCGCGGTTTTTCGTTGCAGCCGGCGCGCTTCGACCTCCGCGTGCCCGAAGAGGCCCGGCAATGGGCGCGGCAAACCGTGCCGGAGAATGTGGCGCATCTGTCAATCAATGCCAGCACACCGCTCAAGGAGTGGCCGTTGGAACACTGGATCGAATTGGCTAAGGCGCTCCTGGCCGCCGATGCAAAGGTCCGCCTCGCCGCTACCGCCAGCGCCAGCCCGCGCGAGCAGGAACGCCTGGCGGCTTTGGCCAAGGGAGTGGACGACAAGCGTTTGGTGTGCCTGGCGAGTTCGAGCATCGCCCAGTTGGCGGCCGTTTTGCAACGCAGCCGCTTGCACATCGGGGCCGATTCCGGTGTGCTTCATCTGGCGATGGCCCTGGGTGTGCCGACCTTGACCGTCTTTCGCGACCACGCCGGATTGAAGGAATGGATGCCGGTTGGAGCGCAGCACCGGCAGTTTGTGGCCCAATGCCGTTGCCTCAAGGAAAATCGAATTGACTGCCTGGCGGCGGGGAAGGCATCCTGCCTGGCCTCCATCTCCGTCGAACAGGTCGCCGCGGAGGCGCTGCGGCAGTTGCGGTGAAAACTCTCGCCCCTGGCTCGCATCCCTCTCATACTCGCCTCGAACATGATTGAATTCTGGCTTAAACTTTGGCACCTGTCGCGCCCCTATAAGGGAAGATTCGTCCTCGGCCTCGTGTTCGGGGTTTTGTGCGGGTTGATGGATACGCTGGTGTTGCTGACGTTGGCCTTTGTTTTCGGTGTTGTATTTGTTCGATCGCGCGAACCCTCCATAGACCAGTTGTTGAAGAATTTGCCGGCATGGCTGGCCTCGGCCTTTGTTCAGGCCCAGCATTGGGTGGCGGGTCATGTGCAAGGTGGGGCCAATGTCACTCTCCTGTTGGTGGTCGGCATGATACCGCTGGTTATGCTGGCGCGCGGGGTTTGCAGTTATCTTACCTCCTATTTGATGGGGTGGGTCGCGTTGCGGGCCTTGTGCGATCTGCGCGTGCGCTTGTTCGAGCATCTGCTCAATTTGCCCGCCAGTTTCCTCACTCGCAATAGCACCGGCGAATTGATGTCGCGCGTCGGCGATGTCAACGTCCTGCAAAGCATGATCGGCGTCTCGATGGTGACGATTATCCAGCAGCCCATCAGCATTCTGACCAAGCTGATTCTCTTGTGCATGGTCAGTTTGAAGTGGACGCTCATCGCGTTGGTTGGGCTTCCCTTTTGCGTCATTCCGGTGGCGGTGTACAACCGCAAGATGCGCCGCGCCGGCGCCGGCCTGCAAACCGAGGCGGCCAACCTGAGCCGTGTGATGCATGAGGCCTTCACGGGCAGCCGCATCGTAAAAGGCTATAATCTCGAAAAAGCTGTAGTGGACCGTTTCAAGGCCAACCAGGCCAAATTCATCAGCCATTACATGCGGGTCATTCGCTCCACCGAATCGCCCGGGCCGATCATCGAAGTTTTGGGGGCCCTCGGCGTGGCCGCTCTCTTGTTCTATCTGGGCCGCGACACCTCCGCCGTGGGTTCTTTTCTCTTCATCGGCTCTTTGGTCTCGATGTACTCCCCTGTCAAGTCATTGGTCCGCTTGCAGAGCGAACTCCAACGCACTCGCGCCGCCACCGCTCGCGTTTTCGAATTGCTGGCCACCGAGAACACACTCGTCGATCCTCCCCATCCCGTCCCGATCAAGGCCGCGGGCGGCGACGTCCACTTCGACCACGTCAGCTTCGCCTACGACAGCAAGCCGGTCCTGCACGACATCCAATTGCGCGTCCAACCAGGCGAGAAGGTGGCCCTGGTGGGCAAAAGCGGTTCGGGCAAAACCACGCTGGCCAACTTGCTCCTTCGCTTTTACGATCCGACCAGCGGCGCCATCCTTATCGCCGGCGTGGATTTGCGCCAGGCGGCCGTGCGCGACCTGCGCCGCCAGATGGCGGTGGTGACGCAGGAAGTCATTTTGTTTGACGATACCATCCGCCACAACATCGCCTTCGGCCGTCCCGGCGCCACCAACGCGGAAATCGAAGACGCCGCCCGCCACGCCTTCGCGCACGAGTTCATCATGGAAAAGCCGCAGGGCTACGATTCCATCGTCGGCGAGAAAGGCACCAACCTCTCCGTCGGCCAGCGCCAGCGCCTGACCATCGCCCGCGCGCTCTTGCGCAACGCGCCCATCCTGCTGCTGGACGAGGCGACCAGCGCGCTGGACAACGAATCCGAGCGCACCGTCCAGGCCGCGCTGGACGAATTGATGAAGGGCCGCACCACCATCTGCATCGCCCACCGCATTTCCACCATTCAAAAATTTGACCGCATCGTCGTCCTGGATGCCGGCCGGATTGTCGAGACGGGCGCCCACACCGCCTTGCTGGCGCAGGGCGGAATCTACGCCAAACTTTACGCTCTAGGCTCGACTCTCGACGGCGGGATTCCGTAGCGCCTCAAAGCAAGTTAAATAAAACTTCCTCAATGGGCGTCCAATCTGGATGATGAGTGGGATGTCAACCATCGCGCGCACGATTCGGGTTCAGTTCGATCACCGCGTTCATTTTACGCGCGGGCTGTTCGCGCCGTCCAATTCGCTCCTGCAAACCCTGCTGGCGCAGCCGGGACGCCGCCCCAAAGTGCTGGCCGTGCTCGACGAGGGCTTGGCCCAGGCCCGGCCCGATTTGCCCGGAGCCATCGAAACCTACTTCTCCGGCCTGCGCGACCAACTGGCCCTGGTCGGCCCGCCGCTAATCATCGAAGGCGGCGAACGGGCCAAGATGTCTTACTTCCACGTCTCCGAAATTCACTCCCAAATCGAGCGCCACCATATCGACCGACATTCGTGCGTCCTGGGCATCGGCGGCGGCGCGCTTTTGGACGTGGCGGGGCTGGCGGCCGCCACCGCGCACCGCGGCGTCCGCCACGTGCGCGTGCCCACCACCGTCCTGGGCCAAAACGATTCCGGCGTCGGCGTGAAGAATGGCATCAACGCTTTCGGCAAGAAGAATTTCATCGGCACCTTCGCTCCGCCCTTCGCGGTCATCAACGATTTCGACCTTCTGGCCACCCTCTCCGAGCGCGACCAACGGGCCGGCTTCGCCGAGGCCGTCAAAGTGGCGCTGGTCCGCGACCGCGCCTTTTTCGAAAGCCTGGAAGCCGACGCGGATTTGCTGGCGCGTTTTGAGGCCGAGTCAATGCAGCGGATGATTTATCGCAGCGCGCTCTTGCACGTCGAACACATCGCCGGCGGCGGCGACCCGTTTGAAAGCGGATCCGCCCGGCCGCTGGATTTCGGGCATTGGGCCGCGCACAAGCTGGAGCAACTTTCCGATTACCAGATTCGCCACGGCGAAGCGGTCGCCATCGGCATCGCGCTGGACGTGATTTACTCCCGCAACATCGGCCTGCTCGACGCCGTTTCGGCGGCCCGCATAGTGGCCCTGTTGCGCAAACTGGGCCTGGAGTTATTTGCCAATGAACTGCTGCACCTGGACCCGGAACTGCAGCCGATGGTGCTCAAGGGCCTGGAAGAATTTCGCGAACATCTGGGCGGCGAATTGACCCTGACCATGCTTCGCGGCATCGGCGCCGGCGTCGAAGTGCATGAGGTCATCCTGCCCAAGATGCTGGAAGCGCTGGCCGAATTGCAACAGCACTACAGCCGCACCAACCTCGTCGCCTTGCCCAAAGCCGCTTCGGGAGACAGTGGCGTCCATTGAGGTCACGCTGATGAGTCTGCGGGCAGCGTGCCAATCAGAAAGGCCGTGTGGCGTCAGCTAAGAAGCGTTTAAGGGGAATGATAGATTGATCAGCAACGAACTTTGCTGGTTTTCTATGACTCACGAGTGTTCATGTCGCCGCTTCAGCGCAAATCAATTCGGCCTGCTCAAGCACGGTCTGCGTGGCCTTTTCTTGCTTGTCTGGCGGATAACCCTATTTCCGCAAGATGCGTTTGACCATGACCCGCAATTTGGCGCGAACGGATTCCTTGGCCGTCCACAATCCGGCGGCGGCGAAAATGTCCATCCTTGACGATGGATTCAGTTAAGGTCATGTTTTACCAAATGTCGGGATTCACCTTCATTGCGGCAAGGCGGCTTGGAATCGCGACATCATGTCGTGATTCATGTCGTGATTCTATATTTACATGCTTTTTAAGGCGTCTATCGCGACACGGTGACGTGATGGGCGTCGCGATCATGCCTTCAAGAATTCTGGTTTTAAGTATTCGGTGGCAGGCCCGCGCCCGACACGCCGGAGCAAGCCGAGTTTTACAAAATGCGCCAGATGCCGCTGGGCAGTGCGGGCGGTCACCTCCATATTGCGGGCATACTCGCTTTGGGTCGTGCCGGTTCGGCTGGATAAAAATGTCCAGCCCGTCTGCTCTTCGGCGGACAATTGACCGAGAATGGACTTGTCCAAGGTTTTGGTGGCACTTTCGGCGGTTCGGTAGAGCGTCAGCACCAGACAGGGATCCTCCCAACCAAGCTGGCCATACTGTGAACACGGTCAAACCAAGTGTTGACATGCTGGAAACTGACCTCTTCCCGACAAATTCGATCTCAGCGCAAGTATAGTTTTCCAATTCCACCGCGCAATGTGCCAGTCCATTGCCTCAAATGAGCAGCCGCCCACTTTAGACTTAATCAAGGCGGCGCTTGGCCGCACGTTATCCAAGGTTTAAAGACGGCTGCGGCAGGAGTGCTGGGTTCGTAAGTCGTTGTAAGGCAAGTTCCAACCACCTATCGGTAAAAAGCTTCTGTTTGCGTTGGGCGGCGCTCCGCCCGCCCGGCCACTGCCTCAATCCTTCATGCATGGCCGCCACAGTTGCGGCGCGTTTCTCTCGGCTCAACAACCAATCCACCGTCCCCAAAAGTTCCATTCCGAGAGGAGACTCGAATCCGTCTATCACGTCGGCGGTGCGTTCTAAGGCAGGCAGATATTTGCGAGCGGCGGGGCTGAACAGATAATCACGAATGCCTTCAGACTTGGAATCTTCGAACCAAATCGGTGCGAGCGGGCCGGCGTCCGCCAGACGTTTTTCGCAATGAAGGTAACTGCCGTCCAACCCATTCAATAGATGACGCAAATTATCGGCATAAGGCCCGTACTTGTTGGCCTCAAACGTCAGCCTAAGCGGATTGTCCAAATGCAGACCGTCAATCGTTCGCTGGAGAAACCACGCCAATTTCTGAATTTCCAGATTCGTGCATTGAATGCCGAGGATCGAATAGCGGCGCACCAATTCGGCGATCATTGCGCGGGCTGGCGTCAACTCGTCCAAGCCCTCGCGTTTGGCTGCGTTTTGATACGCGTTGGTCGGCTCGAAGACAACAACACTTACGTTTTCCAGGGGCGACAGCGCCGCCTCCATGGTGGAGCGGACTTGAGTCCATTCCAATCCGCCATTTCCGCAGCCCAAGGGTGGTAAAGCGATGGATTTGATATGCTTCTCCCCGATCACACGCCGCAAATCCACCAAGCCGTCGCGAATCCACTCCAGTTTTGAGGGGTGCCGCCAGTGTTTCTTGGTTGGAAAATTGATAATCCAGCGCGGGCCGTTAAGCGCGCGGTTCTCGGTGACGAACATCCTCCCGACGAGTACCCCTCCCTCTTTGCAGGCGGCCTCGTAGGCGGCTGTGTTGGCAGGAAACGCCTCGCGGAACATCAAGGCGATGCCCTTGCCCATCACGCCGACCTCGTTGACGGTGTTCACCAACGCCTCGGTTTGGGCGTCCAGCAAATTGCCTGTAGCGTAGTTAATCATCAGAAATAAGACCCCGGCTTAACCACAACTTGCAACGATTGCCCCCGTTTCTCAACCTCTGCCTGCAACGCAGTCTTTTGCGCGTCTTCGTAGCACATGATGCCCGAGAGGCCGGTCACAGGCAAGCACCGATGCACCAGCGCCTCGGCCTGATAACGCTCAAACTTTCCGGGGTCGCTTATGTCGTGTTTGAAATCCCGATTTCGCAATAATTCCCGCGGAATGCAATCAAGTCGCGCGAGGTCGGAAAAAAACTGGCCAGTTGCAAATAGGCGTGGCGGTCCGTGAAAACGAATGGAATTCCCTTCCGGGCCAGCGCGTGCAACGAAGAAACCATGATGACGATTTCACTCATGGGTCGCCTGGTGAGTCCCTGGAATCCTGTTTTGATGTTGTACAGCATCGGTGAATGAGGCGTAAAATAAAACGGGATGTAGTCGCTCAACACGCCGCCGGGGGCGATCGGGACTTGGCGATGAGCACGTTTCTCAATGAGTTCAGGGTTGCCGATCTCCGCATAATTGGGATCGCGTTCCGCCGTGTTCCGGCAGTGCAAGCCGTGATCGAGAATCCACGGCACATTGGCGATATGCGTGATGCGAAAAATCAGGCCATTCTCTGGTTTGAGGGAACTCATGGAGGCTTTTTATTTTGCGGTGCTGTCGCTCACCATTTTGACCTCATTCGGGATCAGGGCGTAGAGGCGAAAGACGTGCGTGTCTATGGCCTGTTCCAAGCGTTGGACCGTCGCCACGTCCCCGGCGCGCGTTGCCCACAGGATGCTGTCGACGAAATCCGCCAGCGCTGCTCTGTCAGAACACTTATCCGAGCGCGAAATGTGTAGGATTGGGCAATTCACGAGTTACTCGCTCCGCTTCGCGGCCCGTTTGCCGGCCGCCATCTTTTCCGATGACAGAGATGTTGCATAAACAAGCTATAACCCGCGTGGACGATTGGCGAAATATCCGAATTTGCACTACAAAACATGCCTCCCGTGTGTTTCGGTAAGCGCGAGGAAGATGCACGAAAAACGAACGGTGTAGTGAGTCGGAATTTCTCGGCTTGAACAAGCTGCGGCCTTATGTTCCTTTGTGGCTAATTACAAGTTCCTATCAAACAATAACTTACGCATCAAAATCGATCTGGAGGAATAAAAGTTGCATTTTCTTGCAGAAAAAAGTTGACTGGTCAGTTAAGTCATGCGAACGTGTGGGCGTTGGAAGATTTGAGCCAACAGTTCGGAATATGAAAAAGACGTGTGAAACGAAAGAAAAGTTGCTCCAAGTGGGGTTCGATCTCATTTGGGACAGCAGCTACGGTTCCGTCAGCGTGGACGACATTTGCCGCCGCGCCGGAATCAACAAGGGCAGTTTCTATCACTTCTTTCCCTCCAAGGCGGACTTGGTCGTGGAGGCCTACGAGGAGAACTGGAAGGCGAAGCGGCCGACGATGGATCGCATCTTCTCATCGCAAGTTCCGCCTTTGGAACGAATCCACCTATGGTGCCAATACATGTACGAAGTCCAGAGGGAAAAGGCCGAGCAGTATGGGCATGTTTGCGGGTGTCCCTTTGCCAGCGTGGGCAGTGAGATCGCCACTCTGGATGAGAAAATCCGCGCCAAAAGCGAGTTCTTGATGAATGCGTGCAGCAAATATGTTGAAAGCGCCATTGCGGACGCCATCCGCGAAGGTTCCGTCACGGTGAAAGATCCGGTGGCGACCTCCCTGACTCTGCAATCGCTGCTGCTCGGAATGTTGGTCGAAGCCAGGGTGCAAAATGACCTGAAGGTTTTGGACAACATGGAATTGACCATCCTGAACTTCATCGGGGCGAAAGCGGTCAGCGCGGCGGCAATTTGAAAACGATTTAACAAAAGAAAAGAAATACGCATGAAAACATTAAAACAAAGAATTGACTGGTCAGTTAAAAAATTAACCGAACCCAGCCATATAAAAAACTCGGAAATCAACATCTCTGCCGTGCGGGCGGAAGAATTGAAGTCAGCCCTGGTCAAAAAGCTGAGCGCGGAATACGCGGAGGTGGGAAGGCGCCTGGTGTTCCAAGCCGTCAACGAAGCTCATGCCCTGGCCGCTTTGACCTTTGTGCCGCACCTGCTGCTTCCTACCCTCGCGGAAGAAAAAGTGCAACAGGCCGCCGTCTGGTCCGCTCATCAGCGGTCTCTGCTTGGCGGCGAGCAGGTCGCATTCGCGGCCTGACCCGTCGCGGCAACCAATCAACAATCTTAATCACAAACCTTGAAATTTTATGACAGCGAAGAAAGTCTTGCGTTCCCTCCTGACCGCTCTGGCCGGCCTCGCCATCGGAGTCTTGGCGATCCTGCTCACCGGCTGCGGCGCCAAAGCCGCGCCCAAACCACCGCCGCCGCCCACCGTGACTGTGGCGCCGGTCGAACAAAAGGAACTCGTCGAATGGGACGAACTCACCGGCCGCACCGAGCCGGTCGAATCCGTCGAGATTCGTCCGCGCGTTTCCGGTTACATCCAGGAAGTGCGCTTTCAATCGGGCCAACTGGTCAAAAAGGGCGACGTCCTCTTTGTCATTGACCCGCGCTGGCATCAGTCGTCCTTCGACCGGCTCGCGGCGCAAGCCGAGCGGGCCAAAGTGCAGCTGGAAAACGCCCGGCGCGAAGCCGGCCGCACGACCGATCTGCTGACCAACAATGCCATTTCCACCGAGGAAGCCGACGCCCGTGTGGCTCGCTTTCAGGAGGCCAAAGCCGCGTTGCTCGCAGCGCAAGCCGAGCGCGACTATGCGAAACTCGATCTGGATTTCACGCAAGTCCGCGCGCCCATTGACGGCCGCGTCAGCCGCGCGCTTTTGACCGCAGGCAATTACGTCAGCGGCGTCTCGGGCTCGACCTCCTTGCTGACGACCCTCGTTTCCGTCAACCCGGTCTATGTTTATGCGGACATGGACGAGGATTCGCTGCTTAAATTCAACGCCCTCTCGCAAGCCAGCAAAATCGAGACTAACGGAAACGGCCGTACCCCCATCGAACTTCAGCTCGCCGATGAAACGGGCTTTCCTCACCAAGGCTGCATCGAATCTTTCGACAATCGCTTGGATGCCAGCACCGGCAGCATCCTGTTGCGCGCGGTTTTTTCAAATGAAGACGGACGAATTGTGCCCGGATTGTTCGCGCGCATCCGGGTTCCCTTGAGCGAACGGCATCCAGTCCTCCTCGTATCCGAACGAGCCATCGGGACCGATCAGGCCCAGAAATATGTGCTCACGCTCACGCCTTCGAATACCGTTGCTTATCAGGCGGTCACGCTCGGTCCGGCCATCGACGGTCAGCGCATCATTCGCTCTGGCCTGTCGTCGGGCGAAAAGATTATTGTCAACGGCATGGAGCGCATCCGGCCCGGCATGCCGGTCACACCGCAGGATCAAGTGGCCGAAAGTAATGGCCTCAAGATCGTCAAACGCTGATCCGGCCACGCAAACCAATCAGTTGACTCCACACAGTCAAGCTTATGAATTTCTCTCACTTTTTCATCCGCCGACCGATTTTCGCCGGCGTGCTTTCGGCGGTGATTTTCCTGGTCGGGTTGATCGCTCTATTCCGTCTGCCCATCAGCGAATATCCGGAGGTCGTTCCGCCGACCATCGTGGTGAGCGCAAATTATCCCGGCGCCAATCCCAAAACTATCGCCGAAACCGTTGCCTCTCCGCTGGAGCAAGCCATCAACGGGGTGGAAAATTCCCTCTACATGTTCTCCCAAGCGACACCCGACGGCGTGATGTCGCTGACGGTGACGTTCAAACTGGGCACGGACGTGGACTTGGCCCAGGTTCAGGTGCAAAACCGCGTCGCTCAAGTGTTGCCCAAACTGCCGGAGGAAGTTCGCACCTTGGGTGTCACGACGACCAAGCAATCTCCCAACCTGACCATGGTGGTGCATTTGTTCTCGCCCTCAGGCCGCTATGATGAAGTCTATCTCCGCAATTACGCCACGCTCCAAGTCAAGGATGTCCTGGCCCGCATTCCAGGGGCGGGCGACGTGCAGCTCTTCGGCTCTGGCGATTACGCCATGCGCGTCTGGCTCAACCCGGATAAGATCGCAGCGCGAAATCTGACCGCCAGCGACGTAGTCAGCGCCATCCGCGAACAGAATGTGCAGATCGCTGCTGGCACGATTGGCCGGCAGCCGGTGTCCGGCCCGGTGGAGTTTGAATTGCAGATCAATGCCAAAGGCCGGCTGGTTTCCCCGGAGGAATTCGGCCGCATCATCGTCAAGACCGGTCCCAACGGGGAGAAGACTCTGCTCAAGGACATCGCCCGGATTGAGTTGAGCGCCTCCAGTTATTCCCTGCGTTCGCTTTTGAACAACAAAACCGCCGTGGCTATTCCCATCTTTCAAACTCCGGGCGCCAACGCTCTCCAACTCTCGGCCGATGTCCGCCGCGCCATGGAGGAATTGAAGAAGAATTTCCCCGACGGCGTGGATTATTCCGTGGTTTATGATCCGACAGTTTTCGTCCGGCACTCCATCGAAGCGGTGGTGCATACCCTGGTAGAGGCGATTCTGCTGGTCGTTATTGTGGTCATCGTTTTCCTGCAAACCTGGCGCGCGTCCATCATCCCATTGGCCGCGGTGCCCGTCTCCCTCATCGGCACTTTTGCCGTGATGCTGGCCTTGGGTTTTTCCATCAACAATTTGTCCCTGTTTGGCTTGGTGCTGGCCATCGGCATCGTGGTGGACGACGCCATCGTGGTCGTTGAAAACGTCGAGCGCAACATCGCCCTGGGCCTTTCCCCGGTGGACGCCGCCAAACGGGCCATGAGCGAAGTGACCAGCCCGATTATTGCCACGGCTCTGGTACTCTGCGCCGTCTTCGTGCCGACGGCATTCATCAGCGGCCTCACGGGCCAATTCTATAAGCAATTCGCCATCACGATTGCCATCTCGACGGTCATTTCGGCCTTCAGTTCTTTGACGCTTTCCCCGGCCTTGTGCGCCGTGCTGCTTAAGGACCACAACGCGCCCAAAGATTGGTTCGCCCGGTTCATGGAAAAATCCCTCGGCTGGTTCTTCCGTCCGTTCAATCGGGCTTTTGCATGGGCCGGAAACAAATACTCCGTCGGCGTGGGCAGCGTGCTGCGGAAAAGCGTCGTGGCGCTGGTGGTTTATGGCGGGCTTGTGGCTTTGACGGCCTGGAGTTTCAACAAAGTTCCCGTCGGCTTTGTGCCGACGCAGGACAAGCAATATCTGGTGGCCTTCGCTAAGTTACCCGATGCCTCTTCGCTGGACCGTACGGAAGCCGTCATCCGCCGCATGTCGGACATTGGTCTCAAACAACCGGGCGTGGAGAGCGCCGTCGCCTTCCCCGGGTTGAGCATCAGCGGTTTCAGCGTGTCGCCCAACGAAGGCATCGTCTTCTTTTGCCTGAAGCCGTTTGAGGAGCGCGCCTCGTCCAAGCTCAGCGGTCCGGCCATTGCGGCGGCGTTGAATCAGCAGTTTGCCGTCATCCAGGACGCCTTTATTTTGTCCGTGCCGCCACCGCCCGTCAATGGCCTGGGGTCCATTGGCGGCTTCAAACTCTATGTGGAGGACCGCGCTGATCTTGGCTACGACGTCTTATTCCAGAACCTTCAGGGCCTCGTCGGCAAGAGCCATCAAACTCCGGGCCTGGACAGCGTCTTTTCCACCTTCACGGTCAACGTGCCACAGCTTGACGCGGACATCGATCGCATCAAAGCAAAGCAAGAAGGCGTGCCGCTGGGGAATTTATTCGACACCATGCAGATATATCTGGGTTCCCTTTATGTCAATGACTTCAACCGTTTCGGACGCACCTACCAGGTCATCGCCCAAGCCGATGCCCAATTCCGCGACCGTCCCGAGGACATCACGAGACTCAAGACGCGCAATGACAAGGGCCAAATGGTGCCGCTGGGCGCCATGGTGAAGGTGACCGAAACGCACGGCCCCAACCGCGCCCTTCGCTACAACGGCTTTCCCGCCGCCGAAATCAACGGCGGTCCCGCGGCCGGTTACAGTTCCGGCCAGGCCGAGGCGTTGATGAGCAAACTCGCGGCGCAAAACCTGCCCAAGGGGATGACGTATGAATGGACCGAATTGACATATCAACGCATCCTGGCGGGCAATTCGGCCATCTATGTTTATCCGCTCTGCATCCTGCTCGTGTTCCTGGTGCTGGCCGCGCAATATGAGAGTTTGCGGTTGCCGCTGGCCATCATCCTCATCGTGCCGATGTGCTTGCTCTTCGCCATCAGCGGCGTCTGGCTGGCGGGCGGCGACAACAATATTTTCACGCAGATCGGCCTGATCGTGCTCGTCGGCCTCGCCTGCAAAAACGCGATTCTCATTGTCGAATTCGCCAGGCACAGACAGGAGGAGGGAGGTCTTACCGCCTTTCAGGCGGCCATCGAAGCCAGCCGTCTTCGTTTGCGCCCGATCCTGATGACCTCCATCGCCTTCATCGCAGGCGTTTTCCCGCTGGTCGTAGCGCACGGGGCGGGTGCGGAGATGCGGCGGGCGATGGGCGTCGCCGTCTTCGCCGGCATGATTGGTGTGACGTTGTTCGGTCTGTTCCTGACGCCCGTCTTTTATCTCACTCTGATGAGGCGCGTCTCCAGGAAGCCATCTGTCGCTCCCGCTCCCGAAGCCAAAGGACCCGCGCTGGGCGCGGCGGGCGCGGTGGCGGGGATTATCCTGGTCGGGTTAGTGCTGTCGCCGGTTTCCGCTCACGCCGGAAAATGGACCATTGGCCCGGACTACAAGCAACCGACAAACTCATTTCCCCAACACTACAAGGCTGTGGAACTTGGACAATGGAAGGAAGGCCGTCCGCTGGACAATGTGCCCAAGGGCAACTGGTGGGAGATTTTTGGCGACACCAATTTAAACCATTTGGAATCTAGGGCGTTGAACGCGAACCAAGGCCTGAAGGCGGCCGTGGCCCGGGTCGATCAGGCCCGTGCCACCGCCAGAGTGGCGCGCGCCGATTTGATGCCCAGCTTGAACTTTGATCCGAGTTTCAACCGCCAGCGCTATTCGCCAAACGAATCCCCCGGCTACGGCGCTTTAACGGCCAGCACCTGGCAGACGCCGCTGGACCTCAGCTACGAGATTGATTTGTGGGGCCGGGTGCGCCGCGGCTTTGAAAGCGCGCGCGCCGAGGCCCAGGGGTCGCTCGCGGCGTTTGGTAATATTCTCTTGACTCTCCAGTCCGACGTGGCGCAAAACTATTTCAGGCTCCAGGCGCTTGACGCCGAAATCGCCACCGTCTCCGGCACCGTTGGTTTGCGCAAGGAACAGGTGCGGTTGGTCCGCAGCCGCTTCTCCGGCGGCATCGGCAACGAACTGGACATCGCCCGCGCCGAGACCGAACTCGCCACCACGGAAGCTGATGCCGCCTCACTGGCCCGCGATCGCGCGGCGTTGGAGGACGCCATTGCCATTTTGGTCGGCAGCAATCCGTCCGCGTTTCATTTGGCCGCCGGCGTGCCGGGCAATTGGAACCCGCCGTCACCGGAAATCCCGGCGGGATTGCCGGCCGACTTGTTGGAACGCCGGCCGGATGTGGCTTCGGCGGAGCGCCAGCTTGCCTCGGCCAACGCGCGCATCGGCGTCGCCAAAGCCGCGTTTTTCCCCGTGCTTACGCTCACGGGCTCCGGCGGCTACCTGAGCGCCGACGTGGATACTCTATTCAACTGGAGCAGCCGCACTTGGTCCATCGGCCCCAGTCTCTCGCTGCCGATCTTTGCCGGAGGCCGCAACCGGGCCAACTTCCAGCGTTCCAAGGCCGTGTTCGAGGAATCCGTGGCGAACTATCGCCAACAGGTGCTGGTCGCTTTTGGCGAAGTGGAGGACAGCCTTTCCGGCATCCGCCATCTTGCCGATCAAGCGTCCGCGCAACTGCGCGCCGTCACCAACGCCCGCCGCGCCGCGGATTTGGCGACCGATCGTTATCGTTCCGGCATCGTCAGCTATATCGAAGTCGTGGACGCCGAACGCGAAGCGCTCCAAGCCGAGCGCGACAACGCCCAATTGGCCGGCCAGCGCCTCATCGCCGCCGTTCAACTCATCAAGGCCCTCGGCGGCGGCTGGAACAATTCCGTGGTGACGCCTGTCGCCATCGCATCGGTCAAGCACTAAAAATAAAAGGAAACGAAAATATATGAGCAATAATACATCAAATAAACTGGCCGGCAAAGTGGCCGTGGTCACAGGCGCGTCCAAAGGCATCGGCGCAGCCATCGCCAAACAACTCGCCTCGGACGGCGCGTCCGTCGTCGTCAATTACGCATCCAGCAAGTCCGGCGCGGACAAGGTGGTCAAGGAAATCACCGCGCTAGGCGGCAAGGCCATTGCGGTGCAGGCGGACGTGGCCAAGAAAGCAGACATCGAACTCCTGTTTGCCGAAACGAAAAAGGCCTTTGGTCAACTCGATGTTCTCGTCAACAACGCGGGTGTTTATGATTTCCTCCCGTTGGAAAACATCACCGAAGAGCATTTCCACCGGCAATTCAACGTGAATGTCCTCGGCTTGATTCTCACGACGCAGGAAGCGGTCAAACAGTTCGGTTCGCTGAACAGTATTATCAATATCAGTTCGGTAGCCAGCACTTCTCCTGTTGCAGGCGCCTCGATCTATAGTGCCACCAAGGGGGCGGTTGACGCCGTAACGAAATCGCTGGCCAAGGAGCTCGGACCGCGCAAGATTCGCGTCAACTCCATCAATCCTGGCATGGTGGAAACGGAAGGCGTCCATGCCGCCGGCTTCGATCAAGGCGATTTCCGCAAACAAGTCGAGACGCAAACACCACTGGGCCGCATTGGCCAGCCAGAGGACGTCGCCACCGTGGCAGCATTCCTCGCTTCAGCGGACTCAGGCTGGATCACCGGCGAAACCGTCCACGTCGCAGGTGGTTATCGCTAATTTCTTGTCCAACCAGCGACACTCGACAAGGACAGCCCTTTTCCTGGCTTTGGACGATTCCAGCTTCATCACGGGGATCAAACTGTTCGTGGATGGAGGCGCGGCGCAAAGCTGAACAGGCTTTGACCCATCACCGAAGTGACATTTTTTATTTCTGTCGTAGTATGTGACAGTGAGATTAAAAATGAAAATTGAGGGAGCTTTAAGATGAAAATCGCGACTGCATTTCAAGGGCGGCGGAGTCCCGCATTGGTCCGCGCGCTTAATGACGATACCCGTTCCTTTGCGGCGGATGAGACCGTGCTGCCGCCGGCCAACGATGACGAATTGCTCGACAGCTATTCCCAGACCGTGTCCAGGGTTGTGGAAAAGGTTCGGCCCACCGTGGTCAATATCCGCACCCACCGCACACGCCCGGAGCGGCCCAACGGAATGGATTCCGGCGGCAGCGGTTCGGGCTTTGTCATCGCGCCGGACGGCTACATTCTGACCAACAGTCATGTCGTCCACGGGGCGGGCAAGATCGAAGTCGCGCTGGCCGATGGCCGTTCCTTGAATGCCTCTCTGGTGGGCGACGACCCTGAAACCGACCTCGCTGTGATCCGCATTCACGCCGGCGATCTCGTTCATGTCAATCTGGGCGATTCTCAATCCGTCCGCGTGGGGCAAATTGCCATCGCCATCGGGAGTCCATTTGGCTTTCAGCAGACCGTGACCGCGGGGGTCGTCAGCGCGTTGGGCCGCTCGATGCGCTCCCAATCCGGACGGCTCATTGACAACATCATTCAAACCGATGCGGCTTTGAATCCGGGCAACTCCGGTGGTCCGCTGGTCAATGCCCGCGGTGAAGTCATCGGAGTCAACACGGCCATCATTCTTCCGGCACAAGGCATTTGTTTTGCCATTGCCAGTAACACGGCCAAATTTGTGGCGGCGTGGTTGATCAAGGAAGGGCGCATCCGCCGCGGTTGGATCGGCGTAGCCGGGCAGAACGTGCCCATTCATACGAGAGTACTTCGCTTCCACCGATTGCCGGTGAACCACGGCGTTTTGGTGGCGGGTCTTGAGCCGGCGAGTCCTGCCAAGCGTGCTGGTTTGCTGGAAGGAGATGTCATCGTGGCCTTCAACGATAAAACTGTTTCCCACATCGACGAATTGCATCGTCATTTGGTCGCCACCGCCATTGGAATTCCGACCAAGATCACGGTCCTTAGGCATACGGAGAAGATGGATCTGACTATCATGCCGGAAGAATGGGCGCCGGCTCACTGAGCCTTTATCTTAAAATCACGTCTGCGGCCGGCTCGATTTGCCCAGTCTCTTGAGCGCTTGCTCGTAACAAGCCAGCGCTTCGCTATATCGTTCCGTGCGGTTGAACACGCCCCCCTTGTAGAGATAGGCCATGGTCATGGAATTATCCTGGGCAATGGCGCGGTCATAGCATTGGATGGCTTCGTCAAAGCGTTGCAGACGCTCCAAGGCGGCGCCTTTCTTGACCAAGGCCTCCGTGTTGCCTGCATCCAGGGCGAGGATTTCCTCCAGGCAGCCCAGCGCGGCCTCGGGTTTATCCAATTTTAAGAGCGTTTGGCTTTTGCTCAGCAGCACGTTGACGGCGCTGCTCTGGCCCGGCCCGGCGGGCGCCGAAATTTCCCCCGGAGATAATTCCGCGGCCGGCCCATTGCTATCGCCATTGGTGGATCTGCTTTCAGGCAGAGACTGGGGCGGTTTGACGGACGCTTCCAATTCGCGAATGCGCCGTTCCAAGCGCTCAAATAGAGCCAAAAAGCGGGCGCTGGATTGTTCCAGGACGTGGGCCGGAGGCAACTGATCCGCGCCCATACCCAAGAGTTGGCGCGGATGGGCGGACAGGCTGGCGGCAGCGGCGGCAAGGCGATTGACGGCGGTCCATTGCAAAAACGCGGCCAGAAGCAATACCAGGAACCCGATAGCCGCGAAGATGCCCGCAGCCATCAGAACCATTCGGTCCGAGCGATCCACGCCCTCTATCAAATCAAGACGCCCGTCAGCGAAGGTTTTCTCCATTAATCGCAAGCGCTCCGCCAGAGCCTGCGAATTGGTTGCGGCTGCGGCTGCGGCTTCCTGCCGATTCGTTTCGATGGCGAGGAGGGTGTTGCGGAGTTGTTCCTGGATTTGCAAATAGAAGCGCAGGGAATCCTGGGCGCTCATGCCGGCGGCCTCGGCGCTCTTGCCATCGGCGACGGGCGCGGCATTGGTCTCAGCCGCCCGCGCGGGCCGGAGCAGACTCATCATCGCCAGCAGCACGAGGCAGCCGGTGCGGACAAATCCATAGCCAGCGTTTGACATCATAGTCGTCGAAAAGAAGCCTAGGAAAAACCGGTGATAATGCAAGACAAAAACGATGATGAATCATTTCCTTGCGGGAGGAAAATGCATTTCGAGCTGGTTCAATACTGCTGATGCTCCCTGGCGAGCTGCCCAGCCTTGAGACGCGCTTTTTCCATATCGGCTTTGACGAGCGTGATTTTGGCGCGGATCAATTCGTGGTTTTCCTCTTTGGCCGCGATGAGATCCTTGAGCAAATCGTCAATGCGCTGCTCGTAATCCTGGTTGATCTGCTGGATTTGGTGTTCGATCCTGGCCAGGCGTTGGTCCACCGCCAGCACTGCCAGCGCGGCGGCTTGTTGAGTGGCCAGCAGTTGCGCCCGGTCCGACACTAACCGCTGCACCGCCTTTTGCTTCAGCCATTGGCTAAGGCTGGCGATGACACCCGCGCGCACTCCCTCGGTCATCCGGGCTGGCATACGGTTGGCATCCGCGCGCGGTGGCCAGGTTTGCGATTGCGTCTGCATGGAGCCTTCCATATCAATATGCACGTACGGCAGGCTTTCGGCTTGTGGCGCGACGATGATTTGATCGGTGTGGGGATTGGTGATGCTGGCACCGGCTATCGCCTTTGAGCCCGGCGCAGCGGCTGGGACCGGTGCCAGATCTGATCGCCGGGCAAGTTTTCGAGAAAGGACGAAAAGAGCCACGACGGCGGCCAGAAATCCTGCGAGCCACAATCGGGTTTGCGGGCTGGCTGCGGCATTGGTTGTGTTTGCCAGCGCGAGCGGTCCGGGAGTGCGATTCCTCGGGTTGGCGCTGGGCTTTACCGGCGGCAAGTCCGCCCGGGCCGCCAACGGCGCAGGCGCTGCAGTGGCATTCGATGCGGTCGGCGGCGCAGGCGCTGGAGGAGCGTTCGACACAGCCAGCGGCGGGGGCGCTGGAGCGGCCTTCGGCGCGGCCAAATCCATCTCGCATGTTACCGCTCCGCGTTCGCAAAGAGCGCTTTGCGTGATCAGCGCGGGGCCAACCCGTCCTGCGTCCCGCGTAAAAATATAATCCAGCGTTGCCGCTGGCCGCCGGGCATCGCCGGGCAGCGTGGCTCGCCTCTTCAACGGCAGTCCGGCGAACGCATTATCAAAACCGCATTGTTCCAGGAGCGACAAGGTTTTCTCGTCCGCCAAACCCACATCGTCCGGCGTCGTATTAAAATCACCCGCCACGATATAGGTCTGCAGGCGGTTGTCCTTCCAGTCCTGCAGGGAGTCGATTTGCTTGATCAGTTGCCGGGCCGATTCTGCGCGGGCCTGCTGCCACTCGGCGCTTCGGCTCTCGTCCGTGCCCGACGATGCGCCATCGCTGAACTGCACCGAAAAAAAGCCGATGTTCTGATTGCCCAACCGTATGGCGGCGAAGGCGAAACCTCCGGGCGCGGCCGGGGCTGCGCTGCTGTTCTGCCACGTTTCCGACCACGCCAGATAGGCCTTGGCCTTGGCGAGAATCGCCACTTGCCGGCTCAAGAGGTTGGTGCGCGGATCGCGGAAGGAGGAACAGATCGCCACCTGGTAAATCTCCGGCTGCAAGGCTTGGGCCAGTTGCTGGCAAGTCTCCCAGTCAGCGACTTGTTGCAGCATGATGACATCGGGCCGCAGTTTTTTCAGCGACTCCGCCGCTTCCTGGACCAGGCTTTTTTGAAACTCGTTGGACCAGCCATTCGTGTCCGCCA
>PLIU01000118.1 GCA_003140095.1 Verrucomicrobiales bacterium | reverse complement strand
ACGTCCGGTTCCTGCACCAGCAGGCGGGCCAGGTGCGCCCGCATCACCCAACCGCCGCTCATCTCGCGCAATGGCCGGTTGAAATCCTTTTCGCGAAAGCTCAGACCCGCCAGAATGCGTTTGGCCTTGGGCTCCAACTCGTATCCACCCGAGTCGTGGTGATGCGCGTGGCTGCCGGAAAGCGCCATCTCCAACACCGTCCCCTCCCCCGCCGGAGCGCATTCCTGCGGCAAATGTCCAATGGCGACATTTTTCTCGCGCGCAATCGCTCCCTTGTCCGGCTCCTCCTGGCCCAGGATGAGCGAGAACAAAGTCGTTTTGCCCGCGCCATTGGGGCCGATCAATCCGACACGGTCGCCGCGGTTAATCTGCAGCGACACCTCTTCAAACAGAGATTGCGGCCCGTAAGCTTTGCTGACATCTGAAATCGTAAGCATGAAAAAACGACTGCACTCTACCGCAACAATTCCGCCGGCGCCACCTCGATTTTGTCGGCGACCGCTTTGGGGATGGTGCAGGCGGTCATTTTGCCGCCGTGATGGCCGACGCACACGACGGTCAACCCGCCGCGCGCCACTTCCAGCGGCTGCGCGGCATCAAGCTTGATAAACTTGAAGACGTAGCTCATAGACTTGCTCCGTTTCTCGCTGACCAGCAGGTGGATTTCGACTTCATCCTCGAAGTACAGCGGCGCCTTGAAGTCGCATTCGGCATGCACCCGCGGCCAGCCGAGAGGCGGGTCCGCTTTGCCCATGACAATGGAGAATCCGAGCGAACGAAAAAAAGCATGCTCCGCCGTTTCCATGAAACGAAAAAAATTCGCGTAGTGCATGATCCCGGCCATGTCCGTGTCCGAGAATTCCACCCGGCGCGTCGCTTTGAATTCGTAAGCCATAAGCCAATGGTAAATTCCGCCGCGCCGATTTACGAGGGGAAATTCCGCGCCGTATCCCGGCAAAGGCGCGCAAACTCTTCCGCCATGGCTTCCACCGTGAAATCCTTGCGCACGGCTGCGCGCCCCGCTTCACCCATCGCCCGCGCCTGGTCCGGCGCCCGCAGCAGGCCCTCGATCGCGTCGCTCAATGCTTCCTCGTCCTGGGCCGGAAACAAGCGGCCTCCGCCGGTGGCGGCAACCAATTCGGAAAATCCGCCATGGTCCGGTTGCACCACCGGTACCCCGGCCGCCCAAGCCTCAACGACGTACAGACCGAACGCCTCCGGATGACGGGCCGGCACCGAGAACACCGTCAACGAGCGCAGGAAATCCTGTTTGGCGGCCCGGGAAAGGTTCGGGCAAAACTCGGCGTCGCCCAGAATTTGATGCGTGGCCAGCGTCTGGCGCAACTCATCCACGATGACCTGGTCCGCCGGTCCGCAACTGCCGCCAACCCGCAGTTTCAAATCGCCCAGCCCTTTGCGCTTCTTGAGCCGGACGAAGGCGCCGATCAATTGGTCCAATCCCTTCTCCCGGCACATGCGGGCAAAATAACCCAGCACTGGCGGGCCGCCCTTTCCGCCCGGCGGCGCGGCCTCCTCGTAACCGCCAAGATTGATGCCGTTGCGAACGACTTTCATCCGCGCCGGCGCGATGTTCAGCCGCTCACCCATCAATTGCGCAAAATAGCGGCTGGGCGAAATGAACAAGTCCACCTCGGCGGCTCGTTCGGCGGCCACCCGCCAGGCCGTGGCGCGGTGCGGTTCGGGCAGCCCGTCCAGAAACCAGTCCTCGCCTTGCAGAGAACAGATCACCGGCGCGCGCACTTCCGCCCGGATGCGGCGCGCCAGACCCACCAGCAACGAATTCGAGATGCAGACGACGTCGGGTTTTTCCAGGCGCAGCCAGCGGATCACGTCGTCCAATTCGCGCGCCTGATTGCCCTCTTCGCCGCGCAGCATGGAAATGGTCAATTCCCCCAAATCCTCCGCCCGCGTCTTGCCCGCCGCGCCGGCGGCCAGGCGCAACAAGGAGGGTGCCGCCAGCAACCGGTGCAGCCACCCGGGCGCCTTGCGAAAAAGCGCCGATTGCTGTTCCAGAAAGACGTTGATGCCGCCGAACAAAATCGGCGTGCCGGCCGATTGGTCGTCTTCATCCAGCGTCAAAGGCAGATACATCGGGGCCATGACCACGGCATGTCCCATTTGGCGCAAGGCCCTGACCAGGGCGTTATCGCGCAGGCAGGCGCCGCAAAACATCTTGCCGGCGCCTGGCGTCAACTGGACTATTCGTAATGGAGTGTTGCTGGACATTCGAACCTCGCCGGAATTTTGCTTTTTCGGGCGCGCGATGACAATCCCAGAATTCTCGGATAAGATAACATTTTGGCTTGACTCCGTGCTTGCAATCCTCCATTGTTCCGGCTAGTTAATAATGAACGGTGCAAGATTTGGATAAATTTGAATAATTGTCCCAATTCCGGTTAATCGAGGAAGGAAACATGAAGCGGAGCAACATTTCGGCGGCAAATTCTTACAGAGTCCTGATGGCCACTCTGCTCTGCTTTCTTGCTTACCAGTCCCATGCGGCCGTGACCAGGAGCCAGCAAGAATTGGCCTCGGCCAATGCCGGCTTCGCCTTCAATCTGCTGCAACAACTCGCCACGGAACAGCCGGGAACCAACATTTTCATTTCGCCCTACAGCGTCTCGACCGTGTTGCAGATGGTTTCCACCGGGGCCGAAGGCACGACCAGAACGCAGATGCAGCAGATGTTGGGCACGCTCGATATGCAGCCGGACGCCCTGAACGAAGCCAACAGGCAAATCGGCGACATCATCGACAGCAGAAACGCCAATTTCGTCCTGACCGCGGCCAATTCGGTCTGGTATCGAAGCGGCATGCCGATTGAGCCGTCTTTCATCGAAGGCGATGAACATTACTTTGGCGCCAAGGTGGAAGGCCTCAATTTCAACGACTCCTCTTCAGTTGACGCCATCAATGCCTGGGCTGCGGAAGCGACGCGCGGGAAAATCGATCAAATTGTAAGTGCGCCCATCGATCCTTCGGTCCGCTTGTTCCTGGCCAACGCCGTGTATTTCCTCGGGAACTGGCAATCCCCGTTTGACACCAACAAAACGATGGGCCGCGACTTCTATCTAAGCGGGGGCGACCAAGAGATGACTCCTATGATGGAACAAACGGCGATGTTCAGTTGCTGCCAGGGAAATGGTTATCAAGCCGTGCGACTGCCCTACAAAGGAGGAGACCTTGCCATGTATGTTTTCCTGCCCGGGCCCGATTCCAGCGTTCAAGAACTCATAGGCATGATGAATGGCGCATGGTGGCAACAAGCAATCCAGGCTGATTTTGCCGAGCAGCAAGCCATCGTCGTTCTTCCCAAGTTCGATCTCAATTATGTGGTCGATCTGGTGCCGCCATTGGAAGCTTTAGGCATGACCACCGCCTTCACGCCCGCCGCTGACTTTTTAAAAATCTCCAAGGAACCGCTCGATATCTCGGCGGTAAAACAGCAGGCCGTCGTGGAGGTGAACGAAACGGGAACCGAGGCCGCGGCGGTGACCACGGTGATCGTGGGAACCACAGTTGCGCTTCCGCCCCCAACCTTTCAGATCATCGTGGATCGTCCTTTTCTGTTTTTCATCCATGATGAGCAGGCAGGAACGATCCTCTTCATGGGTGCGGTGTTTAACCCGTAATCGGGCGACATCGTTAGCTGCCTTGTTGTTCCATCTGCCTGTGGTTTATCAGAAACGCTTTCACACCAACCTCCGCGCCGCTGACGCAGCTCATCAGCGATGCCGTCCGCGTCCAGTAGTTCACCGCCTTGGGCTAGAAACTGGTTGCGAAGCTTGAGCAACTTCCGTCCGATCGCCGTTTTGGGCCGCCAAGCCGGACTGGACTCACGCCCAAGTTTTTCAGCCACCGCATGGCGCACAAACTCGCTGCGATTGCCCGGAATCCGTCGCACATCCGAAAGCGAAAGTCTGAAGGAAACCACCTTATAATCGTGTTTCATAGCCGTGTCATAATAAAACCCGCGTTGGCGGCGCTCTTTTAAATGCGGTTTCCCGCAGGTAAATCGGCTCCAGTTTTTCTCCGGGCACAAAGTCCTTCCGATCGCTGGCCAGCCGCCCCAAAATGGCCGCGTCCGGACACAGGTTTCGCGCGGACGGGAACCAATCTGCCGCGCCCGGCCCCAGCACTCGTTCTCCGCGCCGGACAACGGCCTCGATTTCGGCCAGGGGCGCCAGCCGCAAAGCTTCCATTTCGCGCGATCCACCGGGACTGATTTCATAGCGCGCCAGGTAAAATTCGTCGCGTTGTGCGTCAACAATGATGTTGATCGGGCCGAAAAGTTTTTCCTGCTCGGCTCCGGCGGCAAGGCATTCGACGCTGCTCAGGCCGATCAGATTGACGCCGCGGCCCAATTGCCATCCCTGGGCCAGCGCGATGGCGCCGCGTATGCCGGTGTAAGAACCCGGTCCAAGGCCGATGGCAATCGTCTCAATCTCCTCGCGCTCGCAACGGGCGCCGCGCAAGGCTTCTTCCACCAAGCCGAGGGCGCGGTGGACGCCCGATTCAACCGCCCGTCCCAGCAAGCCGGGACCCGCATTGCCGCCCACTTGCACCACGGCCACGCTGCGTTCCTCGGAGGAAAATTCAACCGCCAAAATCTTCATACACAATTTCCCGATCGGTTTCACCCGCCGTCTTGATCTCGACCCGCCGGAATCTGACGCCGCGCATGGCCGGCCACGTCCCATCTTCGAGCCAACGCTCGATCCATTCCACCACCGCGACGCCGGCCGGCCGGACCAGATACAACTCAAGACCGGCGGTAATAATTTCGCCGCGCGACGCCAAACGGTAGAGGTCCAAATGGAACAGAGGCAACCGTCCGTCACGATATTCGTTGACCAAGGCAAAAGTGGGCGACTGGACCCGCACGGTTACGCCCAAACCGCGGGCCACGCCGGCCGCCAGAATTGTCTTGCCCGCGCCCAGGCTGCCGCTCAGGCCGATCACCCAGCCCCGTTGGGCCTCGCGCCCCCATTCTTCGCCCAGGGCGCCCGTTTGCGCGGGACTATGCGAAATGATCGTAGCCATGCGTCTCCAAAGGATGAAGCCCCGTTTTGTCCTGCAGTTTCAAACCGTGCTCCGCCGTGATCCGCCCGATGCAACTGAGGCGCAGTCTGGGAAATTGCTTTTTCCATCCGTCCATCAATGCCACCGCGTGGCCGCCGCCCACAGTGAAAAGCAATTCAAAATCTTCGCCGTCGCCCAAAGCGGCCAAAAGCGGCGGCTTGGAGGAAGATTCCGCTCGCGCCTGAAGCTTCGCCGCGCGGCTGATGGGAATGGCGCGCGCCAGCAGTTCGGCGCCCACATTGCTCGATAGCAAGATGTGCCGCAAATCTCCCGCCAACCCATCACTCACGTCAATCATAGCATGGATGGGAAAATATTCGGCCAGCCATCGCGCCTCGGCCAGCCGCGGCTCAAATTCCAGGTGTTTGCCCGCCAGCGAACCGCCCAATTCCCCGGTCACCAACACCGCGTCGCCCACCTTGGCGCCACGTCGCAATATGCACTTATCCCGCGCCGCCTCCCCCACCATCGCAATGGAAAGCAGGAGCCGTTCGGGGTTGCGGGTCGTCTCGCCTCCGGCGATGGCCACCCCGTGCCGTTGCGCCAGGCTGTTGATCCCGGTGTAAATGCGCTCCACGAAATCGGAGGAAAAATGATCCGGCAACGCGGCCGTGACCAACGCCGCCAGCGGCCGTCCCGCCATCGCCGCCACGTCGCTCAAGCAGCGTCCGAGCGCTTTGTGGCCGATTTGTTCCGGCGTCGCCTTCGAGGTAAAATGCACCCCTTCCACCACGGCGTCGGTCTTGAATAACAGGTATCTTCCCGGCTGGCCGCAATCCAGCACGGCGCAGTCGTCCCCTGCCCCGACGACGACGGAAGCGTTGGCGGGCAGTGATCGAGTCAGGCGGGCGATCAATTCCAATTCGTTCATGTCAAGTGTAACACCCGGTCGATTTGGTCCATGAAAAGGAGCGCAAAAAAGTTGACGGCATTGAAGAAGGAATGGGCCACGATGGGCACAAGCAGATTCTGGAAGGTTTCATACAAATAAACCAGCAACAGGGCAAAGATCAGCAAGGGCAGGAAAGTCGCCATGTTGAAATGCACCGTGGCGAAGAGCGCCGAACTGCCCCACAAAGCCAGGCGCGGGAAGCCACGCTGCTTGATGGCGGGGTAAAGAATTCCGCGAAAGAGCGCCTCCTCCACCAGCGGAGCGATGACAATGACAATCACTCCCAGAACGGCTTTCCCCGCAACGGTGAGATCCGGGTCCTGCAATTCCTCGACCGCCGCTTGATTCTGTGGGTTCAGATGAGCCAGGTCCATGACATTAATCGAGAGCCATTGGCAGCCCCAGGCCACCGGCAGAAAGAGCGCTGCGGCCAAAAGACCGCGCGCCGCCGCCTTGGCGGGGTTGGTCATTTGCAACCCAAAGGCCTCCTTCCAACTCACCTTGTGCTGCCGCAAAAAAAGTCCGATCCACACCAGGGCCGGGATTTCCAAAAAGAACGCGCTCAGGGTGATCTGCCAAAAATCACTCCGCGCCTTGGGCCAGTCGGAAGTGAAATGGCCCAAAAGGCCGGCCAGCAACATCCCCATGCAAAGGGTTGTGATCACACCCAAGAACAGGCGCGCCACCGCATCAATTTTCCATGGTTTTTCCGACAGCATGTGCCGTTCGCTCCGCCAAATCAGGCCTTGGCTGCTTTCCTTCGGGCTGGCGCTATTCGTTCGGGATTGGAAGGCGTATTCATCCGATATTCCGCCATCACTTTACGTGGCGGCTGGCGGCGTGGGAAGCAACATTTTCGCACGTCGCACGGTGTTCACCATGATTGACTTTGCTTGATTAAGAAAGTACATTCGTGCCTTAACCATCTTTGTTATGATGACACCTCAAAACGAATTCGACGGAGCGCAGCGGATCCTCAAGAAGTACTACCGCGAATTGGTCAAGCGGATGGCCGAGGACATTATCGAACACAGAGAGGATTTCGAGTCGCCGGGTTTTGGCAGCCAAGCCGATGAGATCATCGAGAAGTACGCGCTCCAACTTCACCGGCTGTGCCCGGTGTTTTCCAATTTAGCTCAGTTTGCGTTCAGGGAGAAGCCGCACGGCAAGGAACCTTTGGGCAAAGATGATTTCCGATGCTTTGGGTGCGGCAGCGTGATTCGTCGAGAGGATGAGTCGTGCCGAGTCTGTGGCTGGAGTTGGAAATGAGCACCATGCCAAATCGCTCAGTGGCGCAATGGTAAGACATAACATCCGCCTCTTCCAAAATCGGTGAAGATCGACCCCAAAATCCGTCCGGTCGATTTGGCGCGCAAGATCAGCCGCCTCTGGGAGCTGTCCGCCCAAAAGATTCGCTCCATCGAACGCGCCTGCGATGGCACAGAGGGGTCTCCGGTCTTCACCGTGCGCGGAGTTTACAAGGCGCGCGGCTGGACCGAGTGGACGCAAGGCTTTCAGATCGGCGCGGTGCTTTTGCAGTTCGACGCCACGGATGAGGCGGAGTTTCTGGAACTGGGCCGCAGCCAGACGGTACGTCGGATGGCGCCGCACATCAGCCACGCCGGTGTTCACGATCACGGCTTCAACAACATCAGCACCTACGGCCATTTGCGGCGCTTGATGGCCGAGGGCCGCATTCCTGACAACGAATGGGAACGCCATTTTTACGAACTGGCGCTCAAGTTGAGCGGCGCGACCCAGGCGCGGCGTTGGACGCCACTGCCTGATGGCGGCGGTTTCATCTATTCGTTCAACGGGCCGCATTCACTCTTTGTTGATACGATCCGTTCCTTGCGCGCGCTGGGCGTGGCGCACCAATTGGGACAGCTTTTGATGGAAGAGAATGACCGGCGGATCTCGCTGCTGGACCGGCTCAAAGCGCACGCGACGGCCACCGCGAATTTCTCCATTTATTACGGCACAGGCCGCGACGCTTACGACGTGCGCGGCCGCACCGCGCAGGAGTCGATCTTCAACATCAACGACGGCAGCTTCCGCTGTCCCAACTCCCAGCAAGGCTACTCGCCCTTCAGCACTTGGACGCGCGGCCTGGCCTGGGCCATGTGCGGATTCGCCGAGCAATTGGAATTCATGCGCGCCATCGGCGACGAGTCCATCACCCCGTTGTTGCTCAAGGCCGCGCGCGCGACGTGCGACTTTTACATCGCGCGCGCCGCCGCCGCCGACGGCATTCCGTATTGGGACACCGGCGCGCCGCAGTTGCACCGCATGGGAGATTGGCGATCGCGTCCCGCCGATCCGTTTAATGCCCACGAACCGGTGGACAGTTCCGCCGCCGCCATCGCCGCGCAAGGATTGCTGCGGTTGGGCCGTTTTCTGAAAAGCAAACATTATTGGCAGGCCGGCCTGACGGTGTTGCACACGCTTCTGGACGAACCTTACTTGAGCACCGAGCCGCGCCACCAAGGTCTCCTTCTGCACAGCGTCTATCACCGGCCCAACGGCTGGGACCACATCCCGCGCGGCCGGCAAGTTCCGTGCGGCGAATCCAGCATGTGGGGCGACTACCACCTCCGCGAGGCGGCGCTCTACGTCCAGCACGTCGCCGCCAGCCGACCTGGCCCCGTTTTTTTCCTATGATAACCGGCAACCAACATGCGGGCCAAAAACGCGTGGCCCTGGTGACAGGCGGCGCGCGCGGCATTGGCTTCGGCGTGGCGCGGCAATTGGCGCGGGACAATTTCGACCTGGCCATTTGCGGCGTGCGCGACCCTTCAGACGCCGCGCCCGCTCTGGCCGAGTTGCGCCAACTCGGCGCGGAGGCGCTCTACGTTCAGGCTGACATCAGCGACACCGCCGCGCGGCGGAAGCTGCGCCAGGCGGTCCGGGAGAAATTTGGCCGCCTGCACGTGCTGGTTAACAATGCCGGCGTCGCGCCCAAAATTCGCGCCGACATTCTCGAAGCGACGGAGGAGAGTTTCGAGTGGGTGCTCAAGGTGAACCTGCAAGGCCCTTACTTTCTCACGCAGCAGTGCGCGCGATGGATGATCGAGCAAAAAAAGGCCGGCCCGGATTGGCGCGGCTGCGTTGTCAACATTTCTTCCGTTTCCGCGACGGTCGCTTCCGTCAACCGAGGTGAGTATTGCATCTCCAAAGCCGGCGTGGCCATGGCGACGCGGCTTTGGGCGGCGCGGCTGGGGGAATTTGACATTCCGGTCTATGAAATCCGCCCCGGCATCATTCGCACGGACATGACAGGCGGTGTGCAAGCCAATTACGACAAGCTGATCGCCGAAGGATTGCTTGTGCAGGCCCGTTGGGGGATGGCGGAAGAGGTCGGCAAAGCCGCCGCCATGCTGGCGCGCGGCGACCTGAGTTATTCCACCGGCCAGGTTCTCATGGTCGATGGCGGCCTGGCGTTGCAACGCCTTTAAAAGCAGCCCTGAACCGCTATGGGTGTTTTGCCAACGCCTTCTCGATGGTTCCGTCGAGTTCTTCGCCGCGAAGAGCACCGCCCTCGGCCACAATCGTTCCTGTGTCGCCGTCCACAAGAAATGGATGAGGAATGGAATCGATGTAGTACGTTTGCGCGACGGCAGCCTTCCAATACTTTCCGTCATAGACTTCCGGCCACGGCATGTTGTTCTCTTTGGTGAAGGCGGCCAGTTTCTCGGAAGCATCGGCCTGGTCCAGGCTCACGCCTAGAACTTCAAATCCTTTGCCATGGAATTTCTCGTAGGAGCTGCACAGACCCGGCAATTCCGCGCGACAAGGCCCGCACCAGGTCGCCCAAAAATCAAGCATCACCAGCTCGCCCTTGTAGCTTTGCGGAAAGCGAACCGTGTCGCCGTCTGTGGTCTTCGCTTCGAACGGCAGCGCTTTGGCCCCTGCCGCCAGGATCGGACGCGGCTTGGTTTCCTCCACCGTTTGGGAGAATTTGACGAATTGAAAAGTCGCGCCCGAGGCGTTCAGACCCGCGACTTCGTAGGTTGTTCCGCCGATGTTGAACGGCTTGGCCACATCAAACGATTCGCCGTGCTGCTCGAATTTGCCATTGTTGTTGAGGTCCAGTAGCAGCATGACCGAGGATTTACCGGCGTCGCGTGCCGGCCGGAAATCGCCGGTGGCAGTGTCATCGATCAGCATGGCGTGGTATGTCTTGCCGCCAAGGGAAACGTCGCCGGCGCGTCCGTAGTCTCGATAATAAAAGAGAGTTTGGGCAAACGAGGCGCGAAGGGCGTCATGTTTATCAAAGCGATACATATCCACGTGCAGATTCAACTTTTCGGCGCCATAGGCCGTTTCCAAATAGGCTCCGCCCGAATAGGTGGTCAACTCCACGCCGTTGGTTCCCTTGACCGGTTTCCCTTTCCATTCGGCTGGCGGATCGTCCGTCAAATCGCCGTTGGCGTTGGCATCCACGAACAGGCGTGAAGGTTTGCCCTCCGGTTCATCCACGATCACAAAAAAAGTGGTCGGCGCCTCCGCAGCGCCAAGTTGGAGCTTGCCATAAAGCGGGGCGGCCAGGTCCGCCGGCACAGTCTTGATACCGTCTGGTTTGTCAGGTGACAGAGTGAGACGCATAGGACGGTAGTAACCCATCGTCTTGGAGACACCGGAGGCCTGCCAGTCCAACTTAATGTCCTCGCCGCTCGCGATGCAGGCAGCGCCGAACCACAAGACGGCGTGGAACGATTTGCAAACGAAGAAGCCTTTTCTCATAGGAGCAGAGTGCGGAAAAGCCGCGTCCCATGCAAGCAACAACGTCAATACAAATCGGCACGGCAGCTTCCGTTTCTTTGCGCCGGGCCCTGGAATCAGCGTCTTCCACGTCGAGCGCCCATGATTTGTTCGGCGTGTAATAACGGGCCCATTCCAACACCACGCGGCATCCATCGGTCTAGAATCGCGCCGTCAGGCCGACTCGCAACTGAAACGGTTCGACGGGATGGAAAACATCCGTGAACACCGGCGTGGCTGTTGGCGTTATGCGCGATGTGTAGGCGTAGTCAATGTCGTGACCGCGGCTATCGAGCACGTTCAAAAACTCGGCAAATATCCGCCATGTCTTGTTGATTTGGTAGCCGGCTTCCGCATTGAGCAACATCGTTGCATCCGAGCGATAAATTCCATCCGAGGTCAAATCACGCGGACCGAAGTAGCGCAGCCGGAGGCTAGCCGAGAACCCGCTCAAACCATGCAGCGTGATGCCGGACGAAATCACGGCCCCGACCGCTTCGGGCACACGCGTGCCGCCGGGACCCAGTATCGTGCTGCCGGGACTGATCGGCGCGGCATCGGCCGCGTCCGCGGAAGTAAAACGGGCGGTGGACTCCGCAAGGTCAAAGTCAAAAGCCAGATGTTTTATGGGCGTGTAGTAGTTGGCCCATTCGACGCCATAGCGGTTGCTCGGCTCCTTGGAAGCAACGGTGGTGCCAGTGTCGCCATCCTGCTGCAGTTCGGAATCGCTGTAGAGATACCAGAGCGATACGGTACTTTGCAAATTCGGGACGGCCAGAGTGCGCACGCCGATTTCCGCCCCTTTGGTTTGGACCAGACCGGGAATTCTCGCGACGGGTGTGTTGGGATAGGGATTGTCCGCCGAGACCGGCTGCACCGATTGCGTCGCGCCGCGCCCATCGTTGCTGTGAAAACTGAATCCCCCTTGCGCGTAGAACTCGGTTTTTGCCCACGGGCCGAAAATCAAACTCATTTTGGGCTCCGGCAGTAAAGCGGCGGAGGTGCCGGAATTGGCCGGCGTGACCAGGCTGGTAACGTCAAAGTAATCCAAGTCGCCGCGCATGGCCAGGACTGAGCGGAATTTATCCGACCACTGCACCTTGTTTTCCGCGTAAAGACCGACTTCCGTGTCGGTGAAAAAATCCGCTTCCGTGGTGGCTGGCAAAACGGTGCCGGTGAAGATGTCCACTTTATCCACGCGCACCCGGTCGTCCGTCTGGTAAAGGCCGTTGTTGATCCAGTCATTGCGGACTTGCAGGCCGAATGAATTCTCCACGTCGTGGTCGCCAAACCAATGGTTGAAATAGGTCTGCCTCGCGTCCAGTCCGGCCACCCACCGTCTGTCCTGTTGCTCGAACTGGTCGCCGAGACTGGGGTCCGTAAGGTAGTAAGTGAAATCGGAGAACAAATCTAGCTCGTAATAGAATCCGTAAGCCATGATTTTGGTTTCGGAGTTTTCGTCGGCGCGATGCCATTCGGCCTGCACGCTGTAACGCTCCGAATTGCCGCCGTCGGTCGGGTTGATCGCGCCGTAGAAACCAACCAGCGGGACTGCGTTTTCGGCGAGTTGATCGCTCGAATTCCACTTGCCATGATAGGCACGGCCCGTGACGCTGAAGCCGTTGGCGTCATCGCCTTGACTATAGGTCATGAGGCCATTGAATTTGGAATAGTCATCCGGATGCACCCATGGGCCATCGTCGTGATACGCTTCGCCTCCGACAAGCAAATTGCCCGAGTCGAGCTTTTGCGACAGGCCAAATACGGCGCGCTCAAATCCAAACATGCCGCCTTCGGCCGTGAGGAAGTCTTGGGGCAGCGTCTTGTAAAACACCAGATGGGCCGCTCCGGCTGAACCGTAGTTGCCAACGCCCGCATAATAAGGACCTTTCTCGTAATCCAGCCTCTCCACAAGCTCCGGGATGACGACGTTCATGTCCGAGTAACCCTCGCCATGCGCGTGCGACGGCAGGTTCAACGGCATGCCATCAAGATAGGTTGCGAAATCAGTGCCGTGGTCGAGATTGAAGCCGCGCAGAAAATATTGGTTGGCCTTTCCGCCGCCAGCGTGCTGCGTGATAATCATTCCCGGCACGGTTTCCATGATTTCTCCGCTTCGCAAAATCGGGCGATCGGCAAGTTGCTCCGCGTCGGTGGCGCCTTGGGTGGCCGAAGACGCAACCCCAATCAGGCTATCCCGGCGCCCCTGCACGACAACTTCAGGCAGTTGCGTCGGATTCGAGTTGGTGGGTTCGGGTGCAGACGCTCCAGCCGGGGCGTTGCTGGCTTGCTGAGCCACGGCGGAACTTCCAACCAGACAAGCCAAAAGCATGGCGACCAACCTCGCCGTGACCAGACCAAGCCCATGCAACAATAGGGTGGCCAGAATGAAACCAAGTCCGAATGTCACCATGCTGGCCGACCCGGGCATTTCCGCCCCGTGCGCGAAGCCATGAAAAAACGCGAAAAATCCGACCAGCAAAATGGCCGGACCAACTCGGAAGTGAATTCTCCGGGCTACCAGCACGCTGAACACAGCCACCGACAACAAAATTGCCAGCTCAACACCAGGCACGATAACTCCCGTAACCCCGACGATTCCGCCGAGGGTCATCACGCCGACGAAAGTCAACGGAATCAACCAAACGGCACGGCCACGTTGTTGGGCTGCCCACAGCCCCACGGCAATCATCACCACAAGGTGATCCCAGCCATGCAAGGGATGATTGAAACCGTCATGCCACCCATTCACCGCAGCGCCAGCCGTGTGTGCGTGAGCCTGCAAAGGAAACAGCATCAATCCGGCCAGCAGTAAGAGTCGTATCAGCGTTAGGTCAACTGGGAATCGAACCCCATAGATCGGGCTTAACTTTGACTGTATTTTCATAATCATTGCAGCCGGTCGTCAACTCGGACCGGCAACGAGGATTTGAATGTGACAGGTGAAAAATCTAACACGAGTGTTTTGTGCTCTATCTTCAGAACGGCAGCAACTTGAAATCCAAAACACGCTCTGCCAGCCAGGTGGAGGCAACAACCATGATTGCCGCCGAACCAAAGCGCAATATGAACCGCTGATAAAAAAGAAGACTGCGTACACTCAAAGCCAGCGGAAGAAACACCGCCACGATGGCCAACTGGCCGGCCTCGACGCCGAGATTAAAGCCAAAGAGGGTGACCGCCAGTTGTCCATGTTGCAGGCCAAGGTCGCGCAACGCGTTGGCGAAACCGAATCCGTGGAGCAGGCCGAACCCAAAGGCGACCATCCAGCCGCCTTCGCCGAAGATTGGCACCAGGTTATTGAAGGCCGCGACGACAACCGAGGCTGCAATCGCCGATTCGACGAGGCGGCTTGGCAGATGGACAAAGCCCAATACCGCCAGGCTCAGGGTTATCGAGTGCGCGACCGTGAAAGCAGTAACGACTTTCAATACCTTCACAAAAGCGGTTCGCATGTCAGCTACTGGCTGCCAGGTTGCGTCACGACGAAGCAAAACCCCTGGCAGGAGCAAGGCAAGCAAGAAGAGAATGTGGTCGTAACCAGACCAGATATGCCACACACCCTCCTTCAAAAACGTAAAAAAAGGGTTGTGCGGCGTCGCCACTCCGAATTCAAATGACTGGCTCGGCTGCGTCGGACTAAAGACACCAAGCTGGATTTGTCCATCATGATCGAGCCGCAGAAGTCCTCGATGTTTCGGATCAATATCGAAAAAGGCGTTATAGTTCATTTCGAGCCGCCGGGGTCGCTGGAATCCGTCAACTTCGAAACGCAGCACCGCGTAGGCGCCGTCCGAGAGATTATCCACCAGCAACTCCTTGACGCGCAGGGAACCCATCTGTCCGTCGCCCAGAAGGTGCAGGCGTGATTGTGCGTAGGCGCACACTGCTTCCTTCCGTGAGAGCAATTCCGCCCATGTGATCGAGCCGTCGTCGTTGACATCCAGACCGATGGCATCTTCAAGATCGCGCAAGGCCAGATGCCATTCCCCGGTAAGGCCGGTTGTGGAAGCATGAAGTGTCAAATAGGCGCTGCTCTGTGGGTGGGCATGCGCCTTCTGTGTGGCGAAAACCAGGAAAGCGGCGAACAGGAGAAAAAAGCGCGACAGCCGTTTTATCATCGAGATGCCTTTCATTTGGGATTTAATTGCCGCGCCAGTTTCGCGAGTTCCACGTCTTCCAAACGGTTCTTGCGTATGAAATCCAACGCCGGTTGGGCGGCGGCACGATCACCGGCGGCGAGGGCTGATTCCATTAGGATGCGCAGGTCGGCTGGCTCGTGCTGCACTTGCCAATTAGTCTCGGCAAGGCGCAATGCCTGGCTGGACTGGCCTAGCAGATGCAGGTCGAAGCGGGCTTCTTCGCGCTGATGAACAAAATCGCCGCGCAAATGCCCTGCCTCATATCGGGCTTTGAGGATCGCGATGTGCGCATCGCAGCTCACAGGCCGCAGACTCATGGCAGATTCTGCAAAGGCAAGCCGCAAAAGCAAGCCGTCGGCGCGACTTTCATTTTTCAATAATTCGGCCGCCTCCTGTGCGCGTCCCTGGTCAAGCAACAAATCCGCATAAGCGCCAAGCAGATACGGATCGCGCTGCCCCAGGGCGAGTGCCTTTTTAAAATCGGCCTCGGCTTCCGAGACTCGGCCAAGCCGTTCCAGGGCTTCAGCCAACACCGTCAAGCTCCATATTTTTTCGTCCGGACTCGCCGGTGTATTTCCCTCCAGTGATCTTTGCAGCAAGGCGCAACTACCTTCGGCCTCGCCGTTCAGAGAGGTCACACTGGCCACCGCCGTCAGAGCAATAGGCCCCGGCGCGAGCTGGGCCAGGGGCAGGCATGCCTTGCGAGCTTCGGCGTAATCGCCCAGTACGGTAAGTATAGTCGCGCGAGTGAGCCAGACTTGGGCGTTTCGCGGAGCGAGACGGACGGCGAGGCTGAGATCAGCGAGGGCATTGGTGAAATCATGCTGGCTCTGTTTGATGGTGGCGCGCAGCACCAGTACCTCGATCGGCGGCGCCGGAATGTCCCACCACGGGACTAGTGCGGCTTGGGCGCGCCCTAGGTAGCGCGGGTCCGCCTGACTCCGGCTGCGCTCAATGCAACGCCGCGCGAATTCGCAGGCTAGGGTGAGATTGCCAGGCTCGGCTGTAAGGCGCGCGCGCAATGCGCGGATTTCGTGTTCAACCGGATCAAAGGCCGTGGAACGCAATGTTTCCAGAACTTGCCCGCCGTCTTTAGGCAGGTAAGGCTCCGCTTGAAGCAATGTTGCCGGAAAAACAACCGGCAGAAGAAAAGTTATCTTGACAACGATTTTTCGAAATGCACAAAGGGTCATAACACGCAAATTGTTCAGCGGTTGCTCTTAGAGCTCCTTCAATTCCACTTTCAATGGTCCGGCCAACTTCATTCGCTGGCTGGTTTCCGGTAGAAATAGAATCGGGATTCTGGAAATAATGGGGCGGGTTTCGGCGCTCCTGATTTGGTTCTTCGCCAAAACCCGACCGTGTCTTGCCATCCGGTAAAACATTCCTTCTCTTATTTCTCTTATGGAACCTGAATACCCAGGACAACATTAGATCCGGCTACGGCTGGCACCCCAAGAACAACGCCGGATTGAGTGCCTGAAGTGCGGTAAAACCCGGTGCTCGCGCCAGTGGACGACGCCGAGAGAGTCGAGTTGGATCTGTTGTATAACGCAGGGATGCTGACGAAAGGACCACTTACATTGGAGCTTGACTGAAGCGTGATCGTGACGCTGAGACCGTTGGGCGATCCCGCCAGCGGCGGATTGATGTAGGGGAAAACCTGTTGGAACATATTCGCCGTAACGAGGGCTCCATCGGTGAAGGGCAGTTGACCCGAAGGCGCATCGTTTGTGGAGAGCAATACGCCCATCATCACGCGCAAGGCAATATCAACCACATCGTCACCGGGACGGCGGCCGTTCGGAAAACCGGCAACATCGCCACCAATCACGCCGAGATCATTTTGCTGGGCGGCGGGCACTGGGGGCGTGGTGGTGTTGAGGCGTAACTCCTCCGCCAGGGCAGGGGTGGTCTGGTTCAGGCCGGGGATGCCGGTCAGGAACACTTCAACGAGGTCCGAACGAGGGAAATTAGTCGGCGCCACAACGCCCGCGCTCCCGAACAGCAGTTGGATAAGCGCCGGCAGAGTGGGATTCGTTACGTAGTTTGCAAACTGCGCGTCGTTGACAGGCTCGCTCGCGTTGAAAGCATCTTTGTCCTTCAAGCCGATGACGACTTCATTCACCAACGGCTGTCCCAGCCGCGATACCTGCACAATGTTCGTTCCTTGGAACTGGCTGGCGGTAGTCCAACCGCCGATGACCGGGGAAATGTTGGTCAGGGAGGATGAAGGCACTTCCAGAATCAAGGAAGTGATGTTTTTATTCACCAGGCTGTCTTGTCCGCCGTTGACAGGCCCAAGCGGATTGCTATAATTGATCAGATCGAATGTTTCACCCAAGTTGACGACAAAGGGATCCTTACGCTGGCCCACAAAAAGCCGGCCCGGCGTGGAAGAACCCGGGATGAGCACGTTGTACATATAGGCGTTGGCATAAGCATTGTAGTTCGGAAGTGTCTTGTTGCCAATATTGTCCACCGGCTTCGTGAAAATAATGGTGCCGTCGGCGGCGTTAGTGAGATATTGCGCGACTCCCGTGCGGCGGTTGCCAAGGATCATCTTGACGGTGTAAGTCTGCATCACGTTCAAGGCCGAAATGTTGGAAACGGTGATGGGACCGGCTTGAACCAGGGGAATGGCGTTGGTTTCCTGGTTTCCTGGAGGGCCGATTGGCAGGGAAATGTTTTGGTAAGACGTGAAAAACTGAAACTGAAACGTGATGTGTTCCTGGCCGTCTCCAACGTTGTCAATCTCAACTTCATAGATGCCATTGGTCTCCAATTGGAAATAATTAGGCCCGCCAAAGGGGTCCTGAAGAGGCAAATAATCAGCCACGATGGTCACAAAATTCGAACGGCCCGTTTCGTAGCTGTTAAACATGTAAAAGTCCGCCCCATCGAGTTTTGGCGTGCCGGTGATAAGTGGTGCTTCACGATGGCTGGAGGCAAATAGATCCCCTGCCGCCAACGTGCCTGCCACAAGCACGATCGCTAATGTTGATTTCGTCATATGTGGTTTAATCCTTAATTAATGTCATTGTTATTGTTATGCTTCTGACGCACGTTGGTTAAACGATCAGAATCCGATATTGGATGCATCGAATTTCTAAAAATTGAGAATGGTTGAATTCTGGGCGGATGGGCAGCCAGCAATCAGGGCGCCAGATTTGGTGCTTTTTGCCGCAGTTCCTGGACGGAGTAATGGTGAAGCTGAATGCGGGTCTCTCCCTAACTTATGCGGTGTTGGCGCGGGCTCAACCGGGAATCAATTTCCCGCCAGCACCATGTTCGTCATCGTGGGCGAAGCAACACCGCCCTTCGCTTCCTTCGTAACGGCAAACATGCCGGCGGTCTTGATTAACTGGCTCGGTTTGAAATCCATTCTGATATTGCCTTTCGGGTCCACCTGAAATACGCCCGCCGCCACGGGATGTTGGTTTTCATCAATGACCCAAAGCTCATAGTCCGCGTCCGCCGCGAGCGGTTTGAGGTTTTGCGCCACAAAGACACCGTTCTGCCTCTGATTGTCCCACAGAGTCACGGCGAGGGTCTTGGGCGCATCGGCCGCGAGCGAATTGAGCATCGCCACCCGCAAGTTCACGAGCCGGTTTGTTTCCTGCAACGCCAGGACGGCGCGCCTCAAGTCATTGGTCTCCGACTCCAATGATTGGGCCAGTTGGTTGAGTTGGTCGATTTGCGCAGCCTGGTTTCCGATGGTTTTGCGCAACCGCATGTCCTGCGCGAACACCACCATCAGGAACACGCCCAAGCAAGCAGCCAATGCCCAGGGCCAACTGGAAACCAGGCTGACCTTCGGTTCGCCAGGCGCAACTATCTTTTGCCGTGCCGCGACCTGCGCAAGAACCTTCGACCGCAATTGGGGCGGCGGCTCGACACGTGGCACCGCCCCGGACATTGCGGCCGTAGCCGCGCTCAAGCGCGCGACAAACTCTTTCAATTCTCGATCCGCCGCCAACGCCTTCTCGAACTCGCGGGATTCAGACTCGTTCAGCGCCCCCAAAACGTACAACGAGGCTTGTTCTTCCATGCGCTCGTCCATCATAGAAGCCCCTCCAGTTGGTCGCGCAGTTTCAAAAGGCCGCGCCGGATGCGCGCTTTGATGGTTCCGAGCGGTTCCTTTAACGTTTCTGAAATCTCGTTCTGCGTCAAGCCGGAGAAGAAGGCCAACTCAATGGCGCGACGTTGTTCGGCGGGAAGTTCGACCATGGCGGAGTGAATCAGCTTTGCCTTCTCATGACCGCTGACCGTTTCGTTGGCCGACTCGGTAGAGTTGGTGGCGAGGGCGAATTCGACGGCGGCCTCCTCTGTCAAAAGATTTCTTCGCTGGGAGGCCCGGATGCGATCAATGGCACGGTTGCGCACCAGCGTGACAGCCCAGCCCACAGGCTGGCCAAGGTTCGGATCGAATTTCCCGGCCTTCTCCCAGATCTGCATGAATGTCTCCTGCAATACATCTTCCGCTTCGGCGGCATCATTTAAGATTTTACAGGCGATGGAAAAGAGCAGAGTGGAATATTTGTCGTAGAATTCCGCGAAGGCATCGCGATCTTTTGCTTCGATGCGCCGCAACAATGCGGCGTCCTGATCCTTGGTTTCCTGTTCGTTCACTGGTTTGGTCAGAAATGAATGACTGCCGGTCGGTTTCAATTCGAAAATCGGCAAAACCCGCACAAAATTAGTTTGCGCGCGCACGGTCATATCAAACTGGCCAGCGGATTACAAGATATCATTTTCAATGAAACAACGCGCGATTCCAACCTGCGGATGCAAATGGCCGGCAAGTAAATCGGAAGGGCCCGGCCGCTGACCCCTAACCCGAGTTCACTCGATCGAAGGAACGGAAATAATCGGAGGTTGCCCGGCAGGGCCGCGCCATTCGCGCCATTCGGCCATGATCTGGCGCGCCTCTCCGCTGCCGAGGGTGTGCCAGGAAGCCTCGCCGGGACGTTTCACCAGGGTGTTGTCTTGAAAGTAAGCGCTGTTCTGCGAGGGAACTTTCTCTCCGAATGGGCGTTTGGCGGCGTGGGCTGCCTCCGCCCGCTCCAGGAGCCCCTTGCATTCGGGACTGTATTTCTCCAGGTAGGCAATTTTTATTTGACTAATTTTGTTCCCCAAGCCTTGGAAACCGATCACCATGGCCCGCACGCGGGCGTCGCTGTTTCCGTCCGGCGGGATGAGGTAGCGCGGCGCGGGATAGAGGCGATGGGCGCTCTGATCGTAAAACCAGACCTTGGCCCCATCCTCGCCGTCGCCGCGAAAATGCCTCACCTTGGCCACGGCGAAGAGGACCCCCAGAGCCGTCAGCACGGCGACGCTTCCGGTGATGAGGAAGGTCTTGAATTGTTGCTTCACGGCTACTGCGTCTGGTGATACAAAAGATTGATCGACCACCAGCACTCTTGCTTGTCGCAACGAATCTGGTTGGCGTTGAGCAATTGCACATCGCCATCGGCGAAAGCGTAGTTGGCCTTGCCGTCGTGCCGCTGGCAGCCGTATTGGTCCTCTTGGAGGCGATTGAAGCCCGGCCGGTCCTCCGATGCATTACCACTGGTGTCGGTGTTTTTGATCCACCAACTGTCGTCCGCCCAAGTCGTCGGGCTGCCGCAGCCGCCGTCGCCGTACCAGATGAGCTTGGAAGCGGTGCTGATTTCCGTGGAACGGTGCAAGCCTTCGTAATAATCCGGATGCGGGCGCCCAAAGGGCATGCTGCTAACCTGTGCCGTCGGGTCCGGGTTGCCATCGACGTGAATCCAGTGCCCGCCCGCCACGCCGATGCCGCTTTGATTCCATTTCTCGTATGGACCAGCCATGCCGATGCCCGTTGCGCTCCAGTTGGTGCTTGGGCTGAGCGTGAAGCCTCCGTAAGAAGCGTCATAAGCGGAGATGCCGTCGGCATAGACGGCGTTGCGCTCGGCCGGACAATCAAAGATACTCGGCGACTGAGCGACATAATACCAGAGGATGACGCGATAGGTCGTTTCCACGCTGGAATTGGGCACGGCCGTTTGCAACGGGTTCAACCAGTTGTTGTTGTCCAATGAGTAGTCCATGGAGGCCACCGCCAACTGGCGCTGATTGGACTTGCAGAGCGCCGTTCGGCCCGCGGCCTCGGCCTGCGACAAAACAGGCAACAGCATCGAAGCCAGGATGGCAATGATGGCGATGACGACCAATAGTTCGATTAGAGTGAAGGCGGATCCTCCTGAAGGCTTGCGTCGCTCCACAGCCTTGGCCACTGTTTTTGCTAGTTGCCGAGTAATGGCGAACATGGCTCGATGCTAACTCGCTCCATTGCCTTGTCAAATTCGTTCTATTTTCCTAGGAAGCCTTGGGATAGGAGGAACTTCCTTCTTCCTTTATCCTTCATCCTTCGGAGGCGTGGTGGCGCCAGGCTCCGCGAGCGGCTCTGCCGCCGGCTCGACGGGAGATGCCACTGCCGGTTCCTCAGGCGTCTGCGCGGCCGATTCGACAGGAGCGGCGGCGGGCGGTTCGGACGAATCAGCCGGCGATGGAGTAGGCGACGCTGGCGTGAGAACGCGTCCCGGCGCTTTCTCAGGTTTGGGCGGTCTAGGCAGCGGCCTCTTGGCCAATTCCAGTATGCCGTTGGCGAACTCGATGACGTGGCCTTCGTGAATCAGCCAATGCAAATCACTCGCCAGCGCGGTCTGTTCCGGCGCGGCCTCCGGCGCAGTTGCGGCCGGTGCAGTGGCCGCCACGGTGCCTTCGACAGCGGCGGGTGCGGGTGCCAGGGTTTCCATCAATTTCCGCCGCGTGCATTTTGGATGGGCGTTGATGAAATCGACAATGCGTTTGACTCCTTCCGACACCGGGGTGGCCTCCATGTCAAGGAAACGAGGGCGCGCCACCCAGACATGGGTAACGGTGCGGTTGACTTTGAAAAACTGGAGGCCGTGGCCGGCGAATTGCTGGCTCAACACCGTGGCCACCTGCAAGGGAAAGCGGCGCTGGTCCTCCCATGTGGTCCGCACCGCCCGCTGCAAGCCCGGCGAGCGCAGTTGCCGCGCGGCGACTCCGCTGAGGGTATGCGTGTCCACGCTCTTGACAATGTTGGGCAGGTGGACTTCGCGGAAATGTTTGGCCACCTCCTCCCGGCTGCCGCATTTTCGCGGCTCCGGCACGTTCAGGCAGTTGTATTCGGTCTTGAAACTGTGGTCTTCGATCCATTGCTTGACCACCGCCTCGTCCCGCACGATTTTAACGCGGGCTTTGAAGGCTTCAAAGGGCATGTGCGCAAAGCGTTCGGTGTGCAATTTGTGCAGTTGCGTCTGGTAATCGTGATAATTGGGCGGCCCGAGAATCTTTCCGCTCAGGCCGCATTGGGCCACGAAAGTGTAGGTGCCTCGCGGCGGGTCGGTCGCGGTCCGCTCCACCTGGTAAAAGGTCTGAAAATGCCGGGAAAGAATGTGTTGGACAGCCTCATCCTCAGACAGCCAGAGCGTGTCGTCCAACGCGCATAGGAACAAAGGCTGGAGCGGTTTGCCCTCCGCGTTCTTTTTGACGTCGAAACGGACCTGCTGGCGCTCCGGCTTTTGCAAGATCAGTTGCGCGATATCAAAGAGCGGATAAGCGCGGCCTGTGACGCGGATTTGGCGGGCCAACGATTCCACCCCCTTCTCCTCCGGCAGAATGGAGACGGCCAGCGGCAAAGGCGGCACCGCCTCCTGTTTTGGCGCCGGCTGGCCCGGTGGGCGGGCTGCGGGACGGCGGTCGCCGCGTGCCGGGGCAACCGGTCGTGCGCCCCTGGGCTTAGATCCGCCGGGTTGGTCGCGGCGGGGCGGACGGCGGCCGCCTCGGTCGTCGGATCTGCGTTCGGCCCGTTCTTCGCCGGCGAAATCGGCGTATCGATTGACTTGGGATGAGTCCTGAGCCCAAGCGGGCAGGAAGAGCTTTTCCAAGTCAATTTCGGGTTCTGGGGCGTTGCTCATGTATGGCTTTCAGCGGGTCCAGTTGTTTTATGTGTTCGTTGCCGGCCCAGCATGCAGTGCCGGCCGGCGGATTGCAAGCTTGCGATATGGCAAAATGCAGGCTTATTCCAATGAGCGTTCAAGATGAGAAGCGCTGGATTCCGGGCTGTTGGCGAGGCGCGAGCGAGGCGCATATCCGCTGCGATCTGCAACGAGCGAGCAACGAAGCCAGGAGCCCGGAAGACAAGCGAATTAGACTCATCTTGAACGCTCATTGGAATTATTCATGGCCCTTGTTCAAGGGGTCGTCAATGAATCGTTCCAGCTTGCGCGACTCCTCGAAGGCCACCGGCGTGGCCGCCCACTTCTGGGCTTGATCCAACCACTTCCTGGCTGCGGGGAAATCGCCTAATTCAATGCAATGCCGCGCTTCTTCCAGGTCAATGTCGTTGTTTTGGGGATCGTTGCGGGCCGCCACCTCAAAATAGCGTGTGGCCTCGTGCGTCTGGCCAAGCCGGTCCAGACACTTCCCGCAGCCGACTGGGGCGTAGGCGTCGAAGCGGTTCAACTGCATGGCGTTGGTGTACCATGGCATGGCTTGTTTGACCCGATTCAAATCATAGCGGCCATCCGCCGCCAGACTCAAGCGCCAGAGATAATCGCCCAGCAAGTAGTCCGTTTCCGAGTTCATCGGTTCGGCTTCGTGCGCCTTGGTGGCGATAGCGATGGTGCGCTCCGGCGTGGTTCGCTCCGTCCGGGCCCGGTGCAGCCAATAGGTCTCCGTGCCTTTGCTCAGGCCTTGGGCCGATAAGTATGCGATGGCGGCCGCCACGATCGCCGTCAACAGAATTTTCCCCTGCCGCCCGGGGTTGCGCCAATATCGTTCCGTGGCAAACCGCACTTGCGCCGCCAGCAGCGCCATCAAGGTGACGGCGGTCACGGCCAGGGCCGCGATCTGCATGTCGAACTCGACAATGCAATGGATTATGACGGCCAACAAGCCCACGGCGGCGCCGAGGACGAAGGCGGACCGGTCGCTGAATCTGGATCCCCACTCCTTGGCGGGCCTGCGCAGGCTTTCCCAAGCCTGCAAAATGCACCAAGCAAGCAAGCCGCAGGCGGCGGCAATGAAACCCATTCCGGTGACACCCCATTCGCAGAGTGTATTGAGGTAATCGTTGTGGACGTACTGCGGGCGGCTCTGCACCCGCCAAGGTCGAACCGAGGGAAATTCGACGTCAAAGTGGCCCGGCCCAACGCCCCAGGGAATATCCCGCTGGAAGAGCTTCCAGGCGGCCGCCCAATAGAGCGGGCGGTCGTCCCCGACTTTGTCGTTCTGGAGCGCCTTATCAAATCGCTTCTGCACCGACTCAAACTGGCTGGCGGCCACCGCGGCCAGCGCGGTCAAAATGCACAGTACAACCAGCGCCGGCTTCCAGAAATCCCGCTGCAGCAGCAACACCGCGCAAAGGACGATCAGCGCGAGGGCCGCGGCCAGGATGCCACCGCGTGAAGCTGAAACGACGACGCCGGCCAGCATGACCACCGCGCTGTAAGCCAGCAGCACCTTGGTGGTCGCCGAGAGCCGGCTCATGACCGTATAGGCCAGCGCCAGCGGCATGGCCAGGCCCAGAAAGCCGGCCAGGTGGTTCGGGTTCATGAAGGTTCCGCTGGCCCGCGCCTTATATTGGTCCAGCCTGCGCACGCCCCAAATCAGCGGATAATGGGTGGCGAACTGAAAAATCGCGAAGAAAGCCAGCAGGAAACCCACCACGATGAGCGCCAGGCTCACGTAGGTCGCCGAGTTCTTCCGGTTCAGGTTGTTCAGCGCCACAAAGAAGAGCGCTCCGTAAACCAGCACGTGAATCAATTGTTGACGCCCCACGTAATCCACCTCTACCAGCCGGCAACGCGCCACCGCGTAGAGCAGGAACGCCAGCACTGCCCAGCACACCGGCGGCCAGAGGAGCCGAAACGGACGTTGCGCCCAAAAGCGCACGATCCACAACGCCAGCGCCACGACCGTCAATCCTTGAATAACCAGGAAGGACGAAGGGGACATCCCACCGAAGGCCAGCGGTCCCCACGCCAGGATGAACAACACGATGAGCAGGATGGCCCGCGCGCAAAGGGTATCGATGCGCTCGCGCACCCGGCTTGGCTCTGTTGCCTCCGAAATCGCCTGTTCCACAGATGAGAAGAAGGATGAATCAGCTCAAATACTCGCGCGGGTCGGTGATATGCCCGGTCAAAGCGCTGGCGGCCACGGTGGCCGGCGAGGCCAGGAAAACCTGCGATTCCCTGTGGCCCATGCGGCCGGGGAAATTCCGGTTCGTCGCGCTGATGCACTTCAAGGGCGCGTTCATGCGTCCGAACGTGTCCACCGGCCCGCCCAGGCAAGCCGCGCAGCCGGCGTTCTCGGTCATTTGCACCCCTGCGTCAACCAAAATTTGCCACACCGTTTGGCCATCCCAGCGCGCCGTTTGGAGGTCATGCACAATTTCCGGCGAGGCCGGCACTCCGAACGTGTCGATGACCACTTTTTTGCCGCGCAACACCCGCGCGAACTCCAGGAAATCGCTCGTTTTGCCCCCGGTGCAGGAGCCGACGTAGGCGCGGTCCAACTGCGTCTGCGTCATCAGCCTGGCCAATTGCCGCCGGCCCGGATCGGGGTGGCAGGCGACCGTCGGTTCCAGCTTGCTCAGATCGACCGTCAGTTCATAGACAAAGGACTCATGGCGGTCCCGTTCCACCGGTTCGTAGGTTTGGCGGGTTCCGTTGAGGCGGCAGCGGGCATCGACCGCCGCCCGTGTCTGGTCGTCGCATTCAAAAATCCCGTTTTTGCCGCCGGCTTCAATGGCCATGTTGGCAATGGTCGTTCGGTCGTCCATGGAAAGGTTCTTGACCGCCGGGCCGTCGAACTGCATCGCGCGGTAGGTCGCGCCATCGAATCCGATTTCCCCGATGCAATGCAAAATGATGTCCTTGGCCATGACGCCCGGCTGCAATTGGCCTTCCAGGCGGAAGTGCATTGTTTCCGGCACCTTCAGCAGCAACTTGCCCGTGCCCATGACGAAGCCCGCGTCGGTATTGCCAATGCCGGTGGCGAACTCATTGTACGCGCCCGCCATGCAAGTATGGGAATCGGTGCCAAAGAGGATTTCTCCCGGCCGGGTATGGCCCTTTTGCGGCAGGGCCGTGTGGCAAACCCCGGCGTATTGGGAGCCGTACTGCCGCTGCAAGGGCCCTTTGCTTGGGTCGAATTTCCAGGAGCCGTTGGGGTCATCGATCACATCGTAGAAATAGGTGATATTCTGCTCGCGCACGAAGTCGCGCAAAATATCCACGTTCCGGTTGGATTTGGAATCGGCGGTGAAAATGTAATGATCCGGAATGACGACCACTTTGTGGCGGTCCCACACCTTGGCCTCGGGTCCAAACTCGCGCTTGAAGACGCCGATGGTGCCGGGGCCGCAGACGTCATGGGTCATCAGGATATCCGCCTTGACCCACACATTATCCCCCGCTTTGACCGAGCCTTTGCCCGCCGCTCTGGCCAGAATTTTTTCAGTTAACGTCATAAATGAAATTACAACCTACCCGACCAACCGCCGGCCCGCAACAGCGAAACGACGCCGCGAGCCGTGAAAGCCAGTCCCCCATCATGAGCAAAATTCATAATCCATACTTCATCCTTGTCCTGCCCTCCACCACCGCAGGTTTGATTTGGTTTGATTGGCCTTGATTCGGCCAGATTGGTTGCCGTCCCAGAAAGGTCTGGACTCGCCCGGCCCGGCCTCAGTCAATTCCATCTCCCAAGGGAGAGGGTCAGGGTAAGGGCGAGCGTGGCGGCTCTTGGCTTTGCCGCAGCCGCCCGGTTGCGATCTCCCTCGCCAGTCGGATGAGAGCTTTTACCATGCGGCCCGGAACGCAAAACCAAGGGAAACATCCGCATCCTGATCGCGTTGGCTCAGGGAATCTGCTCTCCGAGCCAAGCCGGCTTCCTTCAGATTGGAAGTCGCAATCTTTTCCTGTTGCCTTTGGCGGCGGTTCCGCAAAGATGCGGCCCCATGAGTAAAATGTCCAAGTTTGCACGCTACCCGCGCCTCAATCCGGCGGGCATCGGCAAGAACATATCCGCCGCTGAGTTGGTGGAGAAAACGTTCCTGGCCTACAACGGCGGACGCCTGCGCGAAGCGGCCAAATTGCTGACGGAAAAAATGCTGCCCGACGACGGCCTCATCGGCCTGAGCCTGACCGGCGCCCTGACTCCGGCCGGGTTGGGCAAATCGTGCCTGATTCCGCTGATGCGCGCGGGGTTCGTGGACTGGATCGTTTCCACCGGGGCCAATCTTTACCACGATCTGCATTTCGGGTTGGGCATGGCCCTGTACCAAGGGTCGCCTTTTCTGGATGACGTGGCGCTGCATCGCGACGGGGTCATCCGCATTTATGACATTCTATTTGACTTTAATGTCCTGCTCGATACCGACGCCTTTGTGCGCGAGGTCATCGGCGGCGCGGAGTTCCAGCGGGCGATGGGGACCGACGACTTTCATTACCGGCTCGGCCAATACGTCTGGGAGCGCGCACGCAAACTCCGGCTCAAGGACAGTTCGGTGCTGGCTGCCGCCTACGAGTGCGGCGTGCCCGTGTTTACCAGCAGCCCGGGGGACAGTTCCATCGGCATGAACGTGGCGGCCATGGCCATGCGCGATTCCAAGCTCGCCTTCGATGTCAACCGGGATGTCAATCAAACGGCCGCCATCGTCTATGACGCCAAGTCCAGCGGGCGCAAATCCTCCGTCTTTATCCTGGGCGGCGGGTCGCCCAAGAATTTCATTTTGCAGACGGAGCCGCAAATCCAGGAAGTCATGGGCATCGCGGAAAAAGGCCACGATTACTTCCTGCAATGCACCGACGCGCGCCCCGACACCGGCGGGTTAAGCGGCGCCACGCCGGCCGAGGCGGTGAGCTGGGGCAAAGTGGATCCCAAATCCCTGCCGGATTGCGTGGTCGCCTACGTGGATACGACCATTGCGCTGCCGCTGCTGACCGCCTACGCCCTCAACCGCCATCGGCCGAGAAAATTGAAACGGCTTTATGACCGGCGGGACGAGATGTATCAGAACGTCAAATCCATCTACTTGCGGATTGGCACGGTGAGCAAGATCAAGACCAGCCGCAAGCTGGCCAAACGGGCCGCCGGCATGGCGGTCAAGAACGGTTCTTCTTGAGAATTTTGATGCCGAATTGGCCATCCTTGAGCCAGTCGTGGCCGATGAGTTGGACGAGCTGGTAGTGGGTGTCGATCCACTGCTGCACCTCCAGGCCAAAGCGTTTATCCTGGCCGAAAAACGTTTCGCCGTACTCGCCGTAGTTGACGAACAGTTCGATCACGTAATCGGGGCTGTGAGCGATGAAGGCGCCGGTCATTTTCTCTTGGCCGAACGCGGCCAGTTCCGGCGGGTTCCAGGCCGGGTAGCCGCAGGGATTGGTATGGCGGGAAAGATAGTTGAGCATCGCGCCTTGGGGCAGCACGGCCAGAGTGGCGCGAGGCGGCAGGTTGGTTTCCACCCACTGCAAGGCGGCGGCCACGTCGGCATCAACCGGGCGGAAATGCGGGTTAAACGCCAGGATGGTGTCGGCGCCGGAGCCAATAGGCATCGTTCTATCCGAGTATAGCTTCAGGGAGGACTGGGTCAGCCGTGTCAAGCCGGGGAGCAACATTAGCAAGATCAAACCACGGAAAAGGCCGGAGCGCGCGCCGGAACGTTCGAGTTGTAGCGGCAGCGCCCAGAGCAGAAGGTAAATGCCGCTGACGAAAGCCGGCATGGCTAGCGCGAACCCGTAATGCCAAATCCTGCAGAAAAATCCCAGTTTGGCCAGCAGCGCCAGACTCCAGACGGCCCACAAGGTCGCGAAGACCACCGGCGGTGCCCATCCGCCCTTTGCCCCGCGCCAAACCAGCAGCGCCAGCAGCGTCAGACAGACTAGCGGCAGGCAGTGGCCGCAATTGAACCAGTTGAATTCCCACGAAACCTTGATCAATCCAACCGCGACCGGAACCGCCAGGACGCACGCCAGCCACGCGGGGATTTTCCGCCAGCATAGCACAGCGCACACCGCCGCGATGCCGGCCAGGCGCAAAAACTGGGAAAAGGCTTGTTGCAGGTGAACCCAGGGCTGATCCAAACCCAGGCACCATCGGTAGAAAGGACTCCTGGCTGCGGAAGTGGTCAACAATGGAATCCACGCCGCAAAAACCGACCGCACACTTTGCTGAAAATCTTCGACGCGAAAAAACCAAAGGAAGAAGACGGCGGCGGGGATCAGTCCTCCGCCCGCCATCAGCGCGAGCGACCGGCCCAACCGTTTTCCCTTTCGCTTGGCCTGCCAAAACAGCGCCGCGGCGCAGACAACGGTCAGCATCAGCGCCAGCAACAAATCGGGCTTGGTCATCAGGGTCAGGCCGCCGCAGAGACCGGCGGCGCCGGCCAGCCATTCATTCTCCGTCTCAAACCATCGGGCCAGCAGCGCCACGGTTAGCACCGACAACACCAACCCATGCACGACTTCGGCGGAATACGGAGTGATGTAATTGAAAATGCCCACCGTCGTATAATGGGCAAAGGCAAACACCACCAGCACCGCCACGCACGCGTTGATGGCGGTAAGTTGATCGGAACATCGGTAAAAGAAGAGATAGATCGCGGCCAGCAGCAGCGCCAGCACCACGAGATTCGAGACGACGAGTGTGAGGAAAGAGACGCCAAAAATCTTGAACAACAGCGCGTGGTAATATTGCGACAAGGGACCGCCCGCCAGGTAATGCACATCGCGGTAAAGCATCGCCCCGGTGGAAATTTGCCACGGCATGTACAACTGCGCGCCGAAATCGATCACCAAATCCGGCCAGCGCCGCCAGGTCTTGAATGCCAGCATTGCAAAAACCGCGCCGATGACTGCGCCGGCAAAAAGGGCGTCGTGGCGCGATGATGTCTTGCCGTGGTTCATTACCGGTCCTTCCTGTCTCGCAAATCCAATGGATCCACGGTAAGAGGCGGCAAATCGCGCGCGGCCTTTTGCAACAATGGCGCGTGTTCCGGCAGGCACAACAGCGCCGAAACGTTGTCCACGTTCGTGATCAGAGCATATCCGGCGGCCTGCAACTCCTCGGGACGCAATTGTTCCTCCTGCAAATCGAGGATGACGTAATCCACTTTGAACGCGCGGCAAAGCCGGAGCCAATCGCCTTTGTGATCGTAGAAGGCGTTGTTGAGCTCGAAGGTGGATTCGGGATAAGTGGTTTCGTAGCGGCCATCCATCGAAATTTTCACGTTGGGATAAAGCCGCCAACTCACGTAGCTGCCCCAGGCGAACGGCGTCGCCGCGTTGCCCTTGGCGCCGGCCATCGCCAAAATGTCCACCTCCCGCACCGGGTATTCGCCAATGGGGGAGAGCGGATAAAGCAAAGCACGGGGCAGGAAGCGGATCGCCACCCAGAAGGCGATGGCTGTGTAAAGAAGACCGGTCGCGGGCAGGAGTTGGAACCTTCCCCGCCAGACGGCCTGGAAATAAGGCCCCGCGTATGCCAGCGCCGCCGCGCCCAGAAAAGGCCCGTGCCGCCGGCTGCGCCAACCCATCCCGGCCGTGACCGCCAGCACCGCCAGGCCGGCCCAGTTTTTGCGTTCCACGCGCTTCCACCCGGCGGCGACCGCGATCACCGTCAAGACGAATAAAAGCCGGAACCCCCAAAAATCATCCCATGCCAGCGGAGGCAGTGGCCGCCACTCCAGGATGCGCAGGCGGGGATGCAGCAGCGCGGGAATCAGGTAGCGCCAGAAGTCCAGTCCGTAGGGATTGACCAGCGTCACCGCCGCGCAGGCCGCGGCAATACATACCATCAGCACCGCCCTGTCCCGCGCCGCGAAACTGGCCGCGCCATAGATGAAAATGACCGCCAGCCCAACCACGAAGCCGCCATGAAGGTTGGTCCAAACCAGCATCAGCGCCGGCAGGACAGCGGCGGGCCAGCGTCCGCCCCGCCGCAATTCCTCCATGCAGAACAGTGTCGCCGCGAAGAGAAAAAACGTAAAGACGTGCGACCGCGCCACGGGAATGTATCCCGTCAAAAGGCAAGCCGCGGCCGGAATCGCCAGCAGCAACAGGATATTCGCATCGCACCCTTGCCGCCGTCCCGTCAGAAACCCCAGCGCCAGCAATCCCGCAGCCAGGACTATTCTCAGCAGAATAAGCGAAGAGGGGCCGAACCATTTGAGCAGCGCGTAAAAGATCACCCCCGCGCCCCATTCGTGATCGATGTATTTGGGCAGAGTGGGCGTGAAGGCGTAAAGGTCATGCCGCGGCAGGTGCCCGGTATTCCAAAGACTGGAGCCGATGGCCAATTTGGCCCACAAATCGCCCTCGGTGATGTTGTGGAAGGCCAGAACCACCGCAAGAGCGAAGAGGCCCAACAGCACGATGAGGGCCTGATAAAAGCGGCTTTGGCTCTCGGTCACAGGCGGTCATGGTAAGAGGCGAATCCGCGCCGTCAAGCGGCGGTTTCCGGGGACACGCCATCGTGCCACCCGCCTCTCCGGCGCCACTTCTTTATGCAGTTCTCTCGACGCACAAGCTGTGGTTCACATTCTATTCCAGCGGCACAGTCGTCGGATCGTACGCGCTGCCGGTCTATCGCGATGGCTTGGGCAAAATGGAACGCATCGCTTTGACACCGCTCGCCGCTACGGCGGACCTGACCATGATCGGTGGCGCGGTTGCCGCCGTTGCAGGTTATGGGTATGTTGAGGGCAGGTGCGGAGTCCCCAGCGGTTGGACCAATACCATGGATAACCCAAATAACGAGTTCTTTCAGGTCAACCAGCAATAACGCAAGACACCCCGAAGCATTAGCGATGTGCTTGGTGACTCACGCAAAAGGCGCACCATTTTCGGTCTGGGTTCCGTCGGAGACGGAACAACATAAGAGCGGCCCGCTTTGCGGGCTGGGACGCCCGCCACCGCCAAGGCTTTGGCTGGCAAGCCGACGGATGCGATCGGGACGACCCGCGCTCCCAAAGAAGTCGCTAATGATCGGGACGGACGGGCCACGCCAGAATCTGCCGTGCCGCCAGGAGGCGACGGCGCAATTCATCATAATGAATGTTCTGCACCGCGACTTGCTCGTCCAGGGCCAAGCCGGCGGCGATGGCGGCGGATTGGCCAAGGACCATGAAGACTGGCTCCATCCGAATGGAGCCGTAGGCAATGTGGCTGGCCGAAAGACAGACAGGCACCAGCAGGTTCTTGCATTGGCTTTCGCGCGGCACGATTGACCGGTAGCTGATCTGGTAGGGCGGAAAACCGCCCACTTGCACGTCGCCTTCGTTTTCGACGCGGCCGTCGCGGACGATGCGCCGGCAGTTGTGCGAGTCCATGGTGTAAGCCGCCAAACCAATGGGGTCGGGCAGCACGATGGAGTAACGGCAATTGTTCTCCGTCATGACGTAGTCGGAAACCATGCGGCGGGCCTCGCGGATGTAAAGTTGATGGGGCCAGCCGCCGGTGTCGGTGAATTCGTCCTTGCACAGGCCCCAGGATTGCATCTCGGCGCGAAGGGCGGGCGGCACGCGCGGACTGGTGGCCAGGAAATGCAGGAAGCCGCGTGTGTAATCCTCGTGCGCCCGCAATATACGCGCGCGCTCCGTGTCGCTGCCCTCGGCGTAGCCCGCGTTTCCGCCGATAAAATCGGTCGAGAAACCGCCGTTGTTGTTGATGTCGGTCTTGCCACGGGGCATGGGCTGGATGTCGATGAATTGGCGCAGGCTCACTGGCTGGCCCGGGGCGACAAGGGCCTCGATGTAACGGGCGAGCAGTTCGTAGCGGGCCGGGTCATAATGGACAGGCGGATCGATGGGGAGTTTGTTGGTAGGATTTTGGGTCAGGCAGAGGCGGAAATTGTAGACCTGAACCGAAGAGTCGCCCTGGCCTGCCTGGCCGGGCGGTTGGTCTTGGATGAACGGCAGCAGACCGCTGGAAGGATCGCCGGGGCGGAGGTAGGGATCAAACGGCACGGTGAATTGGTGTTTGGGGGTCAAGGCGCGGATGCCATCCAGGGTTTCGCGGTAAACGGCGTTGGCTTCGCGCCCGACCATATAAGAAACGCCGGCCTTGGCCATCAAATCGCCCTCGTAGCTGGCGTCGATGAAGAGGGGCGCCTGGAAAATCGTGCCGTCGGCCATGGTCAGGCTCTGAAGACGGGCGTGGTTGGTGGCGACGGAGGCGAGGCGTTGGTGGAAATAAACGCGGACACCGGCTTGGGCAAGAAGATCGTTGAAGACGGCCTCGGCCACGCTGGGTTCCAATTTCCAGGCCTCATCGGCGCCGTAATGCCGGCCCATGCGCTGGTAGAATTCACGCGCCAGGCCGCCGATGGCGCTTTTGTTGCCGATGTCCGTCTGGCTCAAGCCGCCCGCAGTCATGCCGCCGACGTGCGCGCCAAACTCTGTCAAGACCACTTTTCGGCCTTCCCGCGCCGCCTCCACGGCGGCGGCGACACCGGCGGAAGTGGCGCCAAAGACGCACAGGTCGCACTGCACGGTTTGGGCCGCCCGACCGCGGGGCGAAGCGCACAGCCACACCGCAGCCATGAAAGCGAAAAGTGAACGCGCCCGCGAAAGCTTCATGCGCGGACTATTTATTCCAATGAGCGTTCAAGATGAGGCTAATCCGCTTGTCTTCCAGGCTGCTGGCTTCGTTGCTCGCTCGTTGCAGATCGCTGCGGATATGCGCCTCGCTCGCTTCTCGCCAGCAGCCCGGAATCCAGCGCGCCTTAGTCTCATTTTGAACGCTCATTGGAATTAGGCGGCGGGACTTTTTTGATGTCGCGGAAATTGCCCTCTTCGCAGCATTGGACGAATTCCTCGGTGACGGACTTGAGTTTCTCCCAGCGGGCGCAGATGGATTTGGATTCGGCGGGGGTGATCTGGCTGTCGGCGGCGGCGGCGGCCATGACGGACAACAGATCGGCGAATTCCTGCACGACGCTGTTCATGGCAGGGACCAAATGGAGTGGGTGCGGATGGCTGCCCTCGGGATTTCTGACATAAAAGCCGCCGGCACGGTGACAAATCCATTGGACAATGCTGTGGTCGCCGCTGCAGCGGACCAGGACGGCGACACGATCCAGCGGATTGGCGGCGCCGCTGGTGCTGGCGGGCGGTTCGGCCCATTTGTAGATCATGGAAAGGGAAAGACCCATTTCGGCGGCGGCCTGTTTGGGGCTGACCTTCTGAAACACCTCACGCAAAAGTTCATGGGACTGCATGGTCATAAATTATGAAGGACGGGGGCCTTTATAGCAAGCTGTCATTCATGCAGGCAAGGCAGACGCATCTAAACGGTAGCAGCCTATGGCAAATCAACATACGGCTCATCACGCAAAGACACCGCGCCAAGACTTGGTTTGCGTGAAATTCACGCAGGCCCCAAGCACCCGCAAGCCTGGTTTTGGAGGCGGATCTGCACAAAACAATATTCTTTACCTGGATTAAGTTGGATTAACTCGGATTGACTCGGATTAAGTCGAATTTCCTACCCGCAGCCTTGTCCGCTTTTCGCCGGCTTCAGCCGTGGGACATTCCGCTCTGCCACATTTCAAAGAACAAGCCGCCCGCGTATCCCGCCAAAGCGGTCAGGTTTCAGCCTTTAGCCTTTTCCCACAAATTACCACGCTTAGATGGGAACTCAAGCGAAGATATTCACGAAAACTCAAAAAATCTTCTGCTCCCATGTTTGCGCCCGCCCTCTTTTCCCTTTTCTGCTCGTTTGAGTACAAACACAGCGCAACGGGCGCGCTCCGCCGCACGCCGTTCGATAAGCCTTGAAGCCACCCGGCGCCTTCCTCAATCATCGCGCGTGTTACCGTCATTTTTAACGGCCATTCTCTGGGCGATTTCGGTTGTGTGCGCGACGCGATCGGCCAAGTTGCTGGGAGGCTCCGAGGCCAATTTCTGGCGTCTGGCCGTGGCCACGGCCTTGCTGGCCCTTTGGGCGCACACCTTCGGCCAGGGCCTGGGCGGGGATTCCTTCTATCTCTTCCTGATGAGCGGAGTGATCGGAGTCGGTTCGGACGTTTTTCTTTTTCAAGCGTT
>PLIU01000230.1 GCA_003140095.1 Verrucomicrobiales bacterium | reverse complement strand
GAATCCGCCAAGTCGGGTTAGCGACCTCTTCGAGAGCGCGGTCGTCTCGACCGCAGTCGTCGGCGTCCCGCCGACGGAATTCCCCGTCCGGCTGGGGTTGGCGCTTCACTTTTTGGCGGCGCCTCAGATCTGGACGCGCGTCCTCGAGTATTCCCGAAGCTAATATCCGATGCCGTTGCGTTCAGAACGTGGCCTGCGAGTCTTAAAGCGAGACCATGCTGGAGGCGCCAATCAATGTGGCACAGGTCGAATGGGACGAATGGAACCGGATCAAGCCCAATCAAACCAAATCAAACCAAAACAAACCTGTGAGTGGGAAGTGCCTATGGCACAATGAGTTGCACTGTAACAGGGTGGGGTTCGGCGGGGATTTAGGAGCAGGATTAGGATTATGAATGACTGAGTCAAACCAGTCAAACCAAGTCAAGCTCAATCGAAATTTCCAAACTTTCACGAGGGTTCGATTCCCTTCACCCGCTTCGTTAATCAGACGGAAAGATGATCTTACGTGACGTGGGCGGAAAGAGGGGTTAATGTAGCGGTGCGAATGTTGTGGCTCATCCTGCAGCAACTCAAATCGGGCGACCCCGAGAAGCGACGCCTGGCGGTGGAGCGTCTCGCTGAAATGGAAAGCCCCCGGACGTTGAACGGTTTGGCCAAAGCCGTCGGCGACCGGGACATCCACGTGCGGGCGGCGGTGGTGACGGCCCTCGGCGGCATTGACCATCCACGCGCCCTGGAGCTTCTTTTGCGCGCGATTCATGACCCTGCGCCGCAAGTGCGGCAGGCTGCCATCAGCCACTTGAGGGACGACGGCAGCGAACGGGTCCAGACCGCCGTGGCCGGCGCGCTGCGCGATTCCGATCCCGGCGTGCGCGGGCGCGCGGCGCGCTTTCTGGAGCAATCGGCATGGCACCCCCCTGACATCGAGGACGAAGTCTGGCTGGCCATTGCGCGAGGCCAAATGATGCGGGCCGCCAGCCTTGGGGCCGCAGCCATCCAACCGCTGGAGAGCGTTCTCCACCAGGGAGGCTACGGGCAGCAAGTGGCCGCGGTGGAAGCTTTGGGGGCGATCCCGGACGAGCGGGTGTTGAAATCGCTGGTGCGGGCATTGAGGTCCTCTGATCATGCGGTCTGTCTGGCGGCCATCGGAGCGCTGACCAACACGGGCGGCTCGGGTGTGGTCAATGATCTGGCTCCGATGCTTCAGCATCAGGACCACCGCATCCGCACGGCGGCCGTTGAAGCGGTGGCGCGTTTCGACGCCCAAAACCGGGCGAGCGCATTGCGCGACCTGCTCCGAGACCCGATGTGGGACGTGCGTTGCGCCGCCGCAACCGCGCTGGGCAAAGTGAAGGACCCGACCACAGTGGACGCGCTGGTGGCAGTTCTGAAAGACCAAAGCACGGATGTCCGCAGCGCCGCCACCGCCTCGTTGGGGCGCATCGGGGACGCGCGGGCCATTGGACCGTTGGTACTTGCGCTCAAGGATGACGAATCGGAAGTGCGTAAAATGGCCGCGGGGGCGCTGACGCAGATCGACGCCAAATGGGCGGAATCAGAGGCGGCGCGGAAGCTGGCCCCGGAATTGCGCAGCGCGCTCGGTTCGGGAGACTGGGCGGTGCGCCGGGCCGCGGCATACGTGCTGGAACAACTTGGGGAACGGAAGATCACGGCCGTTGAACATTCGGACACGGAAATGGCGACGCCGGCGCGGCGCAGGCAGCAGGCGGTGATGACGGCGTTCACGGATTTGTTGCAAGATGCCGACGGCGATTTGCGGCTGGCCGCCGCGGAGTCCCTGGGCCGATTGGGCGACTCGCACGCGCGCTCGCCTCTCATGACCGCCCTCAAGGACGTGGACAAAGCAGTGCGTCTGGCGGCCGCACACGCGCTGGCCGATCTAGGAGTGGAATGACCTCGCCCGATTCACCTCCAACACGCTCACGCCCCAGCCATCGCATTTTGCTGGTGGACGACAGCCCCGACTTTATCGAGCTGTTCAAAGATCATTTGGTGAAAAAGCGCGATCCATCGTGGATCGTGCATACGGCCGACAATTATGCGGAGGCCCTGAATTGCCTGAAGGCCAACCAAGTGGACCTGGTGGTCCTGGACATCAACATGCCGGTCATGGACGGCTTGCAATTCTTGACTATGCTCAAACGCAGCCGACCCGCGCTGCCGGTGGTGTTGCTCAGCGGGATCGTCACGCCCGAAAAGCGGGACTACGCCTTGCAGCACGGGGCCGCGCTGGTGCTGGACAAAATCGACGTGGCGGGCGGATTCGAGAGCATCTACCCGGCCTTGGAGGCAACCGCGGAGGCGCCGGCGGAGGGCTTCAAGGGGATGGTGCGCCAGGTCGGGTTGATGGAGTTGTTGCAAATGGAATGCCTCGGGCGCAAGTCCTCCGTGCTGGAGATCAAGGCCTCGAACACCGACGGGCGCATATACATCTCAGAAGGCTCCATCATTCACGCGGAGATCGGCGGCATTTTTGGCGAGAAAGCGCTGGCCCGCTTGTACGGCCTCAAGGGAGGGGAATTTCATCTGGCGGCTTTCACCCAACCCTCCAGGCAGACCATCGACGGCCAATGGGAGGGGCTGCTCATGGAAGCGGCCCAAGCGAGCGACGAACTGGCAGGCGAGCTGGCCGCCAAGGAGCTGGGCGGCGTGGATTTGGAGCCCAGCGTCGATGCGGCCCAACTAGGAGAGGCTGACCGGCGCATTGAGGAGATCGTGCTCAGCTCCTCGACCAACGACATCCTCTATCAATGGAATGCGCCGCACGCGGAGCGGCGCGTGACGCTGCTGGACTGGCTCTTGGTCAAATCCGCCAGCGTGGGCAAGTTGTTGCCGGCGCTCGGGCGGGCCGACCGGTTGGAAATCCGCGAGGCGCGGAGCCGGGTGATTTGCCTGCTTCAGCCGGAGCGCAAGATGTTCGTCCGGCTGTCAATGACGCCGCCACAGGCTTGAAACCATGAAGGAACACCCGTTTCAGGCCTGGGTGGAGAAGACGGCCAAGTATTCCGGCGTCCTGGCTTGCGGCGTCCGGTTGGCCAATCAATCCGTCGCCATCAAGAGCTTTGACGAGTCCATTCCCGAAGCGCGCCTGCAGGAAGTTTTGCAATGCCTGGCCGAAGTCGCCTTCACGCTGCGCAACAGCCAGCTCGGCAGCTCGCGATTGCGCTGGGTCTTCGAACATGGGCAACTCCAGTCCGCGCGGCGCCTAGACGGAGCGATCGCCGTTTTGGCCATGAACAAAGACCCTAACGCCGCGCCGGCGATTGAGGAATTGTTCGCTGAGTTCCTGAACACTGTTAGCCCTGCGCCTGAAATGCCGAGTTTGAGTGTGCCTGAGACGACGGAGGCTGGAGCCGCGCCCGATTCGGGCGGGGTTCAGTAGAGCTATGCAAGCTAATGGCCTAGCCTCTGCCGGAATGGGCAACATTCAAGTTGCGAAATCGATCGGCCTTGTATTGCGCTGGCTGTCGGCTTGTGGTAATATTTCCAAGATGAGTACCGCGCACGAAATCGAAGCTGCGATTCACCGCTGCAGGTACTTGATCACGGCCTCCATGCGGCTGTGGACCTTGAGTTTCTCTAAAATGCTTTTCACATAGTCCTGCACGGTCCAATAGCTGATGCCGAGCGTGCCAGCGATTTCCTTGACGAGGTCGCCTTTGCTCAGGAGCGCCAAAACCTCCTGCTCGCGCGGCGTGAGTTTGGCGAGCTTCCAGAAGGGAGGGCCGGAAGGCAGCATCGCGGATAGTTGACGGAAGTACTGCCGGACGTGCAAGGCAATCTGTTCGTGAGTCAGTGTTCTCGTTAACGAAGCAATCGGCTCAAAAAGCCGGTTGGGCGCCGTGCGCTTCAACATGTAAACCGCCGCGCCACCCGGCGTGGATTGGAACAATTGGTCAGTGTCCCTGAATACGGAATAGGGCAACACAACCAGCCCAGGCCGGACTCGATGCAATTCCTCGAAGCATGCCACACCCGTTTCGCCTGGGAGATCGTGATTCGCGAGGACCAGGTCCACCCGGCGGCGGGGAATTTCGCGCAGAGCTTGGCCGGCGCCGGTGAAGGCGGCGTCGCACCGATATCCTTCCTGGCTGTTGGCGCAAGCTGCGAGAGCAAAGCGGATGCCCGCATCAGGTTCAATGAACCCAACGCTGCGTTCCGGCGGCTGCCCGGGCCGATCGGCGACTGGCTTGGCAGGGCCGCTGATTCGGCGCGTGTGGATGGTGGTGTAAGTCCAGGCGAGCGGGTTATCCTGCCAGCGCAATGCGAGCGACAATTCTCGGGGAAACCTCTCATTGGCCCGATCCCATCCTTTGTTGACGACCATGCGATAAATGCGCTTGGCTCGGACAGCAGCCTCGTTTTCGTCGCTGGTTCCCAGTGGAAAATACTGACTCGTCCGGGCGTGCTCGATGCGGATGGAGAATTCACTCTCCGCTGATGGCTGTAGCGGCTCGGGATATTTCCGCAGGATGAGCCGATGTCTCCAATACGCGCCATCAAACGGAATCGAGGCGGGTGAAATCTGGGCGCCTGCGGCGACACGGGATGATGCACCATGCTTGGCGTGGCTGAGATGGATTGCTTCCCAGCCATGCTCGAGGAGTGTCAGATAAATCTGGCACGCTTCTTCAGCCGCCTGGGCGCGATGGCGCGAACTCAGGGGAAAGGTTTTACGCTTGCCTAAGAGTTGGATCTTCACCGACCAATTCCGGACCTCGACTCGTTCGCCCTGGTAAGTGAATGAGTTTTTGAACAACCGTTCGCGCCAGTAAGCCGGCTCCCGTTTGGTCGGAAGAGCGGCAGCTCTTGGACGTTTCTTGAACACTTTACTTTCTTAGCGCAAGAGAGAATCGTTGGCAACAGAAGTTTGCTTCGCGGCGAAGATCGCTTGCGCTCGTGCGAGCCGTCTTGCATTTTTGGCAGTGTGACTATGAAACGGCAGCGCTTCGTTTCCAAAGGCTCGCTTTCTCGCATGTTCCAGGAAGCGGCCGAGGCGTGGAAGCGCCAGGATTATCAGCAATCCATCGAGACCTTGGAGCGCGCCGCCAAGCTGGACCCCGCCAATGACGGCATTCAGTTGGATCTGGGACGGGCCTATGGAATGCGTTACGACTATTCCGCGGCGGAACGATGCTTGGAGAAGGCGGTTCGCGTTGCGTCCCGAAAAGTGGAAGCTTTGACCGAAGCCGGCCGGCGCTGTCACGAATTCGGAAGTCCTGAAATGGCCCAGCGATACTTCGGACAAGCGGCGCAGGAGAAAGGCGCCACGGCTGATGTGTTTGTCCAGCTGGCGGAAATCAACGAACGCCACGCGCGATTGGAAGAAGCGATCCAACTGGCGGAGCACGCCTTGCAACGGGACGCATCCCATCCTCCGGCGCGGCTGGCGCGCGCCCGGCTCGACAGGTTGTCCGGCCGGTTGGTGGAAGCCGAAAGCCGCGCGCGCGCGTTGTTGGACGACGTCGCTGGCGATCCTTGGTTGCGGGCGCGCGCCTGGTATGAGTTGGGTGAAATCCTGGATCGGATGGCCCGTTACGATGAGGCGATGGAGGCCTTCCTTGAGGCCAAAGTGATCGTCCGTCCGGCTGCGGTCAATCACGCCGCCACACTGCAACGGATTCAAGCGCGCGTGCGCGAGATGGAGGAGGCCATCTCTGCCAGCGCGCTGGAACGATGGGCCGCCGCCGCCGAGTCGTTGCAGCCATGGCGGCGCTTCGCGATTTTGTGCGGCCATCCGCGATCCGGCACCACCCTGCTGGAACAGGTGCTCGATTCGCATCCCGGTGTGATGACCGCCGAGGAGACGCACATTCTCCACGACGAGGCCTATCTGCCCTTGAGCCGTGGATTTGCAACGGAAGCATCGTTGCTCGAAGTATTGGAGTCCGCGCCCATCAGCCGGCTGCGGCAATCACGCGAGAATTATTTTCGGTTCACCGAATTGTTTCTGGGCCAGACGCTCGGCGACAAAATGCTCGTGGACAAGAACCCGGCTTTAAATGTGTTGATTCCCGCGGCAGTCCGCATCTTTCCCGAAGCGAAGTTTCTGATCGCGCTGCGCGATCCGCGTGATGTCTGCCTGAGCTGTTTCATGCAGCCGCTTTCCCCCAATCCGGTGAGTTCCGCTTATCTGAGTCTGGAAGGGACGGTCAGACAGTATCTTTCGGTGATGGGTTTCTGGCGAACACTGCTGCCCCGGCTGCGAAATCCTTTCCTCGAAGTGCGCTACGAGCAACTGGTGGATGACCTGGAAGGCACGTCGCGCAAAGTATTGGAGTTTTTGGGGATCGCCTGGGATGACCGGGTCATGCGCTTCGACGAGCACGCGCGGACCAAACAACTGCGGTCGCCGAGTTACGCCGAAGTCAGCCAACCGGTCACCCGGCGCGCCGTCGGCCGCTGGCAAAACTACCGCCGCCACCTCGAACCGTATGTCGCGCGGCTCGAACCGATGATGCAGGCTCTGGGCTACGCCTGATGATCCGCAGCCGTTGGCCCCCGTCGCGGCGCCCTTAAATTCAACTCCCCCCTAAACAGGGTATTGCGGAAGGCGGCGCAGGGTTTAGAGTGTAGCACCGAAAGCATGAAAATGTTCGTTCTCCCTGTCCGACCTTCGGGTTCGGGCGAATCCGCCGGAACGTTTGGAACATGGCCGGTCCAGAAGGCAAATGTCCGGTCGTCTTCTGGCCATGAATGGCTGGCCAATTCATAAATTTCCCAAACCCAAACCACCACCAAACAAAACAGAGTCCGACATATGAAAATCAAAAGAAATTCCAACCTGCTGCCAGTCGCGCTGGTCGCGCTCGGAGTGTTCCTTGGACGCGGGGCGCAGGCCGGCACCGTCTTGGATTGGGCCTCCCTCCCGCCTGGTCAGGTGGATAATTGCAATGGTGCGTGCGCCGGAACTCTTCAGGGGTTCGGAGGCAATGCCGCGGCCTCGAGCCCTGGCGTCACTGTCACGGGTTTCGGCACGCCGAATATCGGTCTGATCTGGGCGGCGAACGGACTATCCGACACGCAGTGGGATTATTACCTCAACTGGAATACGACAGGCCCAGGCGCAGGCCAACTGAACGATTCTGCCTTCGGCTGTTTCCATGACCTCACTTTTGTTCCGAACAGCGAGTCAGCGAGTGTGGTTATTGGTTCGTTTAACTTTTTTCCCTGGTACGTAAGCACCGAAAGGTTCACTTACAACGTCAGCGTTTTGGCTGGGACGAACGTCGTCGAAGGCCCCACCACTTATACGTTTTTGTCTGATGGCACCAACGACCACCCGGTCACCATCGATTACACGGGTGCGCCGGGGGAGGCCTTGAAGTTGCGGATTGCCAGGGAGGTTTCCACGCTGGCCACAAATGAAGTCGAGGGAGGCGCTTTCAATATTGCGGTGAGTCTCCTGCAGTTTGCCCAACTGCCGGAGACGAATTTTCCGGCCGGGCCGCAGGTCGTGTTGGATACGCCGGACGATCTCCAAACGAACAACGTGGCGGTGTACGACCCCCCCGTTACGCCGGTGGATGACCAAACTGGCCTCCCGGCGTTTACCAACCTCGATGCCCAAACGGGCCTCCCGGCGTTCAACTACCCCTTCGATGTAAGTATCACCAACGGCGACACCACGTTGGTAACAAATTCAATCCAATTGGAACTTGACGGCAGTCCGGTATCGCCTCCACCGTCTATTTCATCGGCGGACGGTCTAACGAACGTTAGTTATCCCGGCACGAACCTGTTTCTCAGCGGCGGATTGCACACTTACACGCTCACATATAACGACAACCTCGGCGCGACCTACACCTACGCAGCGGTGTTCGGTGTGATCTATGCAACACTCCCCAGCACGTATGCGCTGCCGCCAGGCTCAGGCGAAATGCGGGGTTTCACGTGGCGCACAGTGTCGGCCAATTCACAAGTAACCAACTCCGTGGACGACAACTTGCCCAGTACGATTGTTCGAGCCGAGGCGCAGTTGGATGGGACGATGATCAACCCGGCCACCTCACTGCCCTATACGAACGAGGCCGCGCTCGGACCCAATCCCGACGGCTCCTACAACGTAACCAACATCCTCAACTTCAATGATGACGGGTTTGGCGAAGGCGATTTTCCGAACACCCAGACGAATTTCCCCGGTCTGGTGGCGGGGGCTGGTGATCAGTGGTTCTCGGGTGAAGGCTTGCTTTTGCTCGATTTGCCCGCCGGCTATTACCGTTTCGGCGTGAATAGCGACGACGGCTTTGAAGTCAATGCCCTGCCGCCGCAGGGTGGTTCCGGTTCGCCCATCGTATTGGGCGAATTCGACAATGGCCGTGGCGAGGCCGACACGCTGTTCGACTTTCTGGTGCCAGCCAGCGGCATCTACCCATTCCAATTGATCTACTTCCAAAGCACTGGTGATTCCGAATGCTCATTCTTTTCGGTGACCAATCTCGACACCGGTGGCGCAATTCTCATCAATGACCCCACTTACACGAACGCGATTATATCCTATCGTGTGCTCGCGCCCTTTATCACGACCATCGCCCAGAGTGGGTCGAACGTGGTGTTGAATTGGGCCTACGGCGCTCCGCCATTTCAGGTGCAGATCAAGACCAACCTGACCGACGCGGTGTGGAACAATGTTGGGTCACCGACATCAAACAGCACCGCCAGCATTCCAATCCAACCCGGCACGCGGTTTTTTCGCGTATTCGGACAGTGAGCGCCGCATCGCCGTCAACCCTATCGCGCAAAGCCTTTGAAGGGCATCGGCCATTGATGCGGATTCGTTCACTTATGCAGCGAATGAAGCCCAAATTACCATAGGTCTGCTTTTCGGCGCGCTCGCGCGTTGAGGGGCGGAATCGAGCAAGAGTCCGATTCCCCTCCTCCCGCCGTAGCTTCAGCGAATGCCGACTCACCCGCTCCATTGGTTAGCACCTTCTTATTCCAAGAGTCTGGACAAGGTTCCATGACTCCGACACTATTTGCGGATGTGCAAATGGTCTGGACGCATGCCTAAGCCGTCGAAACTGACCATGCCGAACCGATCACGCCGTTGGAATGCTTGCCGGCCGGCGCTGGTGCTGGCGCTGCTGGTGATCGTGGCTTATCTGCCCGCTTTGCGTGGTCAATTCATTTGGGACGATGATTACCACGTTGTCAAGAGCGCCGCGCTTCGCTCGCTGGCCGGCTTGGGGCGCATCTGGTTCGAGCCGGGTGCAACGCAACAATATTACCCGCTGACTCATTCCAGCTTCTGGCTGGACTATCACCTTTGGGGACTGCATCCCAGGGCTTACCACGCTGAAAACATCCTGCTGCACGCGCTCGGCGCGGTCCTGGTTTGGCGGCTTCTGCGGCGATTAGAGGTGCGCGGAGCGTGGCTTGGCGCGGCCTTTTTTGCACTGCATCCAGTTTGCGTTGAATCGGTGGCGTGGATAACCGAACGCAAGAATACGCTCTCCGGAGTTTGTTTCCTGGCGGCCATGCTCGCGGCTGTCGAATTCTGGCTGCCGTTGCCGGCACTGCGCGTGACCAAAGGCGAGCGGGAAGGCGAAATGTCAGAGCCGAGCATTGGACGTTGGAAATTCTACTGGATCGCATTGCTCCTCTATTTGTGCGGCCTTTGGAGCAAAACGGCCACAGTCGGATTGCCAGCCGTCATCCTTCTCCTGGCTTGGTGGAAACGCCGTCGCGTGACGTGGAGAGATGGGCTTTTGCTGGCGCCGTTTGTGGCGCTGGGGTTGGCGCTGGGGTTAGTCACAAATTCAATCGAGCACCAATTCATCGCCAACGCCGCCAACGCCGAGGATTGGCATTTGTCACTGGCGCAAAGGTGTCTCATAGCAGGGAGAGGATTGTGGTTTTACCTGGGAAAACTGTGCTGGCCGCACCCGTTGATATTCATGTATCCACGCTGGAAGATCGAGAACGAATCCTGGCCAGGTTGGTTGTGGGTGGGAGCGGCCGCAATCGTGGGGTTCTTGCTGTGGCGCAAACGCCGCACTTGGGCTCGTCCGGTGCTTGCGGCAGCCGGTTATTTTGTCATTATGCTTTTTCCGGTGCTGGGTTTTTTCAACGCTTTTCCCTTCCGCTATTCCTTCGTGGCTGATCATTTTCAGTATCTGGCGGCGATCGGCCCGCTGGCGTTGGCGGCAGCGGGGCTCACTTCTGCTTTGGATTATTTTGCAAAAGAAAGCGCTCTGCTCAAGCCGGCGCTGAGCGGCGCGCTTTTGTTGGTGCTGGGCGTGATGACGTGGCGTCAAACCGGTATTTATTACAATTTGGAAACGCTCTGGCGCGATACGATCGCGCGCAATCCCGAGGCCTGGATGGCGCATGATAATCTGGGCATTTACTTGTCCGAATCGGGGCGTTTTGAGGAAGCGGACCTTCATTATCGCAAAGCGATCGAGCTTCGGCCGTACGACCAAATGGCCTACTATGATCTGGGCTTGGAATCCGCCATTCAAGGTAATTTGGATCAGGCAGCCCAAAACTTCGCCAAGTCTCTCGAAATCTGCCCGGGCTACGCACTGGCTCATTACCAGCTCGGCAACGTCCTGACTCGCCAGGGCAACCTGGACGAAGCTATTTACGAATACACCTTGGCGCTGCAAGCCGATCCGCGTCTCACGCTGGGGCATTTTAATCTGGCCAACGCGCTCGCCAAAAAGGGCCGCCTCGACGAAGCGATCCAGCACTATTTGGAATGTTCGAGATTGGATCCCAAGTTCGTCGCCGCGCCCTTCAGCCTGGGCAACATTCTCGCCGAAAAGGGGAAACTGGATGAGGCGTCAGTGATCTATGCCCGGATCCTGGAGACGCAGCCGGATTACGCACCCGCCCATGTCGCGCTAGGCCGGATGCTGGCTGCTCAACACCATGTGGATGAAGCCATCAGCCATTACCGCAAGGCGCTGGACATTAATGCGAATTCGATCGATGCGCTGGCCAATCTGGGCAACGCGCTGGTGAATAGAAACCAGCTTGATGAGGCGGTCACGTGCTATCGGACGGCGTTGCAGCATGACCCACGCAATCCTGTCATCCACTTCGATCTGTCAGTAGCACTGAAACGGCAAGGCAACACGGCGGAGGCGCAGAGGGAGTGGGAAGAAGCGAAACGATACGAGGCTCCAAGCTCCAATAACCGGTGACTTTGCGCAGGCGATCCAAACCTTTGGGGTTGACGACACTTCCATTCTTGAGCAGAATACGGAAACGGAATCCAAAATAAGTCCCACATGCCCACCATTAAAGAATTCGTCGAAAAGAAATTGCACGCCATGCTTTCCCAAGGCACTCACGAAAACAAGGTGCCTTGGCTTTACCGGGACAGCCTCGGTCATCTGACAATCGGCGCAGGACATTTGTTGATCAAAACTGAGAATGCGAAAATAAGAGAAAATTTCAGAGCACCCCTTGCTAATCTGCTAAAGTACGGCCATGAATTTCTGCGTGAGTCCCAGACGGTCGCCACGGATTACGGAACTTTCTGCGCCGCGAGAACGCCCAGCCAACCGGGTCCGCTTGAAGCGCAAGAGCCCATCATCAGCTTCGTAAAACAACTCACACCCGGCCGACAGGTTGACGATACAGTGCCGGGGCCGTGGGGGCTGGAATTGGACACGTACAAGAAGGCGAAAGACGCAAATCCGGAGTTGGAACTCCTCATCGATGAGGCTTGGAACATGATGAATCAGCTATGGACAGTCGGAAAATTTACAGGTCGGAGTGGGCTTCCGTACGCCGAAAAGAGTGCCGCTGACTTCTTCGAATGTCATTCAACGTTTCGTCTCACCGAGCAGGGAATGACCAGCCTGCTGCATGATGACATTACTGTCAAGCTGGGGGATCTGGGCAAATACGTAACATCGTAATGGGTCAGTGACGGAGACCGGATAAAGGCAGGGGTCGCCGCGCCGAGGCGACCGCCCCCGGAAAACCCGCCCGCGGACGGTTCGTCGAGCCGACGGCGAGCGGTCGCTACCAATCGTGACTTATGGGTTACCATTATTTTGAGAAATATGTTGCATTCTCTGAATATGTGAGTTATATTACACGTACGATGTTAAATAAACATGAAACATGAGTGATGAAAGGACGATGAAAAAGGGCAGGAAGCCAATTGCAACCGCATGGACAAAGCAGCCGCGCCTTCCCTGCGCCGCCAGAGGCGCGGCGCGCCATGACTCAGGAGGAGCGCCGCGTGAATGCACGCGGCCTACAATCCCGCCAGCCTTTTGCCGCCATGAACCAGAAGCAGCCGGAGGCATCCGCCGGGGGCAAGGATGGGACGCGGTAAAATACAACTTACTCCAGAAAATTCGAGAATAAAAAGTACGACCCCAGCCATAAGCGAATCTTCTTTCACCGTGCGCCAGCTCTGTTTGAAAATAGTGAAATTGTGAATTGTGACGAAAAACCGAAAAACGGAATTGCGATTAGGATTCAGAGCGGGTAGCGAAGAGTGCGGAATGCGCCCAGAAAATAAACCGGAGCAAAAATGCACTTGACAAAGTTGACGGAGTTCGCACTGCTGGCCTTGAGTTCGCTTTTCGCGGTGCTGGACCCCATCGCCGTCGTCCCGGCCTTCATCGCCATGACCTCCAATGATACCCCGTCGGAGAAATTGCGCATGGCGCGACTGGCTTGCTCGGTGGCGGCCGGCGTGCTCATGCTCTTCGCCGCCGCCGGGGATTTGATCTTCAAAGTCATGGGCATCACCCTGCCGGCTTTTGAATTGGCCGGCAGCATCCTGCTCCTGCGCATCGCCCTGGATATGCTCTACGCCCGCCGCTCGGCCGCGCGCGAAACAGAGGAGGAAGTTGCCGAAGGCGCGGCCAAGGAGGACATCGCCATCACTCCCTTGGGCGTGCCGATGCTGGCCGGTCCCGGCTCCATCACGACGGCTCTGATTCTGTTCCACCAAGCCAAAGGGACGGCGGAGGTGGCGGCCCTATTCGCGGCCATCGCGCTGGTATGCGTGGCGGCCTACGTGATTTTGTGGCTGGTGGTGCATGGGGCCCATTATCTGAACCCGCTGGCCCTGAAGCTGATCACGCGCTTGTTCGGACTTCTCCTGGCTTCTGTCGCCGTCCAGTTCATCCTCAACGCCCTGNNTGCAACACGCCGACGAAGGGCAGATTGCGATATCTCTCCGCGAAATCCAAGCCGTAGCCCACCACGAAATGGTTGGCAATGGTGAAGCCGACGTAATCGGGGACAATCTGTTCCAGCCGGCGCGAAGGCTTGTCCAGCAGGACGCAAATCTTGATCTGGCGCGGCCCCAACCCGCGCAGGTTGGCGGTGACGCGAGAGAGCGTTTTGCCCGTATCCAGAATGTCGTCGACCAGCAGCACATCGCGCCCACTCACGTCCAGGCGCAGTTCCTTGGTGAACACCAACTCCGCCGATCCGGTCCGATTGCCGTAACTGGAGACGCCAATGAAATCCAGCCGCAACGGCAGCGCCAACCGGCGCAGCAAATCGGCCAGAAAGACGACCGTGCCGTTCAAGAGCGCCACGATGACCAGATCGCGCCCGTTAAAATCCTTTTCAATCTGCCGGGCCAGGGAGTGGACGCGCCGGGCGAGGCTTTCCTGGGAGATAAGAACGTAGGCAATCTCCTTGCGCCAGTGCGGGGGTGGCTCTTTGCGGCGGCGCGCCCTGTTTCTTTTGCGGACCGGCTTGTCCATGCCTTGGACTTTAAGCGGAAAGTTTAAGGTTTAAAGATCAAAGTGCAATGGTTATAAGTAGCACATGCCTCATATATTGGCGGAGGGTGGATTGATGATTTGGGTGATTGTGGCCAGCAGCGCTGTGGCCCTGGCCGTTTTTGCCGAACGGCTTCTTCAGTATCATCGCGACCAGATCGACTCCACTCAATTCCTCAACGGCGTGCGCAACGTCCTCAAACGCGACAACATTGTTGAAGCGCTGGCCATCTGTGACGCCACGCCGGGACCGGTGCCGCGTTTGGTCAAGACCGCCATTCTCAACCGCGACAAGGGGCGCGAGGCGGTGCGGGAGGCGCTGGAAGACGCCGGTTCGTGGGAAGTGCCGCGTTTGGAAGAGAAGCTCAATCTCCTGGCCACCATTGCGCAAATCGCGCCCTTGCTCGGCTTGCTCGGCAGCGTGCTGGGTTTCATCGCCGTCTTTCGCGCCGTGCAAAACGCGGGGCTTAACGCCCACGTCGCGGATCTCTCCTCCGGCATCTGGAAGGCGCTCATCTGTACCGCCGCCGGCCTGGCGGTGTCGATCCCCAGTTACGCCGGCTACAATTATCTGGTCGGACGTGTCAACACCATTGTCTTGGACATGGAGCAGATTTCCAGCGAAATCCTCAATATCGTTTCCTCACCCCCGGCCGAACCGCCCGCCGGGCGCCCGGCATGAGATTCGCCCGTCACGCCAAGATTTTCCGCGGTCCGCTGGATGCGGCGCCGGTGGCAGGGGTGGTATTGCTGTTAATGATGTTCATGCTGCTCAGTTCCCTGGTTTATACCCCGGGCGTGTTGGTCGAATTGGGCCAACCTATCACCATCACCCGCAGCAACAGCATCGCCTTTGCGGACAAAACTTACAAGCCGTCGGAGTTGGGCCAATTGCGGACCGCCTTGAAGACCTGGCCCGGTACCGCGGGCTTCAGAGTGGCGCTGCAGCGTGGCGCGGACCCGGATCTCGCGCGGCAGGTCAGCAACCTATTCCAAATCATACTGCCGGCCGGAAAAAACCTGACCGGCACGGACAATGTGACGGTGGAGGTGGCGGTCAATTTTCGCGGGCAATGCTTTTACGAGAACCGAATGGTGCAGGACACGGAGTTGAAAGCCGAACTGGCCCGCCGTGTCAAAAACGCCGCACGCGATGCAAAAGGCTTGACCATGATCTTGATGTTGGACAAGGCGGCGGAAATCCAGGTCCTGACCCACCTCTCCGACTTGGCGCACGAAGCCGGCGTCGCGGAGGTTGAAATGGCCGAGCAATCGCCGACCTTTGGTCCACAGCCATGAAGAGCGCGATCAAAGAACGTTCCTCGTGGACGCGCGGGCGTTTTCTTGGGGTGGTGGGCGTCCTTTTCGTCCTCCAGGCCGGCCTGATTTTTCTGTTCGGCGACCACTCTCGGCCGCAGCCGCGGTTGTCCTCACCCTCCCTTCGTTTTCGCGCCTTGGGCGCGTCGGTAACGGAGGATCAGTTGATGCGCCAGTATTTCGTCGGTGATCCGGCGGTATTCCCCTTGCCCAATCCTCACGGGTTCTCCGGCCGCGGGTGGATGGATCAGCAGCCTCTGGCATATCAACCCGAAAGCCAGCTCGAACCGCCCGGCTGGCTGCTTCTCAACACGGCCCGCCTCGGCACCAATTTTCCAATCCTCCCACAAAGCTCCGAGCCAATCCTTTTGGACCTGGCTCAACAACGAGCCCGGCGCGAGGAACCGCTGCCTCTTTTCCTGGCCCCGGAGATGATCGCTACGCAATCGGTTTTTCGCTTGGAAGGCGGCCTGAGTGATCGCCTCCTCGGTGCGGCGCCGGTGCTCATTAGCTGGCCCAGCGCGCAACTGTTGACCAATTCGACCGTGCAGATCGCGGTCAACCCGTCTGGAGAGGTCGTTGCCGCCCGGCTCAACGCGCGCAGTGGCTGGGAGGCGGCGGACGCCGATGCTCTGGCCAAAGCGCGCGCGTTGCGCTTTCGTCCGTCCTCCTCGGCGGTGTTGCAGTGGGGAGAAGCGGTTTTTCAATGGCAAACCATTGAGCTTGCCGGGGCTGGCCCGCTGAAATGAAGGTCCATTGAGATGTCGGCAGAACAACTCATCGGTGTTTATGTTCTTTCTTTGCTTGCGGCCCTCGCTGTCCTGGCCATATATTCCGAGATTCGCAGCCGGCATTTCGGGCCGGCGCGCAAACAGGACCGCATTTTTCGCTGCGAACGATGCGGTTCAATTTATACCGACGACGCAGACGTGGACCGTTCCCGTTGCTCGCAATGTGGATTGCTCAATGAACCGTTCGAGTTCTAATTAACTTATGGGAATGTGGATCGGCAGAAATCGCAAAGCGCGTGTCACCTACGGTTTTGACGAGATTGCACTTGTCCCTGGGGAAGTGACCGTTAATCCCAACGAAGTCGATACCTCCTTCAAAATCCCGCGCAAGGACGGCAGCGCCATTGAACTGAAGATTCCTGTCATCGCCAGCGCCATGGATGGCGTCACCGATGTCCGCTTCTGCATTGCCATGGGCCAGCTCGGCGGCTTGGGCGTGATCAACTTGGAAGGGGTACAAACCCGTTACGCCAATCCCTCCGAAGTTCTCGGCCAGATCGTCAAGGCTGGCAGGGAAGAGGTCACCGCGCTGATCCAGAAAGTTTACACCGAGCCCATCAAGGAAGAATTGATCGCCAGGCGCGTCCAGGAATTGAAGGCCGCCGGTGTTCTGGCCGCCGTCAGTTCCATCCCGCAAAGGGCCGAACGCTTCGGCTGCATCGCCCAGGAGGCCGGGGCTGACGTTTTCGTCGTCCAGTCCACCGTCTCTACTGTCAACCATATTTCTACCGAGTATAAATCCCTCG
>PLIU01000041.1 GCA_003140095.1 Verrucomicrobiales bacterium | reverse complement strand
GGATGCATCTGGCGCATTTGGGCCGGATTGCCCCAACAAACCGGTCATGTAAAGATATTTCTGGATGGCTCGACAAATCCAGCCGTTGATTTACCGTTCGTGAATTATTTCAACGGCACGCCGCCTTTCATTTATCCATCCTTGGGTTACGCGGCGTGCAAGGGTTTTAACTCCTATGTGCCGATCCCTTACAACGTCTCGTGCAAGGTGGTCGCCTATAATAACGGCAGCTATTTTCACTTCAATTATTCCAACTTCCCGACCGGCGTTACGGTTCCGACCTTTAACACAAACCTGACTGCGTCCGAACAGGGCGCGCTGTCCAATGCGGACGATTTTTTTCTGAATCATCTCGGTTCCGACCCGGCGGGAGTGCGCAGTGGCGAGATAACCACTACCAACAGCTACACGATTGCCCCCGGGCAAAGCCTCACGGCTTTGAACTTCACCGGACAGGCCGCGGTCACGGCGTTCAAAGTTCGGGTAAATGGAATGACGGGCATGAGCGATCAGTGGATGGCCTTGCGCGCGTTGACCGTGAGCATGTCCTGGGACGGAGAAACGAATTCGAGTGTGTGGGCGCCCCTCGGCGATTTTTTTGGCACCGCCTGCGGCTATATTCCCTACACAGCGCTGCCAATGGGAATGCTGCGCAATGGCTGGATGTATTGCTACTGGTATATGCCTTTCGCTTCCCAGGCGAGAATTGCGATTGGAAACGATAGTAGCGTGACCAGAAATGTTGAGGTGGTCATCACCCGCGCCCCGCTGACGAAGCCGATCGGCAGCCTGGCCCGGTTCCATGCGAAATGGAATCGCGGCGCTTATGTGACCAATAACGGGCGGTCACCGGATTACCGATTTCTTGGCGCCGGCGGACAAGGGCGCCTCGTCGGGCTTGCCCTGCACATTTACCAAACTGTGGACGTGACGCCGGGACCATGGTGGGGCGAGGGTGACGAGAAGTTCTTCGTGGACGGGGAAAAGATGCCCTCTTGGTTCGGCACCGGGTCGGAAGATTATTTTGGCTTTTCCTGGGGAACACCGGGTTACTTCAGCAAAGCCTATCACACCCAAGCCCTCGCGCCACCCGGCACTTTGATGGCTCCCGGTAATCGCGCCTTGAACCGGTTTCATATTACCGACAATGTTCCTTTCCAGTCCTCATTCGACGGCTGCATCGAGAAATTGTTCTACACAAATGACACCGTAACGACATATGGCACTATGCCGTATTGGTATTTGGCCTCCGGTGGCCGCGATCCCTATAGCGCCCTTCCTTTGAGCAGCCGCACCAATTACTATGTGCCGCCGCCGGCTAATAATTAACGTGGACGAACACTGGCTGCCGGGTTGCGGAGATGCGGCCGCCGATTAGGCGCTTCACGAAAGATGGATTCCGCAACGACGCCCGGAGCCGTCAAACTCCGGGAGTCCTCCGGCAGAGCCGGAGGATTTCCTTTGGATCGCTGTCGTGTCAGGGACATTCATTTCTGGGTATATAATTGCTGACAATTATATGTTTCACCGAGGTTAATCCACTGTGCATGCTTAAGAACTCATCGAAGTGGTTACTTACAATATTCATAGCTGTCATGTCAGGAATCTGGCAAAATATAGTCAAACCGTTTGCCTCTTCCGGGAGATGCGTGGTAAATAACTGCCATGACACATCGTATTCTTTGCCGCCTGCCTATCGGCGCGGCGATTGATGCGCTGACATGGAAACAGAATTTGACCGAAAGAAACAAAAGAAAGCGCAATTCGAGCTCGCTCGACCTTAAACCCCGACCCATTAGCCCTATGAATGCCGTAACTACCATCCCTGCCATTCTTCGCGGATCCGCCCGAAGAATCATCTCCTTACTCGCCTTGGCCCTGCTGGCTGCGTCTGCCAGCGCCCAGACCGTAGGCTTTACCGCTAATACTGCTGCCGAACAATACGGCACATACCAAACCGACAATGGCGGCCTCTTGAACATCGGGCGGGCTATGACCGTCTCGGGATCTGGCATTGAGGTTCTCGAGCTTGGGGTTTTTGACTATCAAGGTGAACCGCTGGCGGCTGCGCACACGGTCACGCTCTTCGATTCCACTCAAACGCCTGTGGCCTCGGTGACAGTTCCGGCTGGTACGACGGCACCATTAATAAACGCCTTTCGTTTTGCCCCTCTGGGCACGCCGGTCTTTTTGCCGGCCGGTAATTACTCGATTTTGGCCTATCAAATGACCGCAAGTGATCCGTATGGCAATGGTAATGCCCCTGGTTTTAATGGCGGCGGCAACGTGAGTCCCGGGAATGGTATTTACGACTTCACCGCCGACGGAAGTCCGGATTACCCGAATGGTGGTGACGTAAATCAAGGTTGGAGTACCACCGACCCCGAAGAATTTGCCGCCGTCTCGTTCACTTATACTAACGTCAGTCCGACGACTGGCATCTGGACTGGTGGTGGGACGGATAATAATTGGAGCTCGGCTGGCAACTGGAATGGGCTTCCCAGCTTCCCTACTGAAGTGACCTTTGCCGGTTCCAAGCGGCTGGCGAACACCAACGACAAGACGGGCATCACGGTGGACGGCATCACGTTCGATGCCGCCGCCGGAGCCTTCGTGCTGAACGGCAATGACATCACGCTGGCTGGCAACATTGGTTTCAGTGCGGCTGGCATTGGTTTGAGTGTGAACCCGGCCACGCCCGTCACCCAGACCGTTAATCTCAATATGGCTTTGAGCACCGACGTAACCATTGATACCCCAACCAATGGCAATCTGACCCTCAACGGTGCCATGACTTCCGGGAACAATTTATTCAAGCTTGATGCCGGCACACTGGCCCTGGCGGGCACCAACGCAGTTGAAAGCATGGACATCGATGGCGGCACCAACATAATCACGGGAAACACGACGCTCAACGGGAACAGTGTTGGCTATGATCGTTTCTATTTGGGCGATGGTGATACCATTGCCAACTGTAGCGGCACGCTGATCATTCAACCCGGGGCGGCGTTCAGCGTCACCGGCAACTTTTATGACTCCTTCGTGATTGGCCGTGACAGCGGGAGCGGAACGGTGATTCAGAATGGCGGTATACTTACGTTCAATTGCAACCAACAGTATTTGTGGGTGGGCGCGACGAGCGAAGCTGGCACGACGGCGGCTTATTACATGAACGGCGGCCTGTTGGACATGAGCGGCAATACTTTGGGAATCGCCCTTGGCAACGGGGTGTTGACCACCTGTGTAGTGAATCAGATCAACGGCGTCATCACCAACGTTGGCAACCTGTGGGTCGGTTGGGGGAGCGGCCAAGGCGTTTACACGCTCAGCGGCGGGAGCATCTATATTGGCTCGACCGGCATCACCACCACCAGCGGCAACTATGCCATCAACCTGGGCGGCGGGACAGTCGGGACGGAAGCGAGTTGGTCGTCGTCTTTGAACATGAACCTGACGAACCTTAACGGTTCCGTTACGTTCGACACCGGAGCGGGCAATAACATCACGCTCTCGGGCGCGCTTTCCGGCAACGGCGGCTTGATCGTGACCGATTCCGGCACGCTGGAGCTTTCCGGGGCCAACACCTATACGGGTGACACGGTTGTCAATGCCGGCAGCACCTTGCAGCTCGATGTGACTGGCAGCAGCCCGGGCGCGTTTCGCGTTGTCAACGGTGCGTTGCTGAATTTGAACTACAGCGGCACCTACGCTGTCGCCCACTTCTACACCAACGGCGTCAGTCTGCCTGTGGGTACGTACAATAGCGGCAACCTCCCTGGATTTATTGTTGGCCCCGGTAATTTGCAGGTGGCCAGCAGCATCAGCACTGGTGTTTGGACTGGTGCCGGGGCGAATAATAATTGGAGCACGGCCGGCAACTGGAATCAGAACGCGGTGCCCATCTTCCCCATCGGGTTGACCTTTGCCGGCAACACGCGGCTGGCCAACACCAACGATCTCACGAGCATCACAGCGAGCAGCATCACATTTGACTCCGCCGCCGGAGCCTTCAGATTGAACGGAAATGGCATCACTTTGGCTGGCAACATTGATTTCAACGGGAATCCGGCTTCGCCTGTGACGCAAACCATCAATCTCAACATGGCTTGGAGCGCCAGCGAAACCATCGACACCCCAGCCAATGGCAATCTCACTTTGGACGGCGCCATCACCTCCTCCTCGGACACCAGCCTGATCAAGATCGACACAGGCACGCTGACCCTGGGCAGCACCAATGCGATCACGAGCTGGGATCTTGACGGCGGCACCACCACGATCACGGGAAACACCACGATCAACGGGGATGGTAATAGTCGCATTTATGTGGGCGATGGCGATTATCTTGCCAACTGCAACGGCACCCTCGTCATCCAGCCCGGGGCGGTGCTCACCGTCACCGGCAACTTTGCTGATCAATGCGTGATTGGCCGTGACAGCGGGAGCGGCACAATAGTCCAGAATGGCGGCACTTTTACCTTCAATCCGGGCAGCATGCCCGGTGGCAACCTTCGATTACTTCTCGCCGCGACGGGCAGCAGCGCCACGCAGTCGGCCTATGACATGAACGCCGGCCTGTTGGACATGACCGGCGATAATCTGTCGATTGGCTGGGGCAACCAGACGGGATCCACTGCTGTGATGCATCAAATTGGCGGCGTCATTACCAACGTTAACGAGATGCGGATCCCGACTACGGGAGGGGGAAGTGGTTTAGGCGTTTATACGCTCAGCGGCGGGAAAATCTATATTCTTGGGGGCGGCATCGTCAACGATGGACCCAGTTATGTAATCAATCTGGGCGGCGGGACGGTCGTGGCTGAAACGAGCTGGTCGTCGTCGTTGAACATGAATCTGACGAACCTCAACGGTTCCGTCACGTTCGACACGGGAGCGGGCAATAACATCACACTCTCGGGGGCGCTGTCCGGCAACGGCGGCTTGATCGT
>PLIU01000023.1 GCA_003140095.1 Verrucomicrobiales bacterium | reverse complement strand
CGCCAGACGCTCGCCGTCTGGTGGGGGCGCAACGCAATAGCCGGTGATGCGCCAGGCAGCGTGAGATGTCCGCCGTTGAATGTCCGCAGGCGAATGCAGTTAAATTCCTCGTTGTATTTGTGGAGCAGTCGTTCCCGCCGTTCATCCTCCTGCCAAATCCATTCTTTGAATCGTTCTTTGATTTTCTGCTGTTTGTCGCGGGCCGCTTCTGTCGCGGTAGGATTGAGAATGTCCCGGTTCTCTCGGGAGTCATGGTCGTACACCGTGGGTGTGCGGAGATTGAGCGCGTCTTCCAACAAATCGAGGGCGCTGCGCCGGTCGGTTCCCCATTCTGCCGTATTGGCCACGCTGGTCTTCGCAGTCCATCCGCCTTTGACCACCCATGAGCCGATGGTCGGCGCATAGCTGACTTGAATGCCGCGCTCGCCCAAGAGTTCTTCGGTGAATCGCTTGATGTCATCGGTGGGAATCCAAGTGCTGCCCAATCTGGCGTCAACTTCGGTGGCGGTCAGATTGGTGGGCTGCACGGCCTTTAACGTCTCGACGTTGAATTGAAACTGTGGATCGGCCAACGCTGATGCTTCGGCCACGGCCAATTTTGCCCGCACGTTGCCGGAAAGATAATCATCTTCGGTTTCCCATCGGTTGGTCTGAGGATTGAGAAAAACCGCGCCCTTTAATTCCGGGAGAAACTCCGTCGGTGGCCGGTGAAGCAACGCGCTGAGATGGTCCAAGTCCACGGTGCCGCGCTCATTCAGCGTCAGTAGCAATGCCTCCTTGGGATCGCTGACGTTTTGGGCGGGGCGGGCGCGTTGAATGGTGCGCTCCCGAAAGATGGCGGCTTTGGTGGCCCGGCTGGTTTCCGGGTCGAAATTCTCCAACGAAAGCAACAGCGGAAAATCAGGGTCTTCACGGAATGCCCGCCGATTCTCGCGGAGCGAGATTGGCCCATTTCGGGCGANNAAGCAACGGCGGACGGCATCCCGTACTTGAATCAGGCCGCGAATCCGCTTCCGGGTCTGGCTGTTCAAATCGGAAAGGACTCGCACACTGTCGCCTTCACGCACACAGATGTCGCCCTGGACGATGCAATACGCGTTGGGTTTGACTTCCTCCGGGGCCGGATAGGACTGCTCGTTCGCGGTCGTCAATGATTGGGACTGGCGGGTGTGGAAGACATTGACCGGCAAACGGGCGACGGCTTCTTTAAGCTGTTCGGTTAAATCCCGTCCATTGCCTTCCAGCGTCGGTTCACCGCGCTGGTACATCCGTCCGGCGAGCCGCATTTCACCCAACATCATTTCCGGGTGCGCTGCAAAATACTCATTCACCGAAATGACTTCATCCAAGGAATTGGTAATTTCAGAGACGGCCTTCCAAGTCGGGCCTTGCGGTAATTCGCCGGGCAACCGTTTCCGCAGCATCACAATATCGGTCGTGACTTCGGTGTTGGCGTTCTGCTTAAAGGCGGTGTTGGGCAAACGAATCGCGCCCAGCAAATCGGCCTGCTGCGAAACGTACTCCCGGACTGCGCCATCCAGTTTGTCGAATGTCCCCCTAGAAGTGACAAAAAGAATCAGTCCGCCCGGTCGCACCTTTTCGAGCGATGAAGCGAAGAAATAGTCGTGAATGACAAAGTTCCATTTCTTCAACCGTGGGTCAAACGGCTTGTAATCCCCAAAGGGAATGTTGGAAATCGCCACATCATAAAAACCATCGGCCACGCTGGTTTCCTCGAATGGCTGGTGGCGTATGTCCGCATCCGGGTAGAGTGTTTTTGCCAGCCGGGCCGTGATGGAATCAATTTCAATGGCCGTCACCTGGGAACGCTCGTGCATTTTGTCCGGCATAAGGCCGATGAAATGTCCCAAACCGCAAGCGGGTTCCAAAATGCGTCCCTCCTCAAATCCGAAACCGCGAAGCGCGTCATACATCGCCCGAATGACTAATGGTGCTGTGTAATGGGCGTTGAGAGTGCTGGCGCGGGCTGAATCCAATTCTTCCGGGGTCAACAATTTCTCCAACCGCTCGCACTCTTTGGCCCATTCCTTGTTGAATGGATCAAAAACCTGGGGCAGGCCACCCCAGCCAACATATCGGACGAGAGTGCCCTTTTCTTCGTTCGTAGCGGGTCGTTGCTCGGCTTCGAGGCGCTTGAGCAGTTCAATCGCCGCGAGATTGTCGCGGAATTTTTGCCTGAGCGAGCCGACGCCAATCTTGTCGCTGTCTGTGATGCGGTAGTTCTGGTGATTGAAAACCGTCTCGGCGTCACGAACCGGGGTCAGGCTTCGGAGTCTTCCGGTGGCAGAAGGAGGTATCTCAGCCGGACTACTTCCCACGCTGCCGTCTCGGCTTGTTGCGGTGAGTAATGTTGTTGAATCAGCGTCTCGGTCAGGTCGTCCATCTCCTTCTGCGTCGCTTCCTGCGCTTCGTAAAGCCTCTCGTGGAGCGTGCCCGTTGCTTCCATTTCCTGCACCATTTTCGGGCGAAACTCGCGCCAGTGTTTCTCCGCCATCCGTCCGTACTGGGTCAATGTGATTGGTGCGCTTTGTGTCATAACCAAATAAATCTAATTGATTGTCGTCAAGTCTCGCTTTTGTGCGTTTGAAAGCCATGACAATTTAGAGCAGAAATGCTCAATTTTCCAGTCCAGAAATGGCGACAGGTGCGAACCTGCTTTTCGGCAAAAGCCAGACCAATGAAGGTCTGGCTTTTGCCGTGCTGGATGTCAAACCCCGACGCCGACCCCTTCCGGCTTGGCTTGTTGGGGCCGGGTGAGCCGGGCTGTCGTTCGCATGTTTTGACGTGCAATCGAAACCATCGCCTCCTCGCGCTGGCCTTCCGGCAGATGCTGGACGAGCGCATCATAGGCTTTCCTAGTTTCGGGGCTTTCATTGATTTTTCTGAGGAGGCCGGCATCGAGTTTTTCACTCCGCTCGATTTTTTGGACTTCATGCAACGCCAGCATCCGCTCCATCCGGTCGCGTGGCAGCGCCTGGATGTAGGCCCAGTGTTTTTCGTTGTTCTTAATCCAGTCATCAATCTTGGCATTGACGCGGGGATTATCGCGGTGGGCGTCACCAAGATTGGCGTCGCCGTTGGCCGCTACCTGTCTTATTTTTCCTTTGAGCATAATGCTCCTTTCTTTGTTTATGTTTCGTGGGTGGTTCGGGGGAAATGTTCACCAGTGATCCGTGTCATTCGTTTGGGTGCTGACCGGAGTATTTTGTTG
>PLIU01000074.1 GCA_003140095.1 Verrucomicrobiales bacterium | reverse complement strand
CCACGGGACCAGAGAAATGTCCGCCGCCGTTGGTGAACAATTTGCCTTCGTGGCTAAAGACTTTGATCTTGGGAAAGGACTCGGCGCAATAAGCGGCAGAAATGTCGCCTTCGGGGACACGCCAAAGACCCGACGAAAACCGCCGCCAGTGCGTCACGATTTTGGCAGGAGACTGACCGTCTTCGTGCGTTGGGGTTTCGGCAATGGTGGAAGGAGAGGAGAGCAGCAACTTTACCTCGGACGCGCCCGGAAGAACGTCGCGCGAGGGACTGATTTCATTAGCGTTAGCTGACATATATTTGACCTTTCATTTTATGTTTCCTTTTTGCCGCGCAGCGACAGGTGTGCGCGATGAAATCTTAGATGCGAGGGCCTTGGCGGGGGACGGGAAGCTCAAGGAGGAACGGAAGCCACGACCCGTAGTATCCTTGAACTTCCCGGCTCCCGCCGTACAATTGCCCTCGGATTCATTGCGCCGATGTAGCGACGGCGTACCAACGGCGGATAGCCGGGACGGGCCAGCCCCTGCATGATTGACTATTCCCCAGCTTCCTCGCAGTTTTACGGCATGAAATTGCTCAAAGACTATTCCTCGGCTGAGTTGCGCCGGATCATTTCGATCAAGGAACAGNNGCGGTCGGCGAGCCGATAAAACGAGGCAGGCGGCGGATGTCGGCCTCTGCCCGACGAAAAATCGGGCTGGCGCAAAAGGCTCGCTGGGCAAAAGTAAAAGGTATCGAAGCGGCTCCCGCTGCCGGTAAACGGCGGCGAATGAGCGCGGCAGGCCGAGCGCGAATCGCTGCCGCCGCGAAGGCACGTTGGGCAAAATTTAGGGCCAGCAAATAATTGATCGGCCTCGCATAAACGATTGCCGCCGGATCGTCTCTCTTATTGGCAATTGCCACTCCTCAACTAAGAAAGCAGCCGTCCTTGGCGTGTGCTTTCAAACACTGACTCTCACTCCACGAGCGTGTTGATGATCTTGGCCGTTGCGGCGTGTGTTTGCTTCCGTCTGCGATTCGGATTGCGCCTCCGATTCAGCCTCAACGGATTTGCTGTCGAGTTGATTGGGGGCTTGGTTTTTCGCCAGATCAAGAGCATCGGTGATTTCCTGTTGCCTTTGGACAAGTCCCGCGAGTTTTTCCGCGTACTCGAAGGGTTGCTCGGTTTGCTCCCGCAAGCCAGTGATGCGTTTTTGGGTAGATTTGATATTTTCGGTAACTGCCGCCGCCGCTTCGTCCAAATTCTGAACCGCGTATTCAAGAGAGCGAATCATGCCAAGAGCCGTGTTCGCCAAGTTCACCGTATGAACCGACGTGCCTTTGAAAACAATTTCAGGTCCGCGCAAATAATTGTCGGCAACGAGGAGTTTGAAACCGGCGAACTCGCCGATTTCCCTTTGTGCATTTGCCCCCCGCATTTTCTCGGCGCGTCGTAACAGAAGCTCACCGGCAATGCCCCGGTCACGAATATCCTGCCCGTCCAGATGAATGACGAATTTATCGCCGCTGGTGTCGTGCCTGGCGACAATATCCAAGCGAAGGTCGTCCAGTCGTTTTTCCAAGCGCGGGACTTCATCGGTGAGATGCCGAAGCTGATAACGCATTTTGTATTGCGACTCAGCGTGCTGACTGTGAAGCCGGTTGAGTCGGGCGACTTCGGCGTCCACACCCGCCTTTTCGATCACCATTGGATTGCCGGAAGCAATGGCTTTGACTTCGGCGTAGGTGAGCGCCGTGCCGTCCACATCTTCAATGCGCCGCAAGTCGCTCTCCCCCGTCATCACCTGAGAGATGAACTTCGCCTTGGTTTCCAAAGTTTGCCACATATAGGCGTCAAAGGATTCCTCGGTGACGTAACGGTAAATCTCAATTTCGGGATTGGTGTTGCCCTGACGCAAGATGCGTCCTTCTCTTTGCTCCACATCGGCGGGACGCCAAGGCGCATCCAAGTGGTGCTCGGCAATCAGTCGTTCCTGGACATTCGTTCCCGCGCCCATTTTCTGCGTGCTGCCGAAGAGAATCCGAATGTTGCCCGCCCGTACGTCCCGGAAAAGGGCGCTTTTCGCGTTGTCTGCGTCATAATCCTGAATGAAGCCCATTTGCTCGGCTGGCACTCCCATCGCCACAAGTTTGTCACGCAAATCTTCATAGACGGAAAATCCCTTGCCCTTGGTTGGCGTCGAGAGATCGCAAAAGACCAATTGGGCGCAACGCTTATCCGCGGTTTCCCGCCAGATGCGTTCGATTTGGATGGCGGCTTTGTTGACCTTGCTTTCAGGAAAATCAGGGAGATTTGATTTGTAGAGACGCAAATCGAGCGCGGCCTTCCGCCCGTCAGTCGTGATTAGCAACATGTTGTCCTCGCGCGGGTCAACCCGCCCGCTGCGTAAAGCATCCGCTCTTTCGACAAGGCTTTGCACAATTTCCCTTAATTCCGGGGAACACGGCGCACTGATGACGATGGCCTTGCCGGTTTTGATTTGCGGGATGGGTAGTTTCAACATTTTCTGCGTCTGAATATCCGCCACTTGGCGGAACTGTTGCATCAGTTCCGGCACATTGATAAATCGGGCAAAGCGCGTGTGGAGCCGGTAGCCTGATCCGTCCGGCGCAAGCTCCATCGCCGTGACAGGCTCGCCAAACGTGGCCGCCCAGGAATCGAAATGGTCAATCTTTTGCTCCTTGAGCGCGGGTGTCTGCAAGTAGCGTTGCATGGTGAACATTTCGGCAACGCTGTTGGCGATGGGCGTCCCGGTGGCGAAGACCACCCCGCCGCCGCCATTGACCCGCTGAATGTGTTGCACTTTGAGGAGCATGTCGAAGGCGCGCTGGGAAGCCGTGGCCGGCAAGCCGGCAATCCGGGTCATTTTCGACACGTAGAACAAATTCTTGAAGTAGTGCGCCTCGTCCACGAAAATGCGGTCAACGCCGAGTTCCTCAAACGTCAGAACGTCGTCCTTTCTTTCCCCTCCGGCCAATTCTTTGAGTTTGGTTTCGAGCTTTTTCTTGGCCCGCTCCAATTCCTTNNNNTTCTGCTTTTCAAAATCATCCTTGGAAGCAACGAGGATGTTTGCGCCCGGATAAAGCGTGAGCAATTCAGATGAAAATTGGCCGAGCATGTGGTTCGGGACGGCAAAGAGCGGTTTGCGCGCCAAACCAAGTCGCCGCAATTCCATTGCAGCGGCAACCATCGTGTAGGTTTTGCCCGCGCCGACGACATGGCCCAGCAAAGTATTTGGTGTTTGGAGAATGCGCCAGACACTCGCCGTCTGGTGAGGGCGCAACGCAATGGCTGGTGATGCGCCAGGCAGCGTGAGGTGTCCGCCGTTGAATGTCCGCAGGCGAATGCAGTTAAATTCCTCGTTGTATTTGTGAAGCAGTCGTTCTCGCCGTTCATCCTCCTGCCAAATCCATTCCTTGAAACGCTCTTTGATTTTCTGCTGCTTGTCGCGGGCGGCTTCCGTCGCCGTAGGATTGAGAATATCCCTGTTCTTCCGTGCGTCGTGGTCGTAAACCGTGGGAGTGCGGAGATTAAGCGCGTCCTCCAACAAATCAAGGGCGCTGCGCCGGTCGGTTCCCCATTCTGCCGTATTGGCCATGCTGGTCTTGGCGGTCCAGCCGCCTTTGACCACCCATGAACCGATGGTCGGAGCATAACTGACTTGGATGCCGCGCTCGCCCAGGAGTTCTTCGGTGAACCGCTTGATGTCATCGGTGGGAATCCAAGTGCTGCCCAGCCGGGCGTCAACTTCGGTGGCGGTCAGATTGGTGGGCTGCACCGCCTTTAACGCCTCGACGTTGAATTGAAACTGCGGATCGGCCAATGCGGATGCTTCGGCCACGGCTAATTTTGCCCGCACGTTGCCGGAGAGATAATCGTCTTCGGTCTCCCAGCGGTTGGTCTGTGGATTGAGAAAGACTGCTCCCTTTAATTCCGGGAGAAATTCGGTCGGTGGCCGAAGCAGCAACGCGCTGAGATGGTCCAGGTCCACGGTGCCGCGCTCATTCAACGTCAACAGCAATGCCTCCTTGGGATCGCTCACGTTTTGGACGGGGCGGGCGCGTTGAATGGTGTGCTCCCGAAAGATGGCGGCTTTGGTGGCCCGTTTGGTTTCCTCGTCGTAGTTTTCCAACGAAAGCAACAAGGGCATGTCTGGGTCTTCACAGAAAGCTCGCGCGTTGCCCCATTGAGAAATTGGCCCGCATTTGGCGACAAAGGAATCATACGCCAAATTCAGTTCCGTGCGGGCGGCAAGCACTTCGGTTTCGTCATGGCCTTCCAACTGCGAGCGCAAGCAACGGCGGACGGCATCCCGTACTTGAATCAGGCCGCGAATCCGCTTCCGGGTCTGGCTGTTCAGATCGGACAGGACTCGCACACTGTCGCCTTCACGAACGCAGATGTTCCCCTGGACAATGCAATAGGCGTTGGGTTTGACCTCCTCCGGGGCCGGATAGGACTGCTCGTTCGCGGTCGTCACCGTTTGGAACTGGCGGGCATGGAAGACCTTGACCGGCAAGCGGGCGACGGCTTCTTTAAGCTGTTCGGTTAAATCCCGTCCGTTGCCTTCCAGCGTCGGTTCACCGCGCTGATACATCCGTCCGGCGAGCCGCATTTCACCCAACATCATTTCCGGGTGCGACGCAAAATACTCATTCACCGAAATGGCTTCCTCCAAGGAGTTGGTGATCTCAGAGACGGATTTCCAAGCCGGACCTTGCGGAAGTTCACCGGGCAACCGTTTCCGCAACATCACAATGTCGGTCGTGACTTCGGTGTTGGCGTTCTGCTTAAAAGCAGTATTGGGCAAACGAATGGCGCCCAGCAAATCAGCTTGCTGCGAAACGTATTCCCGCACTGCGCCGTCCAGTTTGTCGAATGTCCCCCTGGAAGTGACAAAGAGAATCAGTCCGCCCGGTCGCACTTTTTCGAGGGATGAAGCGAAGAAATAATCGTGGATGACGAAGTTCCATTTTTTCAACCGTGGGTCAAATGGCTTGTAATCCCCGAAAGGAATGTTGGAAATCGCCACATCATAAAACCCGTCGGCCAGACTGGTTTCCTCGAATGGCTGGTGGCGGATGTCCGCATCCGGGTAGAGTGTTTTCGCCAGCCGAGCCGTGATGGAATCAATTTCGATGGCCGTCACTTGGGAACGCTCGTGCATTTTGTCCGGCATCAGGCCGATGAAGTGTCCCAAGCCGCAGGCCGGTTCCAGAATGCGTCCCTCCTGAAACCCGAAACCTTGAAGTGCGTCATACATCGCCCGGATGACCAACGGTGCAGTGTAATGGGCATTGAGCGTGCTGGCGCGGGCCGACTCCAGTTCCTCGGTGGTCAGCAATTTCTCCAACCGCTCGCCCTCTTTTCCCCATTCCTTGTTCAAGGGATCAAAGACCTGGGGCAATCCGCCCCAGCCGACATATCGGACGAGTCCTCGCTTTTCTTCGTTCGTGGCGGGTCGCGCCTCTTTTTCGAGACGTTTGAGAAGTTCGATGGCCGCGAGATTGTCGCGGCACTTCTGCTTTAGAGAACCGACGCCCACTCTGTCGGCGTCCGTGATGCGATAATTGGTCTGGTTGCGGACTGGTTCGGTATCCCGAACCGGCGTCAGGCTGGGAGGTTTTCTGGTGTCAACAGAATGTATCTCTCCCTCACCATTTCCCACGCCGTCCGATGAGCCTGGTCCGGGGTGTAGTTCTCCCGGATCAACTTCTGCGTGAGATCGGCCATTTCGTCCTTCGTCTTCTCCTGGGCTTCGTAAAGCATCCCCAGAAGTTCGCCCGTTGCTTCCATTTGCTTCACCATGTTCGGGCGAAACTCGCGCCAGTGTTTCTCCGCCATCCGTCCGTACTGGGTCAATGTGATTGGTGCGCTTTGTGTCATAACCAAATAAATCTAATTGATTGTCGTCAAGTCTCGCTTTTGTGCGTTTGAAAGCCATGACAATTTAGAGCAGAAACGCTCAATTTTCCAGTCCAGAAATGGCGACAGGTGCGAACCTGCTTTTCGGCAAAAGCCAGACCAATGAAGGTCTGGCTTTTGCCATGCTGGATGTCAAACCCCGACGCCGACCCCTTCCGGCTTGGCTTGCTGTGGCCGGGTGAGCCGCGCTGTCGTTCGCATGTTTTGACGTGCAATCGAAACCATCGCCTCCTCGCGTTGGCCTTCCGGCAGATGCTGGACGAGCGCATCATAGGCTTTCCTGGTTTCGGGGCTTTCGTTGATTTTTCTGAGGAGGCCGGCATCGAGTTTTTCACTCCGTTCGATTTTTTGGACTTCATGTAACGCCAGCATCCGCTCCATCCGGTCGCGTGGCAGCGCCTGGATGTAGGCCCAGTGTTTTTCGTTGTTCTTAATCCAGTCATCAATCTTGGCATTGACGCGGGGATTATCGCGGTGGGCGTCACCAAGATTGGCGTCGCCGTTGCCCGCTACCTGTCTTATTTTTCCTTTGAGCATAATGCTCCTTTCTTTGTTTATGTTTCGTGGGTGGTTCGGGGGAAATGTTCACCAGTGATCCGTGTCATTCGTTTGTGTGCTGACCGGAGTATTTTGTTG
>PLIU01000234.1 GCA_003140095.1 Verrucomicrobiales bacterium | reverse complement strand
CAAACCGAATCAAACCTGCAGGGATGGGGCGGTGGCCGGTCAAACCAAGTCAAACCCAGTCAAACCAGTCAAACCCAGTCAAACCACAAGGACGACCACGCTTGCGAAAAAGCCGCTAATGATCGGGGCACCCTGCGATTTGCCGCTTTTTATTTGGACGAGGGGCTATTGTGGATGCAAATTAACGTAGCCGCAATATCGCATGGCCGAAAATGATGACAAATTGTCTGTGGCGCTGCCGGAGGCTCTCCGCCAGCAGTTCGCCCAAGTCGAACGCCGCCTCTGGCGGGTCGAATCGACAATCGCGGTTTGTTGCGTGGCGGGCGGACTGATGGTGTCGTTGCTGGCGCTTTTTGTCTCTGATCGATTCTGGGATACGCCGGGATGGCTGCGCTTGACGCTCTGCCTGTGCGGATTGGCCGCAGCCGCCTTGGCGGGGGCAGTGTGGGCGCGGCGATGGGTTTGGCAGCGCCGCGATCTGAGATCCCTAGCCAACTTGGTGCAAAAAAAATACCGCCGCCTAGGCGACCGTTTGCTGGGCATTGTCGAATTGGCCAACGAAGAGCGGCACAACGCCAATTTTTCGCCCGCGCTCTATCGCGCGGCCATTTACCAGGTGGCCGACGAGGCCAGGGGATATGATTTCGGGCATAGCGTCAGCACGCTGACGGCTCGGAAAATGGCATGGCTGGCGGCGGGTCTGGCGGGTTGTTTAGCGCTGGTTTTCGGTGTATTGCCGCAGGCGGGCTGGAACGCCTTGGTGCGCTGGGCTTTGCCGACGGCGAACGTGCCGCGTTTCACGCTGGTCACGTTGGAGGGGTTGCCCACGGAGTTGATCGTTCCTCACGGTGAACCGTTCAGCGTCGCTGCCACAGTGCATTATCGATCCTTCTGGAAGCCGCGGCGCGCTTTGGCATTGTGGCCGCGCCAGCCCGCCGTTGAAAGCGGCATCCAGGCGGGGCAAGTCCGCCTGCAAGTTCCCGGCAAGGTGGAAAACGGTGTTTTGGAAGTGCGCGTGGGCGATGCCCGGGCCGGGGTGACGGTGCGGCCGACCTATCGTCCCTCTCTGCAAGAATTAGCGGCGCACATCCAACTGCCGGGCTATTTGCATTACCCCGATGAGAACCAGATTCTGCAAAACGCCTCGCTGCTGGCAGTGCAAGGCAGCAAGATCGCCTTTCGCGGCAAAGTCAGCCGCAGCTTGTCCGCGGCTTTGATGCAAAGCGGGGAAGAAAACCCCGCGGAGCTAAGAATCGAGGGCGATAGTTTCAGCACAGGCCAGACTCAGCCGGACGATCTGGCCCAAATTACCTTCAATTGGCGCGACAATCTTGGGCTGAGCAACGCCGCTCCGTTGCGCCTCTCCGTGCAAATGCAGCCTGACGCTCCGCCAGTGCCGGAAATCGTGGACATGCCGGGCGAAATCGCCGTGCTCAATTCGGATGTCCTGAACATCCGCCTGCGGGCGCGGGACGATTTCGGCGTGCGAGATTATGGGTTGACGTGGGACATGACGGCGGATTCGCCGCGCACGGCCGTGGCGACCACGGAGGTCAAGACGCAGCCCGCCACAGCGCAGGTCAAGGCGGCGGAGAAGGAGTTCATGTGGAGTCCGTCCGTGTTTGGCATTCCGGCTGATTCGACGGTAGAGATGGAAGGGTTCGCGCAGGACTTCTATCCCGACCGTGAACGCAGCCGCACGCAGGTTTACCGCATCCGGGTCTTGAGTCCCGAGGAGCACGCCGAATTGTTGCGGCAGCAATTGGAAGCGGTCCTGGCCCAAGTGGAGGAGGTTTCGCGCGTCCAGGAAAAGATTGTGTCCCGGCTGGGCGAGGTGAAGGGCGCGGATAAAATGGCCCCGGCGCAAAAATCCAGCCGCCTGGGCCAAAGCAAGGATGACCAGACGCAAAATGCGGCCAACTTGCAGGAACTGGCCGAGACCGGTGAACGCTCGGTGCGCGAGGCGATGAAGAATCCGCTCTTCAACGAGGAAACCATTCGTCAATGGAGCCAGACCATGCAGCAAATGCGCCAGTTGTCGCAAAAAAATATGCCCGCCGCCGCCAACACCATGCAATCAGCGCAGCAACACTCGGGCGCCCAACCCCAGGAGATGGCCGACGCGCTGCAAGAGGCCGAAGACATTCTCCAGGAACTGGCCAAGATGCAGAGCAAAGCCAACCAGCACCTGGACAACCTCCAGGCACTGACGCTGGCACAGCGTTTGCGCAAAGTCGGCGGCGAAGAAAAGGAAATCGCCGGCCAGCTTTTCGACTCCGCCTCCAATACCATCGGCTTGCTGCCTCGTGATCTGCCCGAAAAGCTTAAATCCTTTGAAAAAGGCCTGGTGCGCGGCCAATCCGACGCCCAAAAGCAAACCACCACCTTGCAGAGCGAAATCAGCCGCTTTTTCGAGCGCACACAAAAGCCCGACTACGGCGCGGTCAACAAGGAAATGAAGGACGCCCACACGGCGGATGAGTTGGAGCGGCTGGGCGGATTGATCGAAAACAACATCGGCCTGGAGGCTTCCGATAATCTGGGTCAATGGTCCGCGCGTTTCCAAAAATGGGCCGAAAAATTGGAGCCGAAAAGCTCCGGTTCCGGCTCCGGCTCCGGTTCCGGGAGCCAGAGCAGCAAAGACCTGACTGAGCAGTTGATCGCTTTGCTCCGCTTGCGCGAAAACGAACTCAATTTGCGCGATCAGACCACTCTGCTGGACCAGGACAAAGGCGCGCCGGACAGTTACCAGCAGCGCGCGGCCACACTGGCCGGCAGCCAGGAAAAATTGGCCGGCGACCTCAATGGCATCCACGAAAAAACTGCCGTGCCTGCCCTCGATTCCGCGTTTGCGGACACAGCGGGCGCGATGAAAGAAGTCCTCACCTTGCTGCGCCAGCCGCAGACGGGCCAGCCGGCCGATGGGGCCGAGGTCAAAACCGTCGAGTCGCTTTCCGATTTGATCAACTTGATTAACGAGCAGGCCCAGCGCGCCAACTCGCAAGGCTCGCCCAGCCAGAACGCCAATTCTGATGAGGAAATGCAGTTTCTGATGCAAATGACGCGCAATGCGGGCAAGGGCAAGGCGTTTGCCGCCCAGCCCAACCGCGGATTGAGCAGTCCGGGCGGCACAACGAGCCGCGCCGGCGGCCAGTCCTTGGGCAACGCGGCGGGCAAGGGCGCCGGCGGCCGCTCGGTCAACCAGGCGGCCGGAGTCATCGAGAGCGCGCCGGCCGAGTATCGGGATGCGTTGGAGAATTATTATCATGGCCTTGAAAAATCGAAGGAGTAAGGCTCAATTATTATATGTGACTGTCGCGCTGTGCGCGGGCATCGCGTCCGCCCAACAGTTATATACCGGCTCGGCCGGAATCGTGGCCGCGGAGGTCGATAAGATGTACGTTCACGGCCTGCAATATCTGGCCCGGACGCAAGCGGCAGAGGGGAATTGGCCCGACGCGCCGTACGCAGCGGAGCCGGCCGTGACTTCGCTGGCCGTCATCAGCCTGCTGGCCCACGGGGATGATCCGAATTTCGGCCCGTACAGCACGACCATTCGCCGCGGGCTGGACTACGTTTTAAAGCACAGTGATCCCACCACCGGTTATATTGGCCCGACGATGTACAATCACGGGTTTTCCACCCTGGCGCTGGCCGAATCCTACGGGGCGGTGGATGATCCGCGACTGGGGCCGGCCTTGGAAAAGGCGGTGCGGCTGATCGTCGGCGCGCAAGCAGAAAACAACCTGCACGCCTGGCGCTACTCGCCGGAGTCCAGGGACGCGGACACCACGGTGAGCGGGGCGCAAATGGTGGCGTTGTTCGCCGCGCGCAATGCCGGCATCGCCGTGCCCGAGGAGGTCATCCAGAACGGCCTCAAATTTTTTCTCTCCTGCCAGACGCCCGATGGCGGCTTCGGCTACATCTCTCCCATTTCGCCCAATGCCACGCGTACGGCCATCGGGTGCGTGGTGCTTTCGCTGGCCAAGGAAAAGAATTCGCCCGCCTTCAAGGCCGCCTTCAGCTATTTGAAGACCAGCCGGCCCGATGCGCAGTATCCGCAATACTTCCTCTACTACGCCTCGCAGGCTTATTTCCACGGCTCGCCCGAACTGTGGCAAAATTGGAATCGGGAGAACATCGCCTCTTTGCGCGCCAGCCAAGGGGGGGAAGGCAATTGGGACGGACAGCTCGGGACGACATTTGCCACGGCCGGTTCGCTGCTGTCGCTGGCCCTGAATTACCGCTATCTGCCAATCTATGAAAGGTAACACCGCTTGGGCCTGTTTACTGCTGTGCTGGCTGCCTCTGGGCGCGGTTGGACAGATCCTTCAGCAGCAGTTCCAGTTTCAGCAGTTCCAGCCCGGCCAGACCTTTCTGCAATTCGGAAACCAGGCCGCCAAAGCGGAGCGGATGCCCGAACCGACCAGCGACGTGCTCGAATTCGTGGACGGTTCCGCCTTGCACGGCCAACTAGCGCGCATGGACCTGGAACACGGCCTGACTTGGGCGCAACCTGAGGCCAGGAACCCCATCCACTTCCGCCCAGACCACGTCGACTTCATCCGTTTCGCCCACGCACAGTCTGTGAGCATGAGTCCGACCTGCCATCTCTGGTTTGCCGACGGGGACGACCTATATGGCTCAATCACGTCGCTGGATAGCGAGCGGCTCGGTTTGCGCACATGGTTTGGCGGCTCGATGGTCATCCCGCGCGCGGCGGTGCGGGCGATCACGTTGTTGTCCCCCAACTACTCCGTCGAATACGAGGGGCCTTACGACGCCGGCGGCTGGGTGGTAGTCAACAATTCTCCGAAAAGTTGGACTTTTCATGACGGGGCCTTTATCGGGACCGGGCCGGGCACGCTGGGACGGGAACTGAACCTGACTAATTCCTGCACGGTTGAATTCGACGTGGCTTGGACCGGAGTCTTCGCGCTCGAAGCGGGTATTTACTGCGACGCGACGGGCCGGCTGGAGATCAACGGCGGCTCGTGCGTGGTGAATTTGACGCCCCGCCAAATCTCTCTCAACCAGATCCAAAACACGGGCATGTTTTTGAACATGGCCAATGCTCCGGTGCCCGGGAGCGAAGGGCAAAGCCGGATGCATGTGGCCATTGAGTGCGACAAAGCGCAGGGAACGGTTTCCGTGTTTATCAATCATCTCCTGGCCAAAACCTGGAAGGATTTCGGCTTTGGCAGCGGCACGGGCGTGATGTTCAAGCAGCAGTTGTCCAGCTCGACCCTTAAATTGAGCCATCTCAAGATCAGCCAATGGGAGGGCCGGTGCGAGCCGGAAACGGCCGCTCTGGCCACTAATATCGATGCCATTTATTTCATCAATCACGACCGGGCGGCCGGGAAAATCGAGTCCATCCAGGACGGCAAAGCCCGGCTGGCCCTGGGAGAAAAGGTTTTGGAGATTCCGCTGGAGCGGGTGACACAGATGGAGTTTGCCGCCGCCAAGGCCTCGACTGAACCGCCCAGCCCGTGGCAAGTCCGCGCTCATTTTCCCGGCGGCGGCAGTCTTTCCTTTCAACTGGAGAAATGGGATGACAAGGCGGTTGCGGGCCAGAGCGCGATATTTGGTTCCCTGGCCTTCCAGCCACGCTCCATCCGCGAAATGGAATTCAACCTCAACCGTCCCAAAGCGGAAGGAGTGGCCGCCGATAACAAGGAGTTTGAGGAACTGGATGAATAAATCTTTCCGCATGGTCCTGGCCGGCCTTCTGGCCCTCAACGCCGTAGCTGCGCCCTTGTCTGCCGAGCCGGCGCCCACCAATGCGGAGGCTGATTGTCTCTCCCTCCGCGATGGCGACGTGCTCTACGGCAAATTGCTCGAAATCCAGCCCGGCAGCCTCATCCGCTGGCAACATCCCGACGCGTCCGAGCCGATTGATTTCAAGCCGGAGAGCGTGGCGCAAATTGGATTTGCCCCGCGCCCTTCCACCGCCGGCCGCACCGATTATTCCTGCAAACTTTGGCTGGCCAACGGCGAC